>DATHVR010000180.1:0-3884 GCA_035461175.1 Acidimicrobiia bacterium | reverse complement strand
ATCTGGACATGCGGGTGGCGGTGATGCCCGACGGCGGGGACCCGGCCGACATCGTCCAGGCCGGTCGGGTGGACGAGTTACGCCAGGCCATCGATTCGGCCCGGCCCCTGCTCCAGTTCCGGCTCGAGCGGGAGGTGGCTCGGATCGACCTGAGTGAGCCGGAGGGACGGGCCCGGGCTCTCCACTCGGCCGCGGCCCAACTGGGCCGGGTCGGTGACCCGATCGCTCGTCGTGAATACGAGCGGTTCGTGGCCCGTCTGCTGGGGGTCGAACTCGACGACGTCGCCCGGGCCGTCGGGAGCCCGCGCCGGGGTCGGGCTCCCCAGGGCCGGCCCACCCGCGATTCCAGTCCCCGCCGCCGTCTCGAGTCGGATCTGTTGCGGCTGATGATCTCGAACCCGGCCGGGGCGGGCGAGGTCGTGGCAGCATTGTTCCAGGAGCCGGATCTGCGGGCGGCGGCCGAGATCCTGGAGGCCAACCGGGAGCCCGGGAAGGGCGAGGTCGACGTGTCTGCGCTTGAGGTGGAGCCGCAGATGCGTTCGCTGCTCTTGGCCCACGCCGTCGACGGGCAGCGGGAGGGCGAGGAGAATCTCCTCGCCAAGGCACGATCGATGCGAATCGACGCCGAGATCGACCGTCTCGAGGCAGTCATCGCCGCCACCGATCCGGCCCGTGAGGAGTATTCCCAGGCCTTCAACCGACTGATAGCGTTGCAGCGGGAGAGGAAGCAGAGATGAGCGAGCAACTCGACGCCGTGATCGCAGCGCTGACCAAGCGCGGGCGCCAGCGCGGGTTCCTGACCATGGCCGAGGTCCAACAGGAACTCGAGGACGCCGAGGCGCCCGGGGAGGCGTTCGAGGCGATGCTCGAGACCCTGCGAGGCAAGGGGATCAAGCTCACCGAGGAGGGGCCAGAGGTCGAGATGAACCTCGACGAGGTGACCGACATCGCCGTTTCCGACCCGGTGCGGATGTACCTGAACGAGATCGGCCGCTACCGGCTCCTCACCGCTCAGCAGGAGGTGGAGCTGTCGATGGGCCTGGAGGCGGGCCGCCGGGCCCAGGAGCGGCTCGACACCGAGGAACTGTCCGACGAGGATGCCGCCGTCCTCCATCACAGCGTCAAGGAGGGAGAACTCGACCATCGCCGTCTGGTCGAGGCCAACCTGCGGCTGGTGGTCTCGATCGCCCGCCGCTACGTCGGCCGGGGCCTGGCCATGCTCGACCTCATCCAGGAGGGCAACATGGGCCTGATGCGGGCCGTCGAGCGGTTCGACTACCGCAAGGGTTTCAAGTTCTCCACCTACGCCACCTGGTGGATCCGCCAGGCCATCTCCCGGGCCATCGCCGATCAGGGTCGCACTATCCGCATGCCCATCCACGTCCTCGACGTCGTCAACAAGCTGCGGCGGGCGCGGCGGGATCTGGCCCAGGACCTGGGCCGTGACCCCACTATCACCGAGTTGGCCGCCGATCTCGACCTTCCCACCGACCGGGTGGAGGAGTTGATGCGCTTCGCCCAGGACACCATCTCTCTCGAGATGCCGGTGGGAGAGGACTCGTCGGGGACGCTGGGCGATCTGGTCGAGGATCCCGATGGCGAGCGGCCAGTCGACGCCGCCACCTTCGCCAACCTCCAGGATCAGTTGGCGCTGGCCCTTGAAGGCCTCAGCGAGCGGGAACGCGAGGTGCTGATCATGCGCTTCGGCCTCGCCGACGGCAAGACCCGCACCCTCGAGGAGGTGGGGGCCGAGTTCAACGTCACCCGCGAGCGAGTCCGCCAGTTGGAGATGAAGGCGCTGGCCAAGCTGCGTCATCCCGACAAGTCCCAGCGCCTGGCCGGGTTCCTCGACGAGGGCTGAGGTCTTAGACGGACAGCTTCTTGTCGGCTTCGAGCAGGCGGGCGGCGAGTCCGGTCGCCAGCTTCCTCGACAGCGGCGGGACGCGATCGAGAAGGTGGCTGAATTCACGGGAGTGGATCACGAGGACCGACGAGTCCTCGGTGGTCACGACCGAGGCGGAGGCGGTCTCTTTCAGCAGCAGCGCCATCTCTCCCCAGAAGTCGCCCGGTCCCAGATCGGCCAGCTTGCGCTTGTTGCGGCGGACGGCCGCCGCCCCTTCCACTATCACGCCGAACTGGTGGGCGAGCTTGCCCTCCTCGGTCAGGGTGGTTCCGGAAGGTACGTCGATGGTGTCGACGTGGCGGGCGACCTCACCCAGGTCCTTCTTGCTGAATCCCGAGAAGAGCGGGACCCTGGACAGATACTCGATCTTGGCGGCGTTCTTCATGAGGGGCTCCTTCGAAACGTGGTGCGACTGTAACCGTCGCCAGGGCGCCATGTCCGGAGAATCCGAATCGTTGATCCCGGGGTCACCGGCGTGACGTAGCCGCCGGCCCCTGCGATCATGGCACCATGCGTTTTCGAGCAGGAATGATCGTCGGCGGCGCCATCGGATATGTGCTCGGTGCCCGAGCCGGCAGACCGCGATACGAGCAGATCGTCCGCATCTCCCGCAACCTCCGCTCGCACCCGGCAGTGGCTCAACTGAGTGATCAGGCGGTGGGACTGATCGATGCCGGTCGTCACGCCCTCGCCGGTGGACTGTCGGCGGGCGGAAAGGGTCTGCGGGCGGTGGCCGACAACCACGGTCGTCCCGATCCCCGGGTGCCTTAGGGAGATTCGGCCCCCAATCCGGGACTGGTACCCTTTCGTTTCCTTCCGGGGTAGCTCAATCGGCAGAGCAGCGGACTGTTAATCCGTTGGTTGTGAGTTCGAGTCTCACCCCCGGAGCCTGATACCACTGTGTTTTGGGCCCGAACACGTGTTCTCGGTGTAGCCAATCTGTAGCCATGAGGTCTGGTTGGGCTACCCGAACTAGCCTGGTTTCGCCTCGCCACTGGCCGTACGAGTCTGGTTTCGGACCGGAATTTGTGCCCGCGACGCCTGCCACGTCGGTCGGCAAGACCGTGACACTCAGCCGGTACAGTGCAGCAGGCCAACGAGGCCCGTTCGGGCACGAGCAAGCACGCGGGAGCTAGAGCCAAACGATGGCAAAGATCGACGACCTCCTCGAAGAAATCGGCGGCGCCACGCTTCGAGCCGAACTCCGGGGAGCAGTAAAGGAACTTCGCAACTCCCGCAACTTTGGTCTTGTCTTTGAAGAACACATCCCCGAAGAAGTTGCCCTCCCCGGCCTCCATGTCAGACAAGGGTCCATCGTCCAGATCCGGACCCGACCATCAGACACCACAAAGTACGAGGTCCTTTCGGTCGGCAGGGCAACCGCCACGATCACACCGGTCGCCGCCGGGGACGAACCCTATACGCTGAGAGGCGTCACTCGGCCGATGTACCCCGACCTTCTGGTCTTCCGACAAGACGGTCCTGTCGTAGTCGATCTGCTCGACCCTCACGATCCCAGCCGCGACGAGGCCGCCCCCAAAGCCGCCGGACTAGCCAGCTACGTCGGCCACCTCTTCGGACGCGTCCGACTCATCGCCGAAATCGACGGCGATTACCGACAGCTCGACCTCAAGGACCCCAAGACCCGAAATGCCGTAAAAGCCGCCACCACCTCCAACGAACTGAAAAGGCTTTACACAACAGTGGGCGCAGCAGGCCTTACATAGCTCGATCTAGCCGCACCTAATGCCGGTTCCAGGACGGGTCTGAAGCCGTCCCGGTGTTGCGATTATGGGGCACCGCAGGAGGCCCGCGATCGGGCGGGCCGAGAGGGCTACAGGTGGATGATTCTGGGTGCAGAAGTGAGCGGTGTCGAACGCTGGGCAAGCTGTAGCTCAGCTGACGTAGATGTCGCGTGCTCCGCCGATGTGCGCCACGGCGAGCTTTGGATTCTGATGGATCATTCCATTCAACGCCCACT
>DATHVR010000179.1:0-7404 GCA_035461175.1 Acidimicrobiia bacterium | reverse complement strand
AAATGACGCCTGAGGCGTCATTTCCGGCCCACAGAACGGTTGGGAGCTCCATTAGCATCGCCCTCCTGTGCATATCGCCCTGTCGGTGCTGATCGGCCTCATCGCGGGGCCGTTCATCCATCAGATCGCCGTCCAGGCCGGAGCCGACCGGCCCTTCTCTCACCGGAATTGCCGGGACTGCGGCGCTTCCGTGCCCCTGCTCGGATCCTGCCCGGCCTGCGGACGCGGCCCGGCCCGAGTCTGGATCACCGCTATGGCCACGGCCGCCCTGGCCGGCGGGACGGCGGCGGTGTTCGGGACGCGGTGGGTCCTGCCTGCCTATCTGTTCTTCGCCGCCATGTCGGTGGCCCTGTTCATAACCGACATCGATCACAAGCGGATTCCCAACCGGATCACCTATCCCGGCACACCGGTCGCCGCCCTGCTCCTGACCGCCGGAGCTGTGCTCGACGGCAACGCCGGGTACCTGTCCCGGGCCTTCCTGGGAGCGCTGGCCTACACCGCCTTCTTTGCAGTCGTCTACCTGGTGGCGCGGGGAGGCTTCGGTTTCGGTGATGTAAAGCTGGCGGTGTCCCTGGGGTTGTTCACCACCTACCTGGGATGGGACCGGCTCTTCGTGGCCGGGATGGCCACCGCCGCCGCCGGGGGAGTGCTGGCCCTTATCGCAATCGCCTTCGCCCGGGCGGGCGCCAAGAGCGAGATCCCCTACGGCCCGCCGATGATCATCGGGACCTGGGTGGCCATCCTGGGGGGAGCGTCACTGGCGGGGGCACTGATCTAGGCCGGTAGCATCCTTTCGGTGCTGCGCTTTCTGACGGCGGGAGAATCACACGGTCCCGGTCTGGTGGCCACGGTCGAGGGACTCCCGGCCGGGCTCACCGTCGATACCGGGGACCTGGCTGCGGAACTGGCCCGACGCCGCCTCGGCTACGGCCGCAGCCCCCGCATGGGGCTCGAAAAGGACCGGATCGAGGTCCTGGGTGGGCTCCGTCACGGCCGCACCCTCGGCTCCCCGGTGTCAGTCCTCATTCGCAACACCGAGTACGAGACAAAGTGGTCGGAGGAGATGAACCCCGAGGAGGGTGAGCCCAAGCGACGCATGACCACTCCCCGCCCCGGCCACGCCGACCTGCCCGGCATGCTCAAGTACGACACCCACGACGCCCGGGACATCCTCGAGCGCGCCTCTGCTCGGGAGACGGCGGCCCGGACGGTCGTGGGGTACCTCTCCAAAGTGCTCCTCGCCCAGGTAGGGATGACCGTGTTCAGCCACATCGTCGAGATCGGCGCGGTGCGGATCCCCGACGACATGGCCCTGCCGACCCCGGCCGACCTGGGAACGATCGACGCCTCACCGGTCCGCTGCTTCGAACCCTCCACCGCCGCCCAGATGGAGGGGGAGATCCGCAGCGCCCGCGACAGCCGCGACACCCTGGGAGGGGTGATCGAGGTCCTGGCCCACGGCGTCCTCCCCGGCCTCGGCAGTCACGTGCATTGGGATCGCAAGATCGACGGCCGTCTGGCTCAGGCGCTGATGTCGATCCAGGCGATCAAGGGGGTGGAGATCGGAGACGGCTTCAGCCAGGCCCGCAGCCGAGGCACCCAGGCCCACGATGAGATCTTCCACAACGGGCGCACCTTCTCCCGACACACCCTGCGGGCGGGCGGGACAGAGGGTGGCATCACCATCGGCGAGATCCTGCGGGTGCGGGCGGCGATGAAGCCCATCGCCACCGTGCTCAGCGCCCTCGACTCGGTCGATGTCGACTCCAAGGAGGCCGCCAAGGCCTTCTTCGAGCGGTCCGACACCTGCGCCGTTCCCCGGGCCGGGGTCGTGTGTGAGCAGATGGTGGCCTACGTCCTCGCCGACGAGGTCATGCGCAAGTTCGGCGGCGACACCGTCGGTGACCTGGTCTCGTCCGTAGACGCCTACCGGACCCGGCTGGCCGGCTTCTGATGCTATGGCTGATCGGGATGATGGGGTCGGGCAAGTCGACCGTCGGCGTCGAGGTGGCCAGCCGCCTGGGCCTCGACTTCGTCGACACCGACCTGCTGGTCGCCTCCGTCACCGACTCGTCCATCGCCGACCTGTGGGCGGCTGAAGGCGAGCACGCCTTCCGGCGGCTCGAAAACGAAATGATCACTTCGGCGGCCTCCGGGGAACCGGTGGTGGTAGCCACCGGCGGGGGAGCGGTCCTCGATCCCGGCAACATCGACCTCATGCGCAGCTCCGGTCTCGTGATCTGGCTCGAAGCCTCCCCCGAGACGCTGGCGGCACGGGTGGGCTCGGACGGGAGCCGGCCGCTGGTGGCGGACGCCGACGACCCGGTCCAGGCGCTGGCCGAACTGCTCGAGAGCCGCCGGGACCAATACGTGGGGGCCGCCCACCACCGTATCCCCACCGACGGACGGGAGACCGACGAGATCGCCGAGCAAGTGATCGAGCTGTGGAATCGATCCTGATCGGCTCCGAGAGCGAAGCGCTCATCGGCCGGGGCTTGCCCGATCCCCTCCTGCCCCCGCGAGCGGATCGCCGCCAGGCCGTGGTGATCACCCAGCCCGGCGCCTCCGCCGTGGCGACACGGGTGGCGGACGCCGTCTCGTCGACGGGGATCCGGGTGACCCAGGTGCTCATGCCCGACCGGGACGAGGCCAAATCACTGGGGGCGGTGGAGAAGGTCTACCACGATCTGGCCGCCTTCGGGCTGGGACGACACGACACCGTGATCGCCGTGGGTGGGGGAGCGATCACCGACGCCGGCGGCTTCGTGGCCGCCACCTGGATGCGGGGAGTCGAGTTGGTCCATGTCCCCACCACTCTCCTCGCCGCGGTCGACGCCGCCATCGGCGGCAAGACCGCCCTCAATCTGGCCGGCAAGAACCTGGTGGGAGTGTTCTGGCACCCGAGCCGGATCGTCATCGACCTGGATGTGATCGACGCCCTACCGACTGAGCTCAGGTCGGAGGGCGCCGCCGAGGCGATCAAGGCGGGGCTGCTGGCGGCCCCCGAGATCCTGGCCGCCTACCTCGAGGACGGCCTCGAGGCCGATCTGGAGCTGGTGGTGCCGGCGGCGGTACGGGTCAAGGCGGGGGTGGTGGCCGCCGACTTCCGGGAGGCGGGAGACCGGGCCCTCCTCAACCTCGGTCACACCATCGGGCACGGAATCGAGTTCGCCACCGGCATCTCCCACGGCCGGGGAGTCGCCGTCGGTCTGGTGGCGGCGGCTGCGGTCTCGCAACGGTTGTGCGGCTTCGACGAGACCGAGACCCTGGTCCGGGCGCTGGAGGCAGCCGCTCTCCCCACCCGGGCTCCGACGGCCGAACGCGACTCGGTGCTCACCCTGATCGGACGCGACAAGAAGCGCACCGCCGACGGTATCCGGATGGTGCTCCTGGAGCGGATCGGTCGCCCGGTACTGCGTCACGTGTCGGAGGACGACCTGGTCGAGGGCCTGCAGGCGGTGGGCCTGTGAAGACGGCCGCCGCCCTATCCTGAGGCCATGATCTCAACCAACGACATCCGCCCGGGGATGGCGCTTGCCCTCGACGACGGCCTGTTCACCATCGTCGAGTATCAGCATGTCAAGCCGGGAAAGGGCAAGGCCTTCGTCCGCACCAAGCTGAAGAATGTGGAAACGGGCCAGGTTCTGGACCGCACCTTCCGGGCAGACGAGGACGTGGCCCAGGCCTACATCGACCGCTCGGACCACCAGTACCTGTTCTCCGACGACCTCGGCTATCACTTCATGAACCTCGAGGATTTCGGACAGATCGCCCTGTCCAGGGAAGACGTGGGTGACGCCGCCAACTATCTGACCGACGGTGCCACCGTCACCCTGGCCCTGTACAAAGGCACTCCGATCGGGGTGGACCTCCCGGCCGCAGTCGAGCTGGAGGTCACCTACGCCGAACCGGGAGTGAAAGGCGACACCCGCACCGGCGCCACCAAGCCGGTGACGGTAGAGACCGGCCTAGTGGTCAACGCCCCCTTGTTCGTCGAACAGGGAGACCGGATCAAGGTCGACACCAGGTCAGGCGAGTACCTGACCCGGGCCTGAGGTGACCGAGGAGCCCCGCGACCTGGCGCTGCAGGCTCTGTACCAGGCGGATCGAACTGGCGACACGGGACCGCTCGCCGAGCTGCCGCTGCGAGCGCGGCAGCTAGTGGAGGGCGTGATGGCCGAAAGCACCCAGCTCGATGCCGCCATCACCGGCGCCAGCGACCATTGGAGCATCGAACGCATGCCGGTGATCGACCGCGCGATCCTGCGCCTCGGCCTCTACGAGCTCCGTCATCACCGGTCCACCCCCGCCGCCGTGGTTGTGAACGAGGCGGTCCGCCTCGCCAAGACCTACTCCACCCAGCGCTCCGGGTCCTTCGTCAACGGCGTCCTCGCCGCCCTGGCAGAGCGCGAGCGGGGAGAGGCCTAGACTGACACCGAACTTGTCCCCTTTAAGCCGGCCCCGCGAGACCGGCAAGGAGCTGGAATGACGGCAGCCGCCGTTCTGGACGCCGACGATGTCAGGCGCGCCATCCATCGCATCGCCCACGAGATCGTCGAACGCCACCACGGCGCCGAGCAGGTCGTTCTGGTGGGGATCCACACCCGGGGGGTGCCCCTGGCCACCGCCATCGCCGACGCCATCGAGAGCTTCGAGGGAACGGCGGTGCCGGTCGGCGAACTCGACATCGGCCTCTACCGCGACGACCTAGATCGACGCGCCGCCACTCACCTCGCCCGCACGGCCATACCTGCCGACATCACCGACCGCTCGGTGATCCTGGTCGACGACGTCCTCTACACGGGCCGGACGATCCGCGCCGCCCTCGACGCCCTCTCCGACCTGGGCCGGGCGGCGGTGGTGGAACTGGCGGTACTAGTCGACCGCGGCCATCGCCAGCTTCCCATCCGCCCCGACTACGTGGGCAAGAACCTCCCCACCGCACCCGACCAACGGGTGACGGTGAGAACCATTCCCATCGACGATGAGACCGGGGTGTGGGTAGAGAACGGGAGCAGTGAATGAAGCATCTGCTCACCCTGGCGGAGATGGGTCGGGCCGACATCGAGGACCTGCTCGACCTCGGTGACGAGTTCGTGGAGGTACTGGGGCGTGATATCCCCAAGGTGCCCACCCTGCGTGGACAGACGGTGGCGACCATGTTCTTCGAGCCGTCGACACGGACCCGGCTCTCGTTCGAGCGGGCCGCCCGCGCCCTCTCGGCCGACGTCCTCTCGTTCAGTCCCGGCACCTCCTCGGTCACGAAGGGGGAGAGCCTCAAGGACACGGCCCTGACCTTGCGGGCGATGGGCGCCGACCTGATGGTGGTGCGGCACTCGGCCACCGGGGCGGCGCACCGGGTGGCCGAGTGGGTCGACGTCCCGGTCGTCAACGGGGGCGACGGCGCCCACCAGCACCCCACCCAGGCCATCCTCGATGCCCTAACGATCAGGCGCCACTTCGGCAGCCTGGAGGGCCTTCGGATCGGGATCGTGGGCGACATACGGCATTCCCGGGTCGCCCGCTCCTGCCTCCTCGCCTTCTCCACTCTGGGAGCCGGGGTGACGCTGGTCGCTCCCCCCACCCTGCTACCCCTCCACACCGAAGGTTGGCCGGCGGAGCCGGCCGGAGACCTGGACGCCGTCATCGGAGACCTGGACGTGGTCTACCTGTTGCGCATCCAGGCCGAGCGGGGCGGGGCGAGCGGATTCACCAGCCTTCCGGAGTATGTCCGCCGGTTCGGCCTGGACGACCGTCGCTTCGCCCGCCTCCACCCCCGGGCGGTGGTGATGCATCCCGGGCCGATGAACCGGGGGGTCGAGATCTCCCCTCACGTCGCCGACAGCCCCCGCACCCTGATCCTCGATCAGGTCCGCAACGGCGTCGCCGCCCGGATGGCGGTCCTGTTCCGGCTCCTGGCCGCCCCGGGAGCAGGTCGATGATCCTCATACGTGGCGGCACCGTCCTGACCGCAGACGGCCCCCGGACGACCGACGTGACGGTCGAAAAGGGGCAATTGCGGATGGGGTCCCCGGCCGTGACCCCCGCCACCGTCATCGAGGCGCAGGGGATGTGGGTGGGACCGGGGCTGGTCGACCTCCACGTCCACCTGCGGGAGCCGGGCCAGGAATGGAAAGAAGACATCGCCTCGGGCAGCCGGGCGGCGGCGGCCGGCGGCTTCACCGCGGTGGTAGCGATGCCCAACACCGACCCGCCCATCGACATGGGCCACCGGGCTCGGTTCGTAGCCGAGCAGGGCCGGCGGGACGGATCCTGTCAGGTGGTCCCGGCCGGAGCGATCACGCTCGGGCGGCTCGGCGTCGAACTGGCCCATCTCGACGAGCTACTCGAGGCCGGAGTGCGGGTCTTCACCGATGACGGCGACACCGTCACCGACGCCGGCCTGCTGCGCCGGGCGATGGAGTACCTGGCCGCCCACGACGCGGTGATAGCCCAGCACGCCGAGGACCCGGCACTCGGGGCGGGCGGTCACATGCACGAAGGGGAGATCTCGTCCCGGCTCGGGATGCGGGGCCTTCCTGCCCTGGCCGAAGAGACGATCGTGGCGCGTGATCTGGCCCTGGTCGAGCTCACCGGCGCCCGCTATCACGTTCAGCACGTCTCAACGGCCGGGACGGTGGAACTGATCCGCCGGGCCCGGGCGGCCGGGCTACCGGTCACAGCCGAGGTGACGCCCCATCACCTCGTCTTCGACCATCGTGAGGTCGAGACGATGGACCCCAACTACAAGATGTACCCCCCGCTGCGGACCGGAGACGACGTTGCCGAGTTGCGCAAGGCCCTGGAGAACGGGACCATCGATGCCGTGGCCACCGATCACGCCCCCCATGCCGACCACGAGCAGGAGGTTCCTTTCGAGGAAGCTCCCCGCGGCGTGATCGGGCTCGAAACAGCCCTCGCCGCCACCCTCTCCTCGGTCGACCTCGACCAGGCGACTCTCTTCCAGCGGATGTCGATCGCCCCCGCCGCCATCGCCGGGCTCGTCGACCAGGGTCGGCCGCTGGCCGAAGGGGGAGTGGCCAATCTGGTGGTGATCGACCCCGAGGCCGACTGGATCGCGGATCGCTTTCTGTCACGTTCCCAGAACAGCCCTTTCCGGGGCCGCTCCCTCACCGGTCGGGTGGTGGCCACTATCCACGCCGGCCGCCTCGTCCACGGAGGCCAGGAGTGACCCCGGGCCTGCTCGTGACAGCCGATGGCGCCGTGTTTCGAGGTCTGTCCGTGGGTGCCGAGGGCATCGCCACCGGCGAAGCGGTGTTCAATACCTCGATGACCGGTTACCAGGAGATCCTCACCGATCCGTCCTACGCCGAACAGATCGTGGTCATGACCGCTCCCCATCAGGGGAACTACGGCGTGACCCGGGCCGACGCCCAGCGG
>DATHVR010000178.1:0-7587 GCA_035461175.1 Acidimicrobiia bacterium | reverse complement strand
GGCCACGAGCCACGGTCCGGGGACGGTGGCCCGTTCGGGCGCCGCGTCCATTCAGCCGCTCGCCATTCAATTCAAATGGGTTGAATGCTCAACTGGGTTGAATGTATCTTGCCGACATGTTCAATCCCATCACATCCTCGGCTCTGGGCCGGGCCCGTCATCAGCACCTGCTGGAGGAGGCTGCTATCCGCCGTAGGCGTCGCACCCGGCGGGCGACGGCTCGAAACCGGTCCCTTCCCCGCTCCGGCACCGGCCGGCCCCTGGTGGATCCGGTATGACTGGGGATCCGGTATGAATGAGGCTCGCGCCACCATTCGAGAGAAGACATTCGACACCCTCGATCAACTTGAGGTGATCTCTTCGCCCTTCCGGCTCCAGTTGCTGGAGGCGTTCCAGGATCCGACCACCGTCAAGGCGGCGGCAGAACGCCTCGACATCCCCGTTACCCGCATCTACTACCACGTCAACAAGCTGCAGGGGGCCGGGTTCCTCGAGGTGGTCGAGGAGCGAGCGGTGGGAAGCCTGACCGAGCGGATCTACGCCGTCACCGCCGACGCCTTTCGGCCGTCACGAGCCTTCCAGGAGAGGTACGGCGCCGAGGGAAGGGTGGAGGCGGCCAAGCTCATGTTCCGCACCGCCGAGGCCGGCACCGAGGTAGCCGCCGCCCACGGCCTGCTCGATGATCTCGACAGCAAGAACACCATCCTCAGCCTGAGCTACGTCGGCATCAAGCCGGAACGGCGGGCCGAGTTCTTCGAGAAGCTCCACGACTTGATCGAGGAGTATGACGACCGGGACGGCGAGCCCTACTGGCGGTTGATTGCCCTGGTCCCCCGCTGGACCGGCGCGTGACCGAGATCCGGTCCCTTCTCCGGATCCCGGACTTCCGGCGCCTGTGGATGGCCCAGGTCGTGTCGGACTTCGGGGACTCCCTCACCCTGTTCACGCTCCTGTTTCTGGTGCAGCGGTTGACGGGTGACGAGACGGCGGTCGCCACCGTGCTCATCGCCAGTGCTCTTCCTACCCTGGTCGTGGGCCTGGTGGCGGGAGTGTGGGTGGACCGGTGGAACCTCAGGCGGGTGATGGTCGTCTCCGACCTGGTCCGGGCCGGGCTGGTGCTCTGTCTGTTGTTCGTCCAGTCGACCTGGATGCTCTACCTGATCGTCTTTCTGGTCGCCGCCACCGGCACCTTCTTTCGTCCCGCCCGCCAGGCGTTGCTGCCGCGGGTCGTCTCGGGCCGGCAACTGCTCTCGGCCAACTCCCTCAACGAGGTAACCCGGGTCGTGGCCTATACCAGCGGCACGGCGGTTTCCGGTTTGCTGGTGGGCATGGCCGGGGCATTTGCGCCCGTGTTCGTGATCGATGCCGCCACCTTCCTGGTGTCGGCATCGATGGTGGCGAGGGTGGCGACCCGGGCCGATCCGGCTCCCGGAGGCGAGCAGGCGGCGGCCGGGGTCTTCTCCGAACTGGTCGAGGGACTGCGAGTCATGATCGGGTCGCGCTGGCTCTCGGGAGTGCTGGTGGGCGCCGCCCTGGCCATGTTCGGTCTCGGCGCCGTCAACGGTCTGATCGTGCCGTTCGTGGTCGGTGACATCGGGCTCTCCGAGTCGTGGTTCGGGCTGCTCGAGGGAGCCCAGGCGCTGGGAGTGGTGGTGGCGGGAACGCTGACGGCGGTCCTCTCCGCCCGCTTCCGCCCCTCCAACCTGATCTCAGGCGGCCTGGTGACGCTGGGGGCGCTGGTGGCGGGCTTCTCTCTCGCTACCGGAGTCGTCGGCCTGACGCTGCTGATGCTGGCGGTCGGCCTGGCGGTGGCGCCGGTGCAGGCGTCGGCCTCGACGATCCTGCAGCGGGAGGCGCCGTCGCGGCTGCTGGGACGGGCTGCCTCGGCCCTGAGCGCGGGCACGACCGGTGCCCAGGTGGGATCCCTGGCCATCGCCGGTGCGCTGGCGTCGGTGCTGGGAGTTCGGACCGTCTTCGCCGTGGCCGGCGCCGTGGTGGTCCTGGCCGGCCTGACCTCGCTGTTCCTGTTCGGTCTCGCCCGGCGTCGGGAGCCCGGCCACGCCCCGTCGGTCGAGAGCGAGGCGCCTGCCTAGCCGATCAGTTGCCGGTACAGCTTCTCGTAGCGCCCCGCCGAGTGGTTCCAGGAGTTGTCGATCGCCATCCCGTTGAGCTGGAGCCGCTTCCAGCTCCGGCGGTCGCGCATTGCCGCCAGTGCCTGGTTGAGCGCCCACCACACCCCTCCCTCGTCGAAGTCCTCGAAGACGAATCCGGTCCCGGTTTCGGTGGTCGGATCCCAATGCTCGACTGTGTCGGCGAGGCCGCCCGTTTTCCGCACCAGGGGAGCGGTGCCATAGGCAAGGCTGTACATCTGATTCAGTCCGCTCGGCTCGTACCGGGAGGGCATCATGAACACGTCGATCCCTGCCTCGATCCGGTGGGCCAAAGCCTCGTCGAAGGCGGAGACGAAACGTGCCTGTTCGGGGAACCGATCCACCAGTGTCCACAGGGTGGCCTCGAGGTTGGCGTCGCCGCTGCCTAGGGCGACGAAGCGGGCGTCGGTCCGTTCCAGCATCCCGCCGATCGGCTGGGGGAGCAGCCCGATTCCCTTCTGCTCGACCAGGCGGCTGACGATTCCGAACACCGGCACCCCCTCGCGATAGTCGAGACCCAGACGCTCCAACAGCTCCTTCTTGTTCCACTCCTTGCGCCAGAGGCTCTTGGCCGAGTAGCGGAATGGAAGGTGGCGATCGGTGGCGGGGTTCCATACCTCGGTGTCGATGCCATTCAGGATGCCCACGAGGTGCCCGGCCCGACGCCGCAGCAGTCCGTCGAGACCGTGGCCGTGCTCGGGGGTGACTATCTCCCGGGCATAGGTCGGACTGACGGTCGTGATGGTGTCGGCGTGGGCGATCCCGGTGGCCAGGAAGTTGACCCGCCCCTCCCGCAGGTGCTCGGGCGACAGCAGGTGGGCGGCGTCCTGGAGGCCGAGCTGGTCGATCGTCGGGGCCTCGAACATTCCCTGGTAGGCGAGGTTGTGGATCGTGAGCACGGTGCGGGCCGAGGACAGAAATGGGTCGTCGGCGTGGAGCGTCTTGAGATAGAGCGGGATCAGGCCGGTCTGCCAGTCGTTGCAGTGGATCACGTCCGGTTGCCAGCGCCACCGCCGGCACAGTTCTAGGGCAGCCCGGCTGAGCACGGCGAAGCGGGCCGGCTCGTCGGCTGCCTCCGAGTACAGCTGTCCCCGGTGATAGAGGCTAGGGACGTCGATGAAGGTGACCGCGACCGACCCGTGCTGCAATCCAAGCACGTCGGCCACCACCCGGTGGGTGCCGACGTCGAGACCCAGCATCTCGGGATCGGCCCGCCGGGGCTGGAAGCCGTGATCTTCGATCACGTCGTAGGCGGGCATGACCACTCGCACCTCGTGTCCCCGCCGGGCCAGCGCCTCGGGAAGGGAACCGAGGACGTCGGCCAGGCCTCCCACCTTGGCGAAAGGGGCCATCTCGGAGGCCACGAACAAGATCTTCATCCCGGGGATTATGGCGGGCCGGGTGGCCGTCACCTGAGGTCTTCCGCCAGCAGGTCGTAGAGGACCCCGTCCACCCAGGACTGTGCCGACGGCTCCCACTGGTATTGGCGCAGCCGCCCCACCCTCCGGAATCCCACCTTCTCGTAGGCGCGGCGGGCCCGGGTGTTGTCGGCGACCGGGTCGATCGTGATCCGGTGATGGCCGTTGGCAAACAGCCAGTCACATGCGAGGCGAATCGCGGCCGGGCCCAACCCGCGCCCCTGAAAGCGCGGATGGAGGGCGATGTCGATTCCGGCGTGCCGATATTCGGGGTCGGTCTCCTCCCAGATCTGGAGGAAGCCCGCCACCACGCCATCGGCTTCGATCACCAGCGGAATGATTCCCGGATCGTGGGAGATGGCGGTCCGGATGGCCCCCCGGGTCTGGTCGGGCCACCATCGGGCCACTTCCGGAGTGGCAAACATCTCGGTCAGCGGGTCGAGGTCCGTCTCCCGGGCGCCCCGGAGTCGAACCCCTCCCGCTTCCAGATCGATCCCGCTCGCCGCCAATCCCATCCAGCCGAATCTAGCCCGTTGCCGTCTCCCGGTCGCTCTGCCCTATCGTCGGGTGGTGCTCAAAACCCGTCTGCTTCGACTCGTCGACGAGCGCGGGCCGCTGCCCTTCGAGGAGTTCATGCGCCTCGCTTTATACGACTCCGAGGACGGGTTCTTCGCCGCCGGCGCGCTGCGGTCCGAGAAGGCGGGAGACTTCCTGACCAGCCCCGAGGTGAGCTCCCTGTTCGGGGAGACCCTGGCCGAGTTGGTGCGTCGTCGACAGGAGCAGATCGGAGACCCATTTCGATTCGTCGAGGTGGCGGCGGGTTCGGGGTCGCTGCTCCGCCCATTGCTCCGGGCCGTCTCGGTGGAAGCCTGGGCCGTCGAGGTTTCACCTCCGGCCCGGTCCCGGCTGGCCGAGATCGTCGGACGGGAGCGGGCGGTGACCGACCTCGGGGCCGTGCCGGATCCGCTGCGGGGAGTGGTTCTCGCCAACGAGCTGATCGACAATCTGCCGATGGCGATCGCCCAGCTCGGCCCGGAGGGCTGGCGGGAACGGTGGGTGGGGCGGGACGACGACGCCCTCGTCTTCATCGACGCCGAACCCCGTCCCGAGGTGGTGGGCTGGCTGGAACGTTTCGCCGGACCGGTCGATCAGGGCGGTTGGGTCGAGGTGCAGTTGGAGGCCGGTTCCTGGGTGAAAGAGACCCTGTCCCGGCTCGAGGAGGGAAGCCTGGTGGTGTTCGACTACGGGGATACCGCCGAGAACCTGGCACCGCGGCGCCGGGACGGGACGCTACGCACCTACCGTTCTCACCACCTCGGCCCGCATCCTCTCGACGAGCCGGGCGCCACCGACATCACCGCGGATGTCAACTTCACCGCTCTCGTGGCTGCCGCCGAAGAGGCCGGGGCAGAGGTTGGCCTCCATCGCCAGGACGACTTCCTGGGCGAACTCGGGTTGCGGGAGCGGATCTCGGAGCTACGCCACCGGGAGCTGGAACTGGCCCGGGCCGGAGACGAGATGGAGCGGTTGCGGGTGAGAACCGTCCGCACCGAGGCGGAGACGCTG
Source organism: Acidimicrobiia bacterium (assembly GCA_035461175.1). Lineage (GTDB taxonomy): Bacteria > Actinomycetota > Acidimicrobiia > Spongiisociales > ZC4RG35 > DATHVR01. The sequence goes on along the minus strand of DATHVR010000178.1, from coordinate 2,453 downwards.
ATGCACCCGCGGGGTCTGGGCGACTTCCGGGTGATGGTCGCCACCGCGACCGACGATCGGTGACCGGGAGCCGGCGGATGGCCACAGTCCACGGCGGCGGCGACGGTGGGTCGGGGGATCGAGGCACGTCTGATATCGCGGGTCCGTCGGTAGAATCAGGGGACCGATGAACAACCTCAAGACGGTCGCACTTCTTGGTTTCCTCTCCGCCCTCGTGTGGGGTGTCGCCTACACGTGGGGAGGCGCCAACGGGTTCTGGATCGGCCTGGTGATGGCCGTCGGGATCAACTTCGTCGCCTACTTCTTCTCGGACAAGATGGCGCTCGCCGCCAGCCGGGCCAAGCCCGTCGAGGAGCACCAGTTGCCGCAGGTCTACTCCATCGTGCGTTCACTCGCCGCCCGGGCCGAGATGCCGATGCCCCGCATCTACGTGATCGAGTCGCCCCAGCCCAACGCCTTCGCCACCGGCCGCAATCCCAACCACGCCGCCGTGGCTGTGACCACCGGGATCCTCCAGGTTCTCACCACCGACGAGCTCGAAGGCGTCCTCGGTCACGAGCTCGCCCACGTCAAGAACCGCGACATCCTCATCTCGTCGGTGGCGGCCATGCTGGCGGCCGCCTTGTCGATCTTCGCCCGCATGGCGTTCTGGTTCGGCGGTGGCAACCGCAACCGCGAGAACCCGCTGGGAGCCATCATCGGCTTGGTGTCGATCATCCTCGCCCCGATAGCGGCCGTGCTGATCCGGCTCGCCATATCCCGTACCCGGGAGTACCAGGCCGACACTTCGGGCGCCGAACTCACCGGACGGCCCCTCATGCTGGCCTCGGCGCTGGAGAAGATCGCGGCGGGGACGGCGCGCCGGCCGATGGACGTCAACCCGGCGATCAGCCAGTTGTTCATCGAGAACCCGCTCAAGGCCGTCCGGGGCAACTCCCTGGCCAAGATGTTCTCCACCCACCCCCCGATGGAGGATCGGGTCCGACGCCTCCAGGAGATGGCGTCGGGCATCCGGTGACGCTCGACACCTCGGCGTCCACTCTCATCGTGGGGGTCGTAGCCGTCGGGGTTGCCATCTGGGGCACCTGGTTCTCGGTGGGATCATCGCGTCGGGGCCCGACCTGGGCCCACGCCCGACTCCGGGCCTGGCGGCCCCTGCCCTGGGTCCTGGGCGCCATGGGTATAGCGGCCTCATTCCTGTTCGACCCGGCCTGGGTGGGTCTTTCCCTCCTCTACATCGCCGTCGTCACCGGGTGGCTGACTCGCATCGTGCGCAAGAACCTGGACCAGGTCCGGTCCACCTACGGCGACTTCGACGAGGTCGAGCCGACGCCGATCTCCGAACAGGTCGGCCTGTACCTGCTGGTCGGTTCGGTGATCCTGGCGGCGATCTCGCTGTGGGACGTTGCTGTGCGGGGCTGGGGAGGGGTGTTCGGCCTCGTCCTGGCGGCATGTCTGGGCGGAGCAGGAGTGGTGCTGCGGCGGGCGGCATGAGCCTGCTTCCGCCTTGGGCCTGCCCGCCCGGCATCACTACAATTCGGTTCTCACCACCGCGCGCTCCGGCGCGCGGTTGCAGTGTGCCGGGATACCCAAGCGGCCAAAGGGAGCAGACTGTAAATCTGCCGGCTCAGCCTTCGGAGGTTCGAATCCTTCTCCCGGCACCAGCGGAGGAAGGGCACCTGGCCCACACGGGACCGGGCGGCACTAACCTCCAGCAACCACAACCGACGCCCCCTTAGCTCAGTGGTAGAGCACTTCCATGGTAAGGAAGGGGTCCGGGGTTCAAGTCCCCGAGGGGGCTCCGCTTCGGCGACCTAACGACGGTCGCGGACGCCGAAGCCGCGCCACCGGCGCGACGAGGCGGCGTAGCTCAGTTGGTGAGAGCGCTCGACTCATAATCGAGAGGTCGGCAGTTCGAGTCTGCCCGCCGCTACGTCCCCCCGAGGGAAGTGTTCCCGAGGGAACGTCAACAACATCCGACAACGGGAAAGGAAGCCGAGCAAATGGGCAAGGCGAAGTTTGAGCGTAGTAAGCCGCATGTGAATGTGGGGACGATGGGTCATATTGATCATGGGAAGACGACGTTGACGGCTGCGATTACGAAGACGTTGGCGGAGCGGGTTGGTGGTCAGAATCTGTTTACGGAGTTTGATCAGATTGATAAGGCTCCGGAGGAGCGGGATCGGGGGTTCACGATAAGTATTTCTCATGTGGAGTATGAGACGGAGGCTCGTCATTATGCGCATGTGGATATGCCGGGTCATGCGGATTACATCAAGAACATGATTACGGGTGCGGCGCAGGTGGATGGGGCGATTTTGGTGGTGTCTGCTGCTGATGGTCCGATGCCGCAGACTCGGGAGCATGTGTTGTTGGCCCGCCAGGTTGGTGTGCCGTCGATTGTGGTGTTTTTGAACAAGGTCGACATGGTTGATGATGAGGAGCTTCTCGAC
>DATHVR010000177.1:0-2406 GCA_035461175.1 Acidimicrobiia bacterium | reverse complement strand
GCGAGCGAGCCTCGATGAGCTGGGCGGTCACCACGAACTGATCGTCGAGCTCCGTGATGCTTCCTTCGAGTAGCGACCCGGTGCCCAGCGCTGCGACGATACTGTGGAGCGGGGCCGCCACGTCCCGGAACTCCCCCACGGCGCTCAGTGGCAGGACGTCCAGCGCGGGGACCTGCGCCAGGCGGTGCACCACCGCCTCCGTCAGTTCGCGGGAGAGCGGGTCGAGCCCCCCGCCCTCGCTGTGGTCCTTGAAGTAGAGGACGGCCACCCGCGTGAGCGGGAGTTCTCCCACCCCCGGTCCGACCCGGTCGGGCAGCGGCGGCCCCAGCAGGAACGCGACCAACAGCGACGCTGCGATCAGGCTGTGCACCGCCGCCTCCTGCCGCGTGATACGCTGCCACCCCGCCGCACCGTGGAACCACGCGAGCGTGATCGCCGACGGGATGCCGAAGCCGAGGATAATGGTGAAGGCCGGCACGATCCAGTCGGCCCAGCCGAACTCATCGCCGAGGAAGCCGGTGGCCTCGAGGAGAACCCAGGCACCGGCAAAGTAAGCCAGGGTCCAGGGGATGACGCGCCGCTCCCGGATTTCCTTGAAGACGGCGGACAGTCGGCTCTCGCTCATGGCGGCGGCGACCTGGTGCGAGGCGACGCTGCGCTGTGTGCGCACGGCGATGCCTCGCCGGAGCCGCCAGTGGGCGTGACTCCGGCGGCGGCGAGTCTAAGGTGGGACCGTCGGGCTTCCGGACGCAAGCCTCGTCAACGCGACAGTGTAGCATGGCAATAGAAATGTCCCACTCCATTGCAATAGAAATGTCCCACTCGGGAGCTTCAGGCGGACGTGCTTCTGCCTGGGCTCGAGCGGAGTGGGGAGATGCTGGAGATGAGTCAGCGGGACCGAGACCGATTGGTGGTGGTCCGGCAGGCGGCGAAGAAGGAGATCACGGTGACGCGTGGTGCGGAGCTCTTGAGGCTTTCGCGGAAGCAGTTGGGGCGCCTGCGGGATCGGTATCTGGAGGAGGGGGACTCAGCGGTGCTCCACCGGGGCCGGGGCCAGCGGTCGAATCGAGCCAAGCCGGAGGGCTGGCGCCGGAAAGTGCTGGAGAGGGCAGTGGAACCGCTGTTCCACGATTTCAGGCCGACCTTGCGGGCCGAGCACCTCTCCCGGGATCCGGAGATCGGACATGTCGACGCGTGTACGCTGCGGCGCTGGATGATCGAGGAGGGGCTCTGGACGGTGAAGCGGCGAGGGACCCGCCATCGCAAGACCCGCCCCCGCAGAGCGGCCGTGGGCGAGCTGGTGCAGTGGGACAGCTCCGATCACGCGTGGCTGGAGGATCGTTACCCGAAGAGGCTTACGCTGGTCACCATGATCGATGATGCGAGCAGTCGGCTCCAGTACGCTCGCTTCGTCGAGCAGGACAATGGCCAGGTGAATCGAGAGGCGGTGATCGCGTACCTGGAGCGGCACGGGCGTCCTCTGGCCTTCTACGCCGATCAGGCAGGGCATTTCGTCCAGGACACCCGCTCTGGCGACAGGGGGCCCATGGAGCAGCGCGAGGCGACGCTGACCGAGTCCATTATCCGGCGCGGTCTGCGGGAACTCGACGTGGAGCTCATCCGCTCCCTCTCGCCTCAGGGAAAGGGGCGAGTTGAGCGAGTTTTCGGTACCGCTCAGGACCGGCTCATCAAGGAGATGCGGATCGCAGGGATCTCCACCCTCGAGGCAGCCAACCAGTTTCTCGAAGACTTCTGGATCCCCTTCTGGAACCAGCGCTTTGCGGTCGAGCCGGCCGAGCCGAGGGACCGCCACCGCCCCCTGCCGAAGCGAACTCGGCCGGAGGTCCTCTTCGCCGAAACGTGGACGCGGGTGGTGACCAACGACTTCACCATTCGCTACAAGAACCAGCGGTACCAGATCCGGAAAGAAGAGGCCCGAAGCATCCGCCCCAGGGACAAGGTCACCGTCGAGCTCCGGGTCGATGGCTCCACCCACTTCCGGTGGAGGAATCGCTATCTCACCCCGGATCTGATTGCCGAATACCACGCGGAGCCGGCCCACGTCGCAGGTCCCCGTCGGCCCCGCCTGAAAACGCCGTCGCCAGCGCCACACCCGAACGGCAAGAGGTCCAACGGGAAGAGACCCCGCCCAAAGCCGCCTCGACCCGCACCCGACCACCCCTGGCGGAATAGCAAGATCGGCCGGGGGCCGAAAGACTTCACCCCCGGAAAGGTGAAGGTGACATCAACCTGAGATCGCTCCCACGGATGGGACATTTCTACTGCAATCAACCGTGGGACTTTTCTAATGCAACGCGACAGAAGAACCTCGGCGGCTACGCCGCCCCGGTTGATCCGTCAGTACTCCGTCATCGACTCGGGGGGGCCGATCGTCGAGGCTTCGGG
>DATHVR010000176.1:0-34281 GCA_035461175.1 Acidimicrobiia bacterium | reverse complement strand
CCACCGGATGCTCAACACCATCGTCAACCGGTGCAAGATGCCCGACGACGGCGACATCATCGTCCCCATCCGCACCGTGGCGGTGATCGGTACCACCGACGAGGGGGTGGCCGACCCCGAGCGCTTCGCCGTGGAACCATGGGAGATCCGGCTGATGCTGGAGGAAGGCGACAAGCTCGTCCCCGGTATCTCGGAAACCCGGGTGCTGCGGGCCTGGGCGGGGGTCCGGCCCCTGTTCGAGGACGACCACGCCACCGAGACCCGCGACATCACCCGTGCCTACGCCCTGTTGAACCATGCCACCCGTGACGGGGTGGACGGCCTGCTCACGATCACCGGCGGCAAGTGGACCACCTTCCGCCAGATGGCCGAGGTGACCGTCGACGCCGTCTGCTCGAAGCTGGGAGTCGACCGAACCTGCCGCACCCACCTCGAGCCTCTCCCCGACCGGCGCCGCCGTCGGGACCACCACTGGCTGGGCGAGCGCCTGGCCCGGGTGGAGGCGGAGGAGTCGTACGGCGACCTTGTGTGCGAATGCGAGCTGGCCACCCGGGCCGACGTCGAGTTCGCCATCCGCGAGGCGGACGCCAAGACCATCGACGACGTCCGCCGCGAGGTGCGGCTGGGGATGGGGCCGTGCCAGGGAGGATGGTGCCTGCCCCGGGTGACGGGAATCCTCCACGAGTTGCGGCCGGGACCGGTGGTGGAGACCAATGTCGCCCTACGCGACTTCCTCCACGAGCGCTGGAAGGGGATGCTTCCCATCCTGTGGGGGTCCCAGCTCCGCCAGGCCCGCCTCGACGACCTCATCTTCCAGAGCGTCCTTTCCGTTCCCGCTCTGGTCGGTCCCTCCTCCTCACCGCTGGGACCGGTCATGTATGAGGATCCGGACGGACCGGCCGACCTCCCCGCCGCCCCCCGTTCCGCCGCCTCGGCCACCACCGTCTCGGTGGCCCCCGACCGCGACGTGGTCGTGGTGGGCGGGGGCCTGGCGGGCCTGATCGCCGCCTGGCGGGCGGCCACTTCTGGCGCCGGCACCACCCTGCTCACCAAGGGATGGGGGAGCCTGATCTGGCATGCCGGATCGATCGACGTGCTCGGCTATCTGGGCGCTGGGCGCAACGAGCAGGTCACCAACCCGGCCGCCGCCCTCTCCCGTCTACCCGACGACCACCCTTACGCCCTCGCCGCCGACGCCCTGGCCGAAGCGGCCGATGCCATCGTCGCCCTGTCCGCCTCGGCCGGGTATCCGCTGGTGGGGAGCCTGGATGCCAACCTCCTCGTTCCCGGGGGCCTGGGCGCACCCCGGCCCACTTGCTTCGTCCCCGCCACGATGCTGGCAGGCGACATGAACCGGTCCGACCCGATGCTGGTGGTGGGACTGGAGCGGTTCGGCGACTTCTTCCCCGAGCTGGTGGCCGCCAACCTGACGGCGGGGGGGATTCCTACCGAGGGCATCACGGTGCGGATCTCCGAGCTGTCACGGCGCCGCTTGGTCACCGGTTCGGTGCTGGCGGGACTGTTCGACGATCCAGCCTTCCGGGAGGCGGTGGCGGCGGCAGTGGTCGACTCGGGACGGACGGCGCCCCGAATCGGGTTCCCCGCCGTACTGGGAATGCACCGGGCCGGAGAGGCGATCACCGACCTGGAGGCCCGCCTCGGAGCCGAGGTCTTCGAGATTCCCGTGCTGCCACCCTCGATACCGGGGATGCGGCTCCAGCGCATCCTCCGAGAAGGGATCCGGGCGCTGGGCGGGACGGTGATCGACAACGCCGAGGTGGTCGAGGTGGACCGGCGCGATGGCCGGTTGGAGATCCTGACGGAGGCGGCCGCCCGGCGTCAGCAACACCGGGCGAAGGCGGTGGTGGTGGCCACCGGCGGGCTGCTCGGTGGTGGAGTGGTGGCGGGAGCCGACGGGGCGCTGAGCGAGGTGGTGGCAGGTCTCGAGGTGAGCGGGCCATCCTCACGCGCCGGTTGGTTCGGACCCCAGAACCACCCCGGTGGCCATGCCGTCTATCGGGCCGGGGTCAGACCCGGGCCGGACCTGTCCGCCGCCGACGGGATCTATGTGGCCGGGGGTCTCCTGGCCGGGGCCGACCCCATCGAGGAGGGGTCGCTGGAGGGAATCGCCCTCGCCACCGGCTGGGTGGCGGGCCGCAACGCCGCCGTCGCCGCCCGGGGGGAGGCGTGACCATCGAACGCCCCCTCTCTCCCGAGGCGACCCTCGACTACTGCATCAAGTGCAACATCTGCGTCACCACCTGCCCGGTGTCGGCCGTCACCGACCTCTTCCCGGGACCGAAGTACGAGGGACCCCAGGCCGCCCGCTTCCGCCACGACGACCAGCCCAGCCCCGACCACTCGGTCGACTACTGCTCGGGCTGCCGGGTGTGCAACGAGGTGTGCCCCACCGGCGTGCGCATCGCCGAGATCAACGCCCGCGCTCGGGCCCGGATGGTGGAGGACGACGAGATCTCGGGCCGTTCCCGCCTCCGCAACAACCTCCTGGCCCGCCCGCTGCTGTTGGGCAAGCTGGGCTCGCCGGTCGGAGCGCTGGTCGACGCCGGATTCCGGTTCGGCCCCGCCCGGGCACTGGCCGAGCGCCTCCTCGGCATCCACCGCCGCGCCCCGCTCCCCACCTACTCGCCCGGTCCTCGCTTCCGTCGCTGGTTCAAGAATCGGCCCCGATCGCCCGGGCCGGCCGGGCAGATCGTCTTCTTCACCGGGTGCTCGACCGAGTACTACGAGACCCGGGTCGGGCGGGCGGCGGTGCGGGTGCTGGAACACCTCGGCTACGAGGTGATCGTCCCCCGGCCCGAATGCTGCGGCCTTCCTCTTCTCTCCAACGGCGAGTTCGGCGCAGCCCGCGATTACCACCGCTCCAACGTGGCGTCGTTGGTCGAGCACGCCCGGGCGGGAATCCCGATCGTGGGCACCTCCACCTCCTGCACACTGACGCTCAAGGAGGAGGCGCCGGAACTGCTCGACGCCTACGACGAGGACTCCCGCATCGTCGCCGCCGGCACCTACGACATCCACGAGTTCCTGCTCGGCCTGGCCGCCAAGGGACGGCTGGGACCGCTGGGCGAGGTTCGGATGCGCCTCCCCTATCACCCGCCCTGTCAGTACCGGGCCCACCGTCTAGGCATCCCCGCCCGCGACGTGATGGATCTCATCCCCGGCCTGGAGGTGGTCGAGAGCGGAGTCGCCTGCTGCGGCATCGCCGGCACCTACGGCTACAAGACCGAGAAGTACCAGATCGCCATGGACGTCGGCCGCCCCCTGTTCGAGTTCGTGGAACGGGAGGGCCGGCCGGTGGTGGCCTGCGACTCCGAGACCTGCCGCTGGCAGATCACCCACGGCACCGGCGTCCCCTCCATCCACCCGATCGAGGTGGTGGCGGCCGCGATGGGCCTGGAAGTCGAGTCCCCCCTCGCCGAGGAAATCCGCCCAACCTGAGGTTCGGCTGTACCGCCAGGGTAAAAAACTCTCTCGAGAACGCCTCTTGAGGCTCAGCCCGGCTGCACGTCGCGCCGGCGGAACCCGACGAATCCCGCCGCCACCAGGCCGGCGGCCAGGCCCAGCATTACCACCAGCGGCAGCGCCCTCAGATCCCCGCCGGGCATCTGGGGGGAATGGGTGAACGGCGACAGGTTCAAGACCCACTGCGGAAACCCGAACCCCCTTCCCAGCAGCGTCACCAGGCCAGCCACACCCACCAGCGTCCACACCACCCGGGTAGCGGCGGGCATCAATCCGAACAAGGCCAGGCCGACACCGACCGCCACCCAGGCCGCCGGCACCTGCGCCAGCGCCCCCAGCGCCACCCGGATCACCTGACCCGGTTCGCCCACCGTGATCCCGTACCCGGCCCCGGCGGCGGCCCCCGCCACGACCAGGTCGACGGCGGGAACGACGAGCCCGAGAACGGTGTGGCTCGCCATCCACCGGCTGCGCGTGGTCGGGGTGGCCAGGACCTTGTCGACCCGCCCCTCGGTCTCCTCGGCACGGAGCCATTGCACCGCCTGGATGCCGTGGGCCGCCGCCACCACCGCGAACAGGCCCAGGATCGAGGCGAGGAAGGCGTCGTGGATGAAGGCGACACCGCCGACGCTCTCGATGATGGCGGCCAGGGTGGGGGTGTCCTCGAGCAGATCCACGAACGCCTGGGTGACGCTTCCCATCAGCCCTCCGAAGATGGCGAAGCCGACGGCCCAGGCGATGGCGGTGCCGCGCTGGAGCCGAATCGCCAGCCCCATCGGACCGCTGAGGGAAGGACTGGCCGTGGCCGGCCCGGGCCGGATCGTGAAGACTCCCGCTCCGACGTCGCGGCGGCTGGAGATAGCCTGGGCGATCGCCACGGTCACCGCCGCCACTCCGACGAGGACCCCGACCACCCACCAGCGTTCCCCGGCGAACGGACGCACCCGCTGGGCCAGGCCGATCGGCGACATCCACCCCAGGGACTCGAGGGCCGAAGAGGTGTCACCGGCCACCCGCATCAGGAAGGTCACGCCGATGGCGGCCAGGCCGATGCCGTTGGTGGCGCGGCTGCTCTCGGTGAGTTGGGCGGCGATGGCGGTGATCCCGAGGAAGACCCACCCGCCGGCGGTCGTCGCCGCCCCCAGGGCGAGGGCACCCGGCACCTCCAGCCCGTAGGCGATCAATCCCAGCGCCCCCAACCCCCCCGCCAGCAGGTTGGCCGTCGCCACCACCACGACGGCGGCGACCAGCGGGGCGTGGCGACCAACGACCGCCGATCCGATCAGCTCACGCCGGCCGGTCTGTTCCTCCGCGCGGGTGTGGCGGGTGAGGGTGAGCACACTCATGATCCCGACTCCGACGACGAGAAAGGCCCCGATCCGCCAGGCCGTCATCCCGCCCAGGGTTGCCGCGTGGACATGACCCAGGAAGGCGACCATTCCGGGGTTGCTTCCCACGGTGAGCGCCGCCTGCTCCAGGTCGGCCGGCGTGGGATAGAGGGCGTCGAAGCCGGACGCCACCCCCACCGGCATCGCACCGAGGATCAGGATCCATATCCCCAGGGAGATGCGGTCGCGGCGCAGGATGAGTCGGACGAGTTGGCCCACACCGGTGAGCGCCTTCACCGTTCCCTCACCGGCGTGATGGTCATCATCGACCGGAAGATACCGGGCGGTCGGGGTCGCCACCCCCATTCTCGAGAGAGTTTTGTACCGTGGCGGTACAACCGAACCTCAGGTTCGCCCTCTTGCCCCTCAGTCGAGCCAGTCGAAGGTGCGGGTGACGGCCTTCTTCCACTGGGCGTATTCGGCCTCGCGCCGGTCCGGGTCCATCTGAGGGCGCCACTCCTTGTCCTGCACCCAGTTCTCTCGCAGGTCGTCCATCTCGGCCCAGAAGCCGGTGGCGAGGCCGGCCGCGTACGCCGCTCCCAGGGCGGTCGTCTCCCGCACCGAGGGACGGATCACCGGCACCCCGAGCACATCGGCCTGGAACTGCATCAGGAGTTCGTTTCCGACCATCCCCCCGTCCACCTTGAGCCGGGTCAGGTCCACGCCCGAGTCCGAGTTCATGGCGTCGAGTACCTCCCGGGTCTGCCAGGCGGTGGCCTCGAGCGCCGCCCGGGCGATGTGGCCCCTGCTGACGTAGCGGGTCAGCCCGGCGATGACGCCGCGGGCGTCCGCTCTCCAGTAGGGGGCGAAGAGGCCGGAGAAGGCGGGGACGATGTAGACCCCGCCATTGTCTTCGACCGTGCCCGCCAGCGACTCCACCTCGGCGGCGCTCTGGATCATGCCCAGGTTGTCGCGCAGCCACTGAACGAGGGCACCGGTGATGGCGATCGAGCCCTCCAGGGCGTACACCGGTGGCCGCTCCCCGACCCGGTAACCGACGGTGGTGAGCAGCCCGTTGTCGGACTGCACCGCCTCGGTCCCGGTGTTGAGGAGCATGAAGTTGCCCGTGCCGTAGGTGTTCTTGGCGTCGCCGACGTCGAAGCAGACCTGGCCGAAGGTGGCCGCCTGCTGGTCGCCGAGGTCGCCCGCCACCGGGATCCCGCCCAGCTTCCCCACCGCCTCGCCGTACACCTCCGAGGAGGAACGGATCTCGGGGAGCATCGACCCGGGCACCCCCACCGCCGCCAGGATCTCGACGTCCCAGTCCAGGGTGGCGAGGTCCATCAGCATGGTGCGGCTGGCGTTGGTGACGTCGGTGACGTGGAGACCACCGTCGACGCCGCCGGTCAGATTCCAGATGATCCAGGAGTCGATGTTCCCGAAGGCGAGGTCGCCTGACTCTGCCCGGGCGGCGGCTCCCTCCTCGTGGTCGAGGATCCAGCGAATTTTCGGCCCCGAGAAGTAGGTGGCGAGCGGGAGACCCGCCTTGTCCCGGAACCGATCCCTTCCGCCCTCGCGGGCCAGCTCGTCGCAGATCCCGTCGGTGCGGGTGTCCTGCCAGACGATGGCGTTGTGGACCGGCTCGCCGGTGGTCCGGTCCCACACCACCGCCGTCTCCCGCTGGTTGGTGATCCCGACCGCGACGATGTCGGTGGCCGCCGCCCCGCCTTTTCGGAGCGCGCCTTCCACCACTTCCTCGACCCGCAGCCAGATCTCGCGGGGGTCGTGCTCGACCCAGCCGGGCCGAGGATAGATCTGTTCGTGCTCCCGCTGGTCGATGGCGACCACCCGCCCGCCTCGGTCGAAGATCATGCACCGGGTGCTGGTGGTTCCCTGGTCGATGGCGGCTACGTACTGGGCCATTCGGCCATCCTAAAGACGGGCCGGGACCTCAGGGGGCGGGGTAGAACCGACGCCGGGCCCACAGGGCGACGTACACCAGGCCGACCAGGGCCGGGACCTCGATCAGAGGCCCGACCACTCCCGCCAGAGCTTGGCCCGAGGTGGCGCCGAACACGCCGATCGCCACCGCGATCGCCAGTTCGAAGTTGTTGCCGGCGGCGGTGAACGACAGGGTGGCGTTGCGCTTGTAGGGGAGGCGGAGGCGCAGGCCGAGGAAGAACGACAGGCTCCACATCAGACCGAAGTAGGCCAGGAGGGGCAAAGCGATGCGGGCCACGTCGAAGGGCCGGGAGATGATGGCGTCGCCCTGGAGGGCGAAGAGCATCACTACCGTCACCAGCAGGCCGTAGAGGGCGATCGGGCCGATCCGGCGCAGGAACTCACCCTCATACTTCTGCCGGCCCCAGGCTCGCTCCCCGTAGATCCGGGTCAGGAACCCGGCCAGAAGCGGGATCCCGAGGAAGATCAACACCGCCCGGGTGATCTCCCACAGCGACACCTCCAGCGCCTGCTGCTCCAGCCCCAGCCAGCCGGGCAGCACCGAGAGATAGAAATACCCGAGCAGGGAATAGGCGAAGATCTGGAACAGCGAGTTGAGCGCCACCAGGAAGGCGGCCGCCTCGCTGTCACCCCGGGCCAGGTCGTTCCAGATCAGCACCATGGCGATGCAGCGGGCCAGGCCGACGATGATCAGCCCGGTGCGGTACTCGGGGAGGTCGGGAAGCATCAGCCACGCCAGGGTGAACATCAGCGCCGGTCCCAGTACCCAGTTGAGGAACAGCGAGGCTCCCAGCATGCGGCGGTCGGCCGCTACCTGGCGGATCTCGCCGTAGCGGACCTTGGCCAGCGGCGGGTACATCATCACCAGCAGGCCGATGGCGATCGGGACCGAGACGGTCCCCACGCTGAGGGCGTCGAGCGCCTCGGGCACGACAGGTACCAGGCGACCCAGGAGGAGCCCCAGCGCCATGGCCAGGCCGATCCACACCGGCAGGAAGCGGTCGAGCCGGGAGAGCCGTTCCAGGACCGCCTGGTCGTCGGGATGGGCGGGGGCTTGGGCCTCGACCATCAGCACGGCCTCTGGGTCTGCTCGGCCGCCCGGGCTCCCTCGGCCAATTCCCGCAACCGGTCGGCCATGGCTTCCACGGCATCAGGCACCAGGCGGTAGTAGTTGTATCGTCCGCAGGGCTCGGTTTCGACCAGGCCCGCCTCGCGCAGAATGCGCAGATGGTGGGAGACGGTGGGCTGGCGAGCGCCGGTCTCCTCCACCAGATGGGTGGTGCAGAGCTGTTCCCGGGCGAGCAGTTCGACGATCTGGGAGCGGAGCGGGTCGGCGAAGATCCGCAACGCATCGAAATCAGTTGATATCAACACAGGCTGATGTATACCAGCCCTTCCCTCCGGGTTCGGAATCCGAGCCGCTAGTGGAGACCGACTTCGCCCAGATACTCGAGCAAGGTGGCGGCCAATTCGTCGGGCCGGGCCAGGGCGAGCAGATGACCGCCGTCGATCACGTCGGGTTCGATCCCCAGTCGCTCTCGGCTCAGGCGTTGCATGAACTCGAGAGGGAAGAGCCGGTCGTCGCGGCCGGCGATGACCCGGGTCTCGACCTCGGGCCAGCGGTCCAGCGGCCACGGGTCGGCGAACGGCCGGCCGCTCTGCGGAGGGTTGTGATCGGCCGAAGCCGCCGCCACCTCGGCAGGCACGTCATGGAGGAAGGTCACGAACGGATCCAGCTCGCCGTCGAGGGGAAGGCCGAGGCGTCGGGCGTAGTCGCGCTCGGCCTCCACCTGTCCGCTCTCCTTCCACCACTCACCCCCCGTCTCACCCGGACGGGGGATCATGGGGCACACCAGCACCAGCAGTTCGGCCGCTCCGTCCCGGCACACGAGAGGAGCACTGAGGACGCCCATCGACTGGGCCACGATCACCACGTCATCCCGGCCGTCAGCGAACGACCCGATCACGGCGGCGTAGTCGTCGAGGCCGGCCGAGTCGTCCGATGCCGGGAGGTCGACGGAGACCGCTTCGTGCCCAGCTTCCACCAGCAGTGGGAGCACCCGGTGCCAGTACCAGGCGCTGCCGCCGGCACCGGGCACGAGTATGAATGTCGCCATGTGCGATTCCTTTCGTCGTCGGGGTTGAGACGTCCCGCGAAGCCGGAAGTAATCGCTATTCGACCGGGCGAGGGCTGAGCACGTGCTCCTCGCCCCGGACGAGGCGACCGATGTTGGCCCGGTGCTGGAACACCACCAACGCCATCATCAGACCGGTCCACACCAGTGCCCAGCCGCGGTGGCCGGCGAGGGCCAATGCGGGAACAGCCGCCACGGCGACGGTGAGCGAGGCCACCGACGAGATCTTTCCGAACTTGGCCACCGCCGCCCACAGCACCGCCAGGCCGATTCCCACCAGCGGGGCAATCGCCAGAATGGCTCCCCCGCCCGTGGCCACGCCCTTGCCGCCCCGGAACCGATGCCAGATCGGGAAGCAATGACCGACCACGGCGGCGAACCCGGCCGCGAAGCCAACCGTGGCATCCACCACCAGCCAGCCGAGACCCGCCGCCACCATGCCCTTGAGGAAGTCCCCCACCAGCACGGCGGCCGCCGCCTTCCATCCCAGTGCCCGCCCGACATTGGCGGTGCCGGGGTTGCCACTGCCAACGGCATAGATGTCGACCCCCTTGGCCCGGGCGACATGAACGCCGAAATCCACCGAGCCGAGCAGATAGGCAACGGCAATGACAGCGGCGGTCGTCCAATCCATGCGCGCCGAGTCTACGAGCCTCCCACCCCCGGAAGGCTCTCCCTCCAACCCGAGCGACAGCAGAAGCCACCCCCCTCTCTCCCCCGGAGCGTGGTCCCCCGGAGCGAAGCGAGGGGGGAAGGGACCCGCCGCCAGGCGGGTAGGGGGCGACCCGCAGGGGCCGGGCAGAGCGCGCCTCAGATCCTGCCCACGATCCAGCCCCCGACGAGGTGACCTCGACCCTGACCAGCCCTCGCCTCGTCGGCTCTAATCTGAAGGTGTCCAAGGAGGACTATCGATGCACAAGAAACTCATAGCTCTGTTTGCCGTGCTTGCCCTGGCGCTCGGCGCCTGCGGAGACGACGGCGCAGCCGACACCACCGCCGCCTCTGACACCACCATGGGAGAGGAGTGCGCGGTCGAGAACCTGAATCTGGTCAGCGACGGCACCCTGACCGTGGCCACCAGCGAACCCGCCTTCGAGCCGTGGATGGTCGACGACGACCCCAGCAACGGTGAGGGATTCGAGTCGGCCCTGATCTACGCCCTGGCCGAGGAGATGGGCTTCAGCGCCGACCAGGTCACCTGGACCCGGGTTGGCTTCGACGAGGCCATCGCCCCGGGGGCGAAGGACTTCGACCTCAACATCCAGCAGTACTCGATCACCGACGAGCGGGATGAGGCCGTGGACTTCTCCGAGCCCTACTACATCACCCAGCAGGCACTGGTGGCCTTCGGCGACTCCGAGGTCACCAACGCCGCCTCGATCGAAGACCTGAAGGGTTACGTCCTCGGAGCCCAGATCGGCACCACCAGCCTCGACTACATCGAAGAGGTGATCCAGCCCGAGACGCAGGCGGCCGTCTACGACACGAACGCCGACGCCAAGTCGGCGCTCGATGCCGGCCAGATCGACGCCATCGTGTTCGACCTTCCCACCGCCTACTACATCACCGCGGTGGAGATGCCCGACACGGCCATCGTCGGGGCGCTGCCCGCCTCCGAGGATCAGGCCGACCGCTTCGGAATCATGCTGGAGGAGGGCAACGAGCTGAAGACCTGCGTGGACGCGGCCATCAACGCCCTGTGGGACGACGGCACCATCGACTCCCTCATCGGCGAGTGGCTGACCCAGGAGGGGGACATCCCCGAACTGAGCCAGTGACGGTCGTCGGGCCGACGCCGTGAACTGGCCGTCGGCACCTTCGGCCTGGAAAGGTCGCCGGGACCTCGATCCGGGGTCCCGGCGACGCCGCGCCCGGGAGGAAGGAGCGCGGGGAGCCCTGATCGCCGCCGTCTCCACGGTGGCGTTCTTCGGCTTCGTGATCTGGCGCATCCTCGAATCCGAAGCCTGGCCCCAGGTCCAGCGCCAGTTCTTCAATCCCGAAGCCTTCGCGGCGGTGTGGCCCTCGGTGCTGCGCGGCTTCTGGCTCGACGTCCAGATGTTCCTCGGCGCCCAGGTCCTGATCCTCTTCTTCGCCCTGCTGGTGGCGATGGCGCGGGCGCTGCGCGGCCCCGCCTTCTTTCCGATCCGGGCATTGGCGGTGGTGTACATCGACCTGATCCGGGGGATCCCGATCCTGCTGCTGATCCTTATCCTCGGCTTCGGCGTGCCCGCCCTCGACCTCGAGGGCGTTCCCCGCGGTGCCCTGTTCTGGGGTGTGGCCGCTCTGGTCATCTCCTATTCGGCCTACACGGCCGAGGTGTATCGGGCCGGGATCGACTCGGTGCCCGAGAGCCAGCGGATGTCGGCTCGTTCACTGGGCCTGACCCAGGTGCAGACGCTGCGCTATGTGCTCATCCCCCAGGCGATCCGCAACGTGATCCCGGCATTGCTGAACGGCTTCGTCAGCCTGCAGAAGGACGTGTCGTTGGTATTCGTGCTCGGGGTCAGGGAGGGGGTGCGGGAAGCACAGATCTTCAACGCCCGCACCTTCAACTACACCGGCTACATCGTCGCCGCCATCCTCTTCCTGGCGGTCTCGGTGCCGGTGGCCCGCTTCACCGACTGGTACACCGAACGCGACCGGCGCCGGCGGCAGGCGATCAGCTCATGAAGCTCCAGGTGGAGGATTGCACCAAGTCCTTCGACGACAAGGTGGTGCTCGACGGCATGAGCCTCGAGGTGGACACCCATGAGGTGGTGTGCCTGGTGGGAGCGTCGGGGTCGGGCAAGTCGACCCTGCTCAAGGCGATCAACCTGCTGGTCCCGATCGACTCGGGCCGGATCCTGCTCGACGGCCGTGACATCACCTCTCAGGAGGTCAACGCCAACGAGGTGCGCTCCAAGATGGCGATCGTGTTCCAGTCATTCAACCTCTTCCCCCACATGTCGGTCATCGACAACATCACCCTCGCCCCCCGCAAGGTGCTGGACGTGTCGAACCGCGAGGCGATCGCCCGCGCCGAGGATCTGCTGGAGCGCTTCGGCCTGGCCGACAAGCGCGACGAGTATCCCGAGCGGCTGTCGGGTGGCCAGCAACAGCGGGTGGCGATCGTACGCGCCCTGGCAATGGAGCCCGATTTGCTCCTGCTCGACGAGGTCACCTCGGCCCTCGACCCGGTGCTGGTGGGCGAGGTGCTGGCCCTGATCCGGGAACTCAAGGCAACGGGCATGACGATGGTGATCGCCACCCACGAGATGGGTTTCGCCCGTGAGACCGCCGACCGGGTGGCCTTCCTCCACGGTGGCAGGGTGTGGGAACTGGCCGCGCCCGCCGACCTGTTCACCAGTCCTCAGCAGCCCGAGACCCAGGACTTCCTCCGCCGGATCACCGAGTCCGGCCGCCTCTGACGAGGCTCAGCCGTCGGCGGCCAGCAGCTCCACCTCTTCGGTGCAGGCGAGGCGGATGGCGGGCTCGTAGGCGACCTCGCCTTCCGACAGGATCCCCACCGAGATCGTCCCTACCGTTCCGTCCGCGTCCAGTTCGACCTCGAGGTTCTCATAGACGACCTCGTTGCGGTCGAGGCATTCGGCGAATCTGGCCGTGGCTTCGGCCGCATCGAGGGGCGTCTCGCCCCCGCAGCCGACCAGGATGAAAGCGGCCCCAGCCGCCAGGACCATCGAGAACTTCTTATACACGCGGCTGCCTATCTGTAAGGGCAGCAGAGACTAACCGCGCTAAGCCCCCGGAAGCGGAGCGAGGAAGAGAGGTCTCTGCCAGCTTTGTCACCCGGAGCGAAGCGAGGAAAAAGAGGTCCCTGTCAACTTTGTGACCCGGAGCGAAGGGAGGGGGGAAGGGACCCGCCGGTCAGGCGGGTAGGGGGCGGCCCGAAGGGCCGGGCAAACCCGTCTCCCAGTTCGCCCCTACCCCGCTCTGATAATCATCGCAATCGGGACGTAGCCGACCTCGCTGCGGATCCCGCCGAATTGCTCGCCCGGGTACGGTCGATCAGTGCTGCCGCCACCCCGAACACCGCTCCCAAGGCCACTATCAGAACCAGCAACTCGGCCACCAGGTACCAGCCGTCGGTGGGGATGTCGACCAAGCCGATCACCGATACGTTCATACCGAGGATCGCCATCAACACCGCCGTAGTCACCAGCACCGGGCCCAGGCCCGACCAACCCTCCCCGAAGCGCCACACCAGGAACAGGGCGAACACCACGGCGAACGCCACCGACAGCGGCAGCGCGGTTCCGAAAAGGTGGTCGACCGGACCACCGACCTCCAGCACCTCGGCCATCGTCGTGACGGGCTCGAACACCACCACCGAGGCTACTGCCAGCACACCGAACATGGCGATGAACGCCCCCACGTACCCCGCCCAACTGCGCAGCGAAGGTCCGGGTACCAAGACGCCATAGCTCCACGCCAGACACGTCCCGCACATCGCTCCGGCCGCCGCCATCACCGGCAGCATCGCCCAGATATCGCTGATGACGAGGTCGTGGACCCAGGTGAACACCAATACCGACACCAACCCGGCGATCGCCCCCGTCCGGGCCCTCACATCACCTCCACCGTGCCCGCCCCGCCGTCGATGGACACCGTCGATCCCTCACCCAGCACCGAGGTGGCGTTGGGAAGCGACAGCACCGCCGGGATCCCGTACTCGCGCGCGAGGGTGGCAGGATGCGACAACGGACCGCCCCGCTCGGTGACGAGGCCACCGATGACCCCGAACACCGGTGACCACGAGGCCATCGTGATCGGGCACACCAGGATGTCTCCGGGCTCGATGCGGTGGAACTCCGACGGGTCGCGGATGATCCGCACCGGCCCCACCGCCTTGCCGGGGGAACCGGCGAGACCTCGGAGGCTCTCCTCCCCGTCGGCGTCGGCGACCACGGGATCCATCCCCGAGGCGGCCAGCGACCACATCAGGGCGCCGACGACGGGCCGGGCGTGGGGAGGAATCGTGGTCGGTGAGGGCGGGGGCACCGGGTCGGGGCCGAAATGCTCGGGGACCGGGTTGGTCTCCGACCAGCGCTGCTCGCGGCGACGAACCTGGAGGTCGGGGGCCGCTGCCCCCTCCGCCAGCATCGCCTGCAGTTCGTCGACCTCCAGAAGCCAGATGTCCTCCCGCCGCTCGAGGCGCCCGGCCCCGACCAGTCGCCGGGCCGCCTCCATGGCGATGTAGCGGACGGGGGCGAGGGCGTTGAGGGTGTCACCCTCGGTCTCGTCCCCGTAGGGACGACCCCTCCTGGCCAGCACCAGGATTCGGTCGAACTCCTCCCGATCGGCCGGGTCGGTGAGCAGCGCCCGGGCCTGGGCCTCGAGTTGGTGGGCGTGGACGGTGGGGTCGGACCGCGTGGGCGGACCCGCGGCGAACCGCCGCAGATGATGGGTGATGGTGGCCGGGGCCTCCGCCTCGGTCGGCATCGACAGGCCCATTCCCATCCGGTGGCCGAAGCGGTCGAGATAGGCATCCATCTGCGGGTCGTCTAGGAGGATTCCCGGCTCGGAGAGAGCCCGGGCGATCCCCTCGGGGCCCAGTCGTGCCGCCACCTCGGCCAGGGCCCGGCCGTGCTCCAGCGACGCCGACCCGTAGCCGGAGACCAGGCCGATCGCCTGGTCGGCAGACCACCCCAGCTTCTCCTCCACGAACATGCCCAGTTGCCCGGTTGGGATGAGGGTGCCGGCGAACATCACCTCGAAGTGATAGAGCGCCACCTCGCGGACGTGATCGAGCACTCGGCCGAGATGGTCGGAAAGGGCAGCGTCGTCCATCGCCTCCAGGTCCGTCTCCCGCAGGCGGCGGGTCTCGGCCCGGGTCCGCTCCCTCTCGCCCTGGTCCCAGTGGTCGAGCAGCCGTTCGATCATGCCAGATCGGGACATCTCTCCCGCCGTCTTGAGCCGCTTGCGGATCGGGGGGACGAGCCGCAACAGCAGCTTCAGCACCGGCTCGGGTGGTGCGGTCCGGTCGTTGCCGTGGAGGAGGGGCTCGGTCCGGAAGTAGACACGGCCGAGATAGCGGCGGCTGGTCACCCTCCGCAGCGGCACCCCGAACCGAGAGAACACCGCCTCCAGGGAGTCGCCGTGGATGGGCAGCCAGGCCGAGAAGGTGAGGAGATCGATGGGCGAGTCGAATCGCGGCTCGCGGATCCAGGTCTCGCCCCGGGGCGGCCGCTCGGTCGGCTCTTGCGGGACGGCGGTGATCGGCCGAGTCTGGAGCAGGAACAGCTCACCGTGTTCGAGGGCCCACTCGATGTCGGCCGGCCGACCTTCCCAGGCTCCGACCGAGCGGCACAGGGCGGCAACCTCCGCTGCCTGGGCCTCGGTGAGGGCGGGATCGCCGGGGGCCGACTCCAGCACCGGCGTCCTTTCGACCACCCAGTGCTCGGGCGTGACCGATCCCTCCAGCACTCCCTCGGCGATTCCGGCGGTTGCCTCGATCACCACATGGTCCTGTCCCGACACGGGATCGACCCCGAACGCTACTCCCGCCGCCTCCGGGGCCAGCATCCGCTGGATCAAGACCGCCATGTCCCGGCTGTGTCCGTGGGCATGCTCGCGATAGGAGGCAGCGGGGCCGGCATCTACCGACCCGACGCAGCTGCGCACGGCGTCGACCAAGCCGTCGAGATCGCTCACTCCGAGCACCGTCGTGTACTGGCCGGCATAGGAGGCGCCCTCGGTGTCCTCGTCCACCGCTGAGGAGCGCACCGCCACGTTTCCGCCCAGTTGCTCGAGGACCCCGGCGAGGAGGACCCGCAGGTCGGGCTCGTCACCCTGCTGGATCCGGCGGGTGACGGAGATCGGCACCACCCGGGCGGCGGGCACCTCGAAGCCGGCGGCGTCCGCCCGTCCCAACCCGGCCGCCTTCTGCCCCACCTCTTCGGGCCGGGTCGCTTCCGCCAGATCCACCAACTCCATGTTTCCCGTCACCGTCACGAGTTTCCCTTTCCCTTGGGTCGAAGCGGCCCTTCGACGTCCTTCACGGCCTCCATCACCACCTCCATCGCCCATTGGACGGCGTGGCCCGCCTCCCGCGAGTCGAGGCCGATGTCGCCCTCGGTGAGGCGCAACCAGGCGTCGGTGCTCCCCAGCAACCGGAGCACGCCCGTCAACTGGGCGACCGCTTCGGGATGGACGTCGTCGCTGGCTTCCAGCCGGGCCCTCACCTCCTCGGTCCGGTCGCCGGTGCCGACGGGGTCGATTCCCGACTCCCGGATCGCCCGGCCGGCCCGGATCAGGTCTGCGCGACCCTCGAACGACTCGAAAGTGGCGGCGAAGAACTCCGGGTTTTCCATCCAGTGGCCAGGACCACGACGGGACTCCATCTCCTGCTGGCCCCGACGAGCCTGTTTCCGCAGGTCCTCGGCGAACGCCTCCCGGCTGGGGAAGTAGCGATAGACGGTTCGCACCGACACCCCGGCGGCGTCGGCCACATCCTGCATGGTGAAACCCTCGAAGCCCTTCTCCAGTACCAGATTGACGAACTGGTGGCGGAGCTCGTCCCGTAGCTGCTCCGCCTGACGATCGCGCAGACTTGTCGCAGATTCTGTATTCATGTCGCAGATTATGTCACATCGTCAGATCGCCTGTCAACAGGCGTTCGTTCCACCGACCACCAAAAGGATCATCTTGAGCAAATGTCCAAAAATTCCGCCCTGCCCTGACGTCGCCGAATAGAATCCTCCGCCGTGATCACCGAGATGTAGCGTGCGACATGGGCCCCCCTTATGAGTTGTGAGTCGCTTAACCCACAGTCTCATTCGGAGGGCTCAACCATTCACACCATTCCGCCAAGGACAACATCCCCGGTTGTCACACCTAGCCGTCGTCGAGCCCGGGGCACTGGTGGACGACTCGGGACGACTGCGGATCGAGAGATCGGCAAGCGACTCGACCGGCGCCTGAGCCGGGTACCCGAATTGCGGCGCCGCGTGTGTGTGCCGGGACGCCTTCGGGGAAGGCCGCTGTGGGTCGACGACGAGCGGTTCGCACATCGAGAACCGCCTCAAGCAGATCGCCGTCCCGGCCCCTGGGGACGAGGGCCGGTTCCTGGATACCGCCGCGAATCTGTACGGGCGCCTGATCGACCGCCGCCACCCCCTGTGGGAACTCTGGTTCCTGACCGGCCTCGAAGACGGGCGCCTCGGAGTCATGCTGAAGCTGCACCATGCGGTAGCCGACGGCTCGGCCGCCGTGCGGAACATGGGGTCCTTGTTCGACTTCGTACCCGACGCTCCCGACCCGCCACCGGCGTCGTGGAATCCCTGCCCCCTCCCCGACGGATGGACTCTGTTCGTCGAAAACCTCGGGCGGCAGCAGCCTGCGCAGGCTGGGGCGGTGGGCGGTAACTGTCGCCCATCCCGCACGCATCGTGGGAGCTCTGCGGGTTCTGAGGGCGGTGATGAAGAAGAGCTTCGGGTCGACCATGGCTCCGGTGACCTCCCTCAACCGGCCGGTGCTGGCCGGTCGGCGGATCCGCTTCAACCGTACCGATCTCGACAAGATGAAGCGGATCGCTCACGCCTACGGCGGCAAGGTCCAACGACGTGGGTGCTGGCCCTGTGGGCGGGCGGCCTGCGCGACCTGATGGTGTCGCGCGGCGAGCCCGTGGAGGCGTGGAACTCAACGCCGGCCAGGCGGTGTCCATCCGGTCGGCTGCCGACTCCACCATCGACAACCAGTCGGTACAGCGGTGGTGCTGCTGCCGGTGTGGGAGCCCGACGCCGGGCGCCGTCTGGATCTGACCGTGACGACCACCGCTCGCGCCACAACCGTTCAGCCGGCCGCCATCATGGGTGCTCTGGTCGGCATCGCCGCCACTCCGTTCGGCCGCTGGTTCGTGCTCCACCAGCGGGCCACCAACGTGGTGGTAACCAACCCCCCGGCCCCCCGGTGCCCGTCTACGTGCTCGGGTCACGCATCCTCGACATCTTTCCGATGATCGACCTGGAAGGAAACGTGGGGCTGGTCCTGTGCGCGTTCTCCTATGCCGGGCGTATGTCTCTCGTGGTCACGGCCGACGCCACCGGGTTCCCCGACCTGGATTTCCTCATGGTCGGCATGGAGCGGGAATGGCAACACCTCACCGGGGAAGGAGCAGTCCTTTCGGCCCTGTCGCATATTGCTGCCCCGGCGGATGGTCGCGGCGAGTAGTCGAGAAGGAAGGAATCATGGAGCTCGGATTCTGGGAAGTCCTGTGGATGGTTTGCGGCGTGGTGACCGTGATCGCCGCGGTGCTGGCGCATAGAGGCCGCAATTGGCGGTATCTGGGGCGTGCCGTGACCGGGGTGCTCTTCCTGATCGGTGGTGCGCTGGTCCACGTGATCAACTTGGCGACCGGAGTCGGCTACGCCGGATTCGCCGACCCGGCCCACTTCGATTGGGTCACCGACGCCTGGCGCTCCGTGGTTGCTCCGAACGAGGTGCTCTTCATCGGACTGCTGGCTGCCTTCGAGGCGGCGGTGGGCGTGCTGGTCCTGAGCGGCAAGCGTCGCACCCGGGTCGGCTACAACGCCGTGATCGCCTTCTACGTCGCCCTGTGGATCTTCGGCTGGTTCGAGACCGTGTGGGTGGCCATCATGCTCCCCGCGATGCTGTTGCTGCTCCGGGCCGAACTCCGTGCCGAGACGGCTCCCGGCTCTCTTGCAGCCACTGAAGGGAAGCACCTGGCAGGCGTGGGTAATAGGTAGGACGCCTTTTCCTGAACGAAGCCGTTTTCGCGCCAGCGGTCCCCCGGAACGAAGTGAGGGAGCGGAGGACGAAAGAGCACCCTTCGGCTCGATCGCGCGGCGCGGCCGTCGGAAGCCGGACCGTCGGAGGGGATCTTATCGAGGGAGGGGGGTCGCCGACCCGGCGGCCCTCCCCAGTGGTTACGGGAGCGCCAGCCCACTGTCCTCCGTCCTTCGTCCTCAGTCTTCCGACTCCCGACAGCTCTGTCCTCATCTGCCAGGCTCGGGGTGCTGGGAGGCCGGATCGAGGGCTAGGTAGCTAATCCCCTTCCGAAACTCCGGCCAGCTTGTCGGGGTTGAGGATCGCCCGCACCCCGATCACCTTCCCCTGTGCCACCTCGAAGGCCACCAGGGCGATACACCGCCCATCATGGACCGCCATGATCGCCGGGTCCCCGTTGACCCGCACCAGGGAGACCTCGGTTCCGGCCGGGGCCTGGGGCGCCACACCGACCAGATGGCGGGCGACCCGCTCGGCACCGAAGAGCGGCTTGCGGGCCGCCCGCGCCTTGCCGCCGCCGTCGGCCCACAGCACCACGTCCTGGGAGAACACCTCGGCCACACGCTCGACGTCGCCGGCGGAGGCCGCCGCCAGATAGGCGGACATCAGCCGGTGATCGTCGGAGGTGGCATGCCACCGGCGACGGCTGGCGTCGCCGGCCCGCTCCCGCGCCCGCACCCCGATCTGGCGGGTGTTGGCCGGGCTCTTGTCGACGATGTCGGCGATCTCGGAGTAGTCGAGGTCGAACACCTCCCGAAGCAACAACACCGCCCGCTCCACCGGAGTAAGCCGCTCGAAGGCGGTGAGCATCGCCAGCGACAACTGCTCTGCCTCGGCGACCACGTCGGCCGGGTCGGGATCCATCTCGGTGACCAGCGGTTCGGGCAGCCACGGCCCCGTGTACTCCTCACGTCGCCGCCGGGCCGAGCGCAATTCGTCGATGGCCAACCGGGTCGTGATCGTGGTCAGATAGGCGGCGGGGGAGTCGACGGAACTGACGTCGACTCCCGCCCAGCGCAGGTAGGCGTCCTGGACCACGTCCTCGGCGTCGGCCACGCTGCCCAGCATGCCGTAGGCGATGCCGAAAAGACGCCGCCGATGCTGTTCGAACAGGGCCAGGCTGGGCTCGGTGCTCACACTTGCATCCTGGCACGCCGGTCGTCCGCGACGATGGCCGGCCAGCCTTCGCACACCGAGGAATACTCGGGACTCCATCCGGCCGCTTCCCGGAAGCGACCATTCGAAACCCGGTGCGACACCGTCATCAAGCCCGTGGCAGGACCGACGAGCCGCCGGGCCAGCCAGGCCGGAACCCGCCGGGGATGGCGAGCCCCCAGAGTCTCTACCAGCACATCCATCTCCTCGGCCGCCGTGACCGGCTCGTCTTCCACCACGTTGTAGGCGCCGGCCGGAGCGTCGAGGGCGGCGGCCACCGCCGCCCCGGCGTCATCGATGTGCAGGTGGGAGACGTAGTTGTCTCCGCGACCGATCAGGGGCAGCTTGCGGGCGCTTACCGCCTCCAGGTAGGGACCCGACACCGGGCCGGGACCGTAGAGGCGGCCCAGCCGCAGCACGATCCCGCGGCCGCCTTGAGCCGTGAACCGGGCGACATGGGCCTCGGCGACCATCGCCGAGTCGATCGCCCCAAAGGGCGGATCGAGGGGGACGGCCTCGTCGAGCCATCCGGCGCCGCCGTCGGCATAGGCGAAGGCCACGGACTCCTGCACAAAGGTCGACACCCGCTGCTCGATGGCGGCGTCGACCAGGTTGGCGGTTGCCTCTTCCCGCAACCGGTCGTTGATGCGCCACGCCTCCCGCTTGGTCATCTCAGCCTGAGCGGGCATGGCGGTGGCGAAGTGGAAGACGGCGTCGCAGCCGGCCACGGCCCGGCCCACCGCCGCCCGGTCGAAGAGGTCGAGGTCGGTTCGTCCGACCCCGACCACCTCGTGGCCGGCTTCGATCAGATGCGGGATGGCGGCGGTACCGAGCACGCCGGTGGCGCCGGTGAACAGGATCTTCATGATGTCTCTCCTCTCGTTGTGTACAGGACGAAGGCGGGCAGCAACACCACCGCCATCAGGGCGGTGGCCTGGGTGAGGGCCGAGGCAGTGGTGAACGCCTCGAAACTTCCCAGGTGATAGGCGAAGTGGAGCGCTCCGAAGGCCACGTATCCGCCCATGGCGATCCGCAGTGCCTCCAGGGAGCGACGCCACACCGCCACCAGCACGATCACGGCCAGGCCCACCTGGGCAGCGCCGAAGTCGGTGATGAGGTGGGCATCGAACGCCCCCAGCGTCGAGACCCAGGCCGCGCCCGGAATCGGGAAGTCGGCATAGAAGCTGCGGGGCCAGAGGAACGCCCATCCGCCCAGTAGCGCCAGAGCCCCCCCCCATAGCCGCTGCCGTCGCCCAGATGCTTCGCTCTCGTTTCATACCCCACTTGACGGAACAGCGTCGTGATCTGTGACAGGTACCACAGGAATCCCCGCGGGGCTGGGTTCAGTCGAGGGGAAGGCGGGTGGTGAAGGTCGAGCCCGAGCCGAGTTGCGATTCGACCGTCACCTTGCCGCCGTGACTCTCCACCACGTGACGGACGATCGACAGGCCGAGGCCGGTGCCTCCGGTGGCACGGGAACGGGCCACGTCGACCCGGTAGAACCGCTCGAAGATCCGCTCCAGATCGCGCTGGGGTATCCCGGTGCCGCTGTCGGTCACCGACACGACCGCCTCGTCGCCCTGGCGGTCGAGGCGGATGGTCACCACCGCTCCCGGATCCGAATAGCGGACGGCGTTGTCCAGCAGGTTGCGCACCGCCAGAGCCAGGTCCTCGGGCGAACCCATGACACTCACCGGCACGGTGTCCGACACGACGCCGATCTTCCGCTCCTCGGCCAGCGGTCGCATCCGCTCGACCTCGGCCACCACCACTCGCTCCAGGTCCATCTCGACGTGCTGAGCGGTGCGTCCCTCCAGGCGGGACAGGTCCAACAGGTCGGACACCAGCCGGGCCAGGGAGCGGGCGGCCACCTCGATCTGGGCGGCGAACTGGGGCACCTTGTCCGGGGCCCTTTCCAGCGCCACCTGCAGCGTCTCGGCCGCGGCGAGGATCGAACTGACAGGGGTCTTGAGCTCGTGGGAGGCGTTGGTGACGAAGTCACGCCGGACGTCGTCCACCCGGCGCCGGTCCGTGATGTCCGACACCACCACCAGGGCCCGGCCATCGTCGAACGGCGATACGATCACCCGCAGCACCCGGGCGGGCCGGCCGTGCTCTAGGTCGATGTCGACCACGGTTCGCTCGTCCCGGGCCCGCCGCACCATCTCCTGGATCCGGAACGGCACCACCTGGGCCAGACTCTCGGGCACCGGCCCGAGCAGGTCGATTAGGGATCGGTTGGCATACAGCACACCGTCGTCGGTGTCCACCAACAGCGTCCCCTGGGGAAGGGCATCGAGGACCACCTCCAGGGTCCGGCGCTCGCCGCTGACCTCCTCGAGGCGATGACCCAGCTCCGTTGACATGGATCCCAGCGAACGGCCCAGGTCGTCGAGTTCGGCCACCGAAGAGCGGGGTGGCTCGACATCGAGGTCCCCCGCGGCCACCGATGAGGCCACCTCGGACAGCTCCGCCAGCGGGCGGGTCAGACGGCGCGCCACCAAAGCCACCGCCGCCACCCCGGCCAGCCCCGCCACCGCAAGCATCAACAACAAACGGCCCCGGAATTCCCGGATCGGGGCATTGACGACGTTCTCGGGCAACGACAGCCGCACCACCCGATCTCCGGGGCCTTGCACGGCCGCGTACAACTGATTGAAACCGGTGGAGACGCTCACTCGCCGATCGAAGCCGGTATCCCCTCGCGACGCGGCCTGCACCTCGGGACGGCCGGAATGGTTCTCCATCGTCTCGGCGTCGGCGTGGGAATCGGCCAGCACCGACCCGTCGGAGTCGATCACGGTCACCCGTGCGTCGGTGATCGGCGCCAATCCCTCCACGAAACCGACGATCTCCCCGGGGGTCTCCGGCAGAGAGAAGGCCGCCGCCCGGGCCTGTTCCGCCAGCCCGTACTGGACCTCATCCACCAGGGCCTCACGCGCCGACCGCTCCACGAAGAAGCCCAGCACCCCCACCACGGCCAGCACGGCCAGGGCATATGCCACCAGCAGACGGGTGGCGAGTGAGCGACGGCGGGGCGCGGCCATGTGCCTCAGTATCCCACCCATAGGTGCCCCACCGCAGTGAGACAGCACAGCGCGGGGCTTTCGCGCGGCGTATGTTGTGCGCATGCAGTTGGCAGGCCTCATGCTGATGGCTGGTCTCGTGATTGCCGCCGTTTCTGCGGGATTGGGCAGCGCCCGCGGATATAGCGGGAAGTTCTGGCGGCTCTCGCTCGACGACAAGCTCGACTTCGTCCATGACCACCGCCCAGACTGGTGGTGGATGGCAGTCGCCGACCTGGCCGCGATCTTCGCCGCCACGGCGGGAATGGCCGGAGCGACCTACCTACTGGCAGATGACGGGGCGCCAGTGTTGGCGTACGCCGCTCTCGGGGGCTACCTGCTGGCGATGAGCGCATGGGTGTTCGGCCTCATCACCCAAACCGCCGGCGCCGCTCGAGCCGCCACCCAGAGGGCCGAGTCCGGCGCCACTCCACCCTGGATCAGCGGGATGTGGGACGCCTGCTACTTGGCCGAATGGGTGTGGGTAATCGGAGCAAACCTCGCCTACGTCTTGGTCGGGTGGGCGATACTCCAATCCGGCCTGGTGGCCGCTTGGGCAGGATGGGCCGCGGTCGTGATCGGGATCGGGATTCCGGCGGCACTCGCCATGGTGCGCGACCTCGCCCCTCAGCTGAGCTTGCTCGTCCCCTTCATTCTTGGCATCGCCCTGCTTGTCGGCTGAACTCCGTCATCAGCCGGGAGGCCGGAAAGTGGGCGGGAACACGACAAGCCGAAAGCCCGATTCAGCCCCAGATGATCTGGGCTATCAGCGTGCCCACGATGGCCAGCAGACCGCCTACCAGGTGAGGGAGAGGCGGTCGATCCGCTGACCGAGCGAGTCAATTCGCTGACCGAGCGAGTCGATTCGCTGGCCGAGCGAGTCGAGCCTCTGGTCGATCCCGAGGAAACGCGCTGATCGTTACTGTCGAAGCGCCGCTCCATGAGCTCGAGCCGAACATCCATCTGATCGAGCCGTCGATCCATCTGATTGAAACGCTGGTCGACCTGCTCGAAACGCCTCAGCATGTCACGGCGCAGATCATCGATGGCGGCGGAGATCGGAGCGAGGTGGAACTGGAGGTTCTTCGTGGTCAGAATCGCGCTCGGGTCATAGGCAGGCAAGGCGGTCATGAGAGTCTCCGCAGGCTCTTCACCCAGAAACTGTGTAAGCCGATTATATAGGTCATGACGGGACTTCTCCGAGATCGCCATGCTGATGACTCTGCCTGATCCAGCGGGGCCACATCAAGGGGTTCGCCGCCCCGATAGGCCCGGGCTGCCTCCACCACCTTCCAGGGCCCTGCCATGAGCTCGCTGTGCTCCACCACCGCGGGTAGTCCCCCTTGCCTGCCCGCGTCGCCCTCTCGGCGAGAACACCCTGGTGTCCCCGGCAGCCTCCCTCCACGGCCGTTCCTAACCTATCCCCGAGTGCAGCGAAACCTCCTCCCTCACTCCAACGAAGACCTGCCACGCTCCCACCACCACCCTCACCGACGTCCAGAACTGCGCCGCCAACAAGCTCGACCTGTTCACCATTCTCGACGCCGACCTCTCCACCGAGGCGGTGGGCTGTGCAGTCCGCTACCACCTGGAGGTGGAGATGCGGGACTGGACGCCCCGGCAGATCCGGCCCCTGCTCCAGTACGCGTCGGAGGAGAACCGGTGGTGGGTCAACCTCTACCTTCCGCCCGGGGCACAGATCCAGAAGCTCTACTCCAACGACGTGCCCTCGCCGGGAGGGGAGGGCATGTGGGGAGAGCGTCCGGTGGCGTCAGTATTCACCGAGGCCCCTTTCTTTGACGCCGCCACCCCGACCACCACCTCCACGACCTCGACCACCAGCACCACGTCCACTACGACCAGCGCTCTTCTCCCGACCACGACTTCCAGCTCGACGACGTCGACCTCCGCCACCACGACACTGGCGCCCGCCGAGGTGTCGGTGCTATCGATCACCGACGGCGACACCGTGCGGGTGCTGGTCGGCGCGGCCAACGAGCCGGTGCGCTTGATCGGGATCAACGCCCTGAAGGCGGCGAGTGCCTGGCCCCTGAGGCGGCGTTGCGCCTGGGAGAGTTGATGGAAGGAGGGCCGATCCGCCTGGAGTCGGACGTGTCCGACCGGGACCAGTTCAGGAGGCTGCTGCGTTACGTCTATGTCGGTGACGTGTTCGTCAAGGAGGCGCTGGTGCGCGAGGGTCTGGCCATCGCCCGCCGCTATGAACCCGACACCGCCCGGGCGGCCGTGCTGGAGGCCGCCCAGGCAGCGGCCGAGGCCGACAGGGTGGGGATGTGGGTCCCCGACGCCTGCGGCGCCGCTGCCTCCGGAATCATCGAGATCGCCCACATCCGCTACGACGCCGACGGCAACGACAACTTCAACCTCGACGATGAGTGGGTGGAGTTCACCAACCCGGGATCGGCGCCGCTGGACCTGACCGGATGGAGCGTCAAGGACGAGTCGGCCAGCCACCGCTACTACTTCCCGTCCGGATTCAGCCTCGGGTCAGGGGCGACGGTACGCCTTCATACCGGCTGCGGCGACGACACCGCCTCCACCCTCTACTGGTGTAACCAGGGATCGGCGGTGTGGAACAACGGGGGCGACAGCGTCTTCGTGCTCGACCCGAACGGCAACATCGTCGTGTCGGAGTCATACTCGGGGTGACATGAGAACGAAATTGATGTGGTGGCTGGTTGTGGGCCTGGGTGCTCTGGGAGGGCGTCACCGTCGCCAACAACTCACAGGTCAACCGGCCCAACGGGCGCTGGTGCGAGCCCACCTGCTACTTCGGCAACGTCGCGCTTTTGCGCCCTGAGGCCTGCACCGAGCCGTCAACTCGTCGCCGTCCCACCGGCCGCCGCCCATGCGCCGTCGAGGACCTGGCCGATCACCTCGACCGACTGGGCCCCGGCGATGCCGTAGGTGCGGTCGATGACGTAGAAGGGGACTCCCCGGGCGCCGAGAGCATGGGCCTGTTCCTGATCCTCGACCACTCGGTCCCGGAACCGTCTCGACTCGAGCGCCTCGGCAGCTCCGTCGGGGTCGAAACCGATGTCAGCGGCGATGTCGAGCAGTGAGCTGCGCTCGAAGATGGAGCGCTGCTGGCCGAAGTAGGCGCGGAACATGGTCTGCCATGCCTCCGGATGACGGCCCTGCTCGGTGGCGTAGGCGAGCAGCTCGTGGGCGGGGCCGGTGTTGCCGATCCGGTTGTCGGAGACGTGGTAGGGCTGGAGGCCGTCCTCCTCCGCCAGGCGCTCGACCCGGGACGTCATCGAGACGACCTGATCCGGTGACGTCCCGTACTTGCGAGCCAGCATCTCCGCTACCGGCTGGGAGGTTCCCTCGGGTAGCGAGAGGTCGAGTTGAAACGAGCGGTAGGTGACCTCAGTGTCATCGCGATGCTCGAAGCCATCTAGCGCTCGGTGGAGTCGATGACTACCCAGGCCGCACCAAGGACACGACGTCGGCCCAGATCTCGATCTGCATGTCTCGCTCAACGGAAACGGACCGCTGATCTTTTCCGTCGCCGAAAGGGCTCCATCCCGGCGGCCGGCGAGCTAGGTCTAGCATTCGGCGGTGTCACCGGTGTCCAGACGACTTGTGATCGGGGGCCTGGTCACCCTTTTTCTGGCGGTGTTGATCGTGGGAGCGCTCGCCACCATCGACCTGCTCGCCATCCGGAGCGCCTCCACCGATGCCCGCACCAACCTGAGCGAGAGCATCAGCTTCCTGTCCCGATCCGAGTTCGAAGACGCCCACCAGCGACTCACCCAGGCCCACGATCACATCGACCTGGCCCAGGATCACACAGAGGGGTTCGTGATGAACGTGGCTCGCAACGTGCCGTTCCTGGGAAGGGAGATCCGGGCGATGGCCGCCTCGCTGGCCTCGGCGGCGGAGGTGGCCACCGCCTTGCAGCAGACCACCGAGTACATGCTGTCGCCCCACGAGCCGACATTCCGCGGCAGCGAGATCGACTCCGCCTCGGCCCGCAACCTCGCCGAGGTCGCCCAGGACGCCGAGGATCTGATGCAGTCCGCCTTCGAGCGCATCAGCTCTGCCCCGACGGCGCGGGTGGAGAGTGTGGCGGTGATGGCCGCCGATCTGACCGAGCGATCCCGTCAGGGCGTGGCGGTCACCTCCGCCCTGCGCCGATCCGCCCAGGCGGTGGCCGCGGCAGCAGAAGGCGGGGATCCGTTCCGGGTTCTGTTCGTCGTAACCGATAGCGCCTCGCTGCGGGCGGTCGGAGGCGTCCCCCTCGCCCTGGTCGAGGGCCGCCTCGACGGGGACGGGATGAGCGTCACGGCGGTGACCGATCCCGCGGCGGCAGGCATCACCATCCCGGAGGCGGTGCTCGACGTGATCGGCCCCGGCCCGGTCGATGCATCGTGGCCGTGGCTGACCGCCTTCGCCGACGGGCCCACCGTCGCCCGGATCGCCTCCGACGCGGTGGCGGCGATGTCGGGCAGCGAACCCGACGTGGTGTTCGTCATCGACCTGATCGCCGCCGGGCACCTGCTGGACGGGTTCGCCGACCTCAGGCTGGACGGACGGGGCTTCGATCCGAGGACTCTCGGCACCGACGTAGCCCTCGCGGCTCATCGCAACCATGCCGACCACGACTCACGACATCAGTACATGGGGGGTGTCCTCGGTCACCTGCTCGACCAGGCAATCGAGCGGGGGCCCCGGTCCCGGGACCTGTTCCGGGGCATCCGCCGCATACTCGAGCAGGACCGGATCGTGGCCTGGTCCCCTCACCCCGAGTTACAGGCCGCCTTCGAGGCGGAAGGAGTGGACATGGGCCTGGGCGAGGACCCCGGCCGGGTCGAGGTCGCCGTGGCCAACACGGCCGGGACCCGTCTCGACTTCTTCACCACCCTCGCCGCCGACCTGGAGGTCGAGCCGGAGGAATGTCAGGTGCGGGGCCGGCTGTCGGTGTCGATCGACGAATCGGCCCCGGAGTCACTGGTGTCGGCGCTCGCCTCGGGTGCGGCCGCCAATGCCTGGCGATTGCACGTCTACCTTCCGCCCGGGGCCGAGGTCGTCGGGAATTCCGGCGAGAGCGAGCCGATCCCGCGATTGAACGATCGCCCGGTCGTAGCGTTGGACCTGACCGCCGGTTTCGGCGGCGACGCCGGTGCGGAAGTGGCATGGGTGGGGCCATATCCAGCCGCCGGGATCGTCGCGGTGAGACTGCCTGCCACGGTGTCAGAAGGCGCCCGGCAGGTCGAGGTGGAGGTGGCACCCATCGAGGGATGTGGGTTGACCCATTAGAGAGACGGCGTGAGCGACATCCCCGACAATGCCCATCGCCCACGCCGTCCAGCTCCGCTCTCCAGCCCGCTGCGGCACAGTGGCCTGCTTCAGGAGCTTATTCAGCCGTGAATGCCTGGGTAGACAAAACCGGGGCAAAGTTTTCCCATTCCTCCAGATTTCTGGGTCAGATCCCGGCCGCGACCTGGAAGACCTCCCATTGATCGGGGACTCCCTTCAAGGAGTGCTCCCCTCGGGATTGGAACTCGAAGCCGCTCCCCGCCACCAGATCCTTGACGGTGCGTGACACCACCACCTGTCTCGGTCCGGCCAGCGTGGCAATCCGGGCGGCGATATGCACCGCCAACCCGGCCACGTCGGAATCGACCAATTCCACCTCTCCGGTGTGGAGCCCGCAACTCACCTCGATCCCGAGCGGCCGGACCGCCTCGATGATGGAGCGGGCGCAGCGGATGGCCCGGGCCGGGCCGTCGAAGGTGGCCAGGAGCCGTCGCCCATCGTGTTGACCTCGGTGCCCCGCCAACGACCGAGTTCGGCCCGCACGATGGCGTTGTGGCGCTCGAGCAGATCCGACCAGGTCCGGTCACCCATCGCCGCCGCCCGCTCGGTGGACGAGACGATGTCGGTGAACAGCACCGTGGCCAGCACCCGCTCCGGGGTATGGGAGCTGCGGTGGCCCGTGACGAACTCCTCGATCTCGGCCAGCATCGGCTCGGGGTCGCCCGCCCAGAAGAAGTGGTCGGCGCCGGGGAGCTGGACGAAACGCGCTCCGGGAATACGATCGGACAGGTATCGCCCTTCATCGGGTGTGACGTCCCGGTCTCCCTCCCGGTACAGGAGCAGGGTGGGAACCCGGATGGCCGAGAGGATCGAGGTGGTGTCGATTTGCGAATTCATGCGCAACAATGCCGCCGCCGCCCGGGGACTGGCCGAGAGGCGTGAGTCCTTCTCGAGCCAGGCCGTGAAGGCGGGGTCGTCGGCCCGGCTGGGAGCCAGTTCCGCCGTCTTCATCGCCGCCGGCCAGTTGCGCTCGACCGCCTCGATCTGGCCGAGCCGCTCCTCCCAGATCGGGGCCCACGGGTAGTCGTCGGAGCGGATCCGCTTGGCATAGAAGCCGGTGAGGATCAGGCCCTCGGTCCGCTCGGGGTAGGTAGCAGCGAAGACCAGGCACATGTTCCCGCCCTCGGAGTGTCCGAACAGGATCGCCCGCTCCGAGCCGACGGCGTCCATCACCGCCCGCACGTCGTCCATGCGGTCCTCGAGCGTGGGGAGCTTTTCGAGGTCGACGGGATCCGATAGGCCGGTCCCCCGCTTATCGAAGGTGATCAGGCGCGAGAACGAAGCCAGCCGGCGCAGGAACCGGGCCAGCGAGGGATCGTCCCACATCACCTCGATGTTCGAGATCCACCCCGGCACGCAGACCAGATCCCGGGGCCCGTCGCCCGTCGCCTGATAGGCGATGTTGACGTCCCCGGATCGGGCATAGCGGGTAGTGGGCATACGGCCGGAATCCTACGTCGTCGGCCTACGTCGACGGCGTCAGCCGCTTCGGCGAAGCAATCCGTAGGCGGCGTCTCTCACCCTGACGTAGGTGGTCTCGCCCACCACCTGCTTGAAGCCGGTTTTGAGCCGGTAGCGCCACAACGGGGCCCGGCCGTCGAGGAGGCGGTTGAAACCGTCGAGGTCGTAGGTCGGGATCACCGGCAGGGTGGGGATGCGGCCCTCGAGGGGATGATCGGCATATCCCCATTCCATCGTTCTGATCACGCGGTAGCCGGCCCCGGTGGCGGCGGAGATGACCCGGGGGTCGAACAGACCCCCGGGGGGAGCCAGCCAGTCGATCTCGGTGTCGAGCATCCCCTCTAGGGCCCGCTTCGACTCCTTCAGTTCATGGGAGAGCTCGTCATCGCCGGCCTCGGGGAGCCGGGCGTGGGTGACGGTGTGGGAGCCGATGCGATGTCCCGCGTTGGCCATCTCCTTGACCTGGTCGGTGGTGAGCCGCCCGGGGATGTCGAGCTTGCCGGTCACGACGAAGAAGACGCCGGAAAGGCCCAGGTCGGCCAGGACCCGGGCGGC
This sequence comes from Acidimicrobiia bacterium, assembly GCA_035461175.1. Classification (GTDB taxonomy): domain Bacteria; phylum Actinomycetota; class Acidimicrobiia; order Spongiisociales; family ZC4RG35; genus DATHVR01. Next base: position 4,053 of record DATHVR010000176.1, on the reverse strand, counting down.
CCGGTGGTGGTCGTCGGTGCCATCGTCGAAGGTGACATAGGCCGACATCCCGTCGTCGATCCTCACCTCGCCGCCGGACTGGGGGGTTCCCCGCTCGGCCAGGAGGCGCATCTGGGCGTCGAAGGCCGACTCGGTGACGTCGTAGAACTCTCTCTGGCCACCATCGGGAACGACGCGGTGATAGTTGAGGACAGCCACCCGGCGGTCGGTCATCTGGCCACGGCCTCCTCGTAGGCGTCGAGCACAGCATCGGTGTAGGACCGCGCCGGCCTCAAGACCTCCGATGGTATCGGTGGCGGCGAGAACAGGAAGTCGTCGCAAGCGGCGGCGAGACGGCGGGCGCTGGTGTCGGGGCCCGAGGCCGGGACCGCCGCCCACAGTTCTGACGGCCAGCTCGACATCACCTGGGCGGGCCCGCCGTGGTCGTAGCCGACCACCGGCGTCCCCTGGGAGAGAGCCTCGGCCACCGAGAGCGAGGCCTCATCGTGGATGGCGGTGTGCAGATAGACCCCGGCCTCTCGCACCCGGGCCACCACTTCGTCCCGGGGTCTCCAGCCCAGGATCTCGACCCGGTCGGAGAGGCCCAGCCGATCCGCCAGGCGCTCGATCCGGTCCCGTTCGGGCCCGTCTCCCACGAAGACCAGCCGCGCGTCCGTGTCGCTGACATGGCTCAAGGCCCGGACGGCGGTGACGCCCCCCTTGAGCGGGATGAGGCGTCCGGTGGTGATGATCTCCCGTGTTCGCTTCTCGGGAGCCGGCGGGAGCCGCCCCAGGTCCACCGACAGGGCGTTGGAGAGCAGGCGGCCGGTGGTGGGATGCCCGATGCGGGCCAGGGTCTCGGGGTTCTGGACCAGCACCACCCGGGCCGCCTTCAGATCGGCCAGGGCGCCGGGAAGACGCGCCATCAGCGTCCGGATGATCAGGCGGACGCCGTCGGTGAGCATGCCGATCGGTCCCAGCTCCGGCATCAGCCGCAATGGGGGATTGACCCCGCCCCCGACCGGCCCCACCACGAGGGGCACGTCGAGGCGGGCAATGCCGATCGGCGCCCAGTAGGAGGCGAAGGTGGCGTGATGGGCGACGTCGAAGCCGACCCGGCGATGAAGTTCCTGCGCCTCTTCGGCGGCGAGACGCTGCCAGGAGCGGTAGTACCACTGGGTGCCGAAGGTTCCGAGCCGCTTCTTCAAGCGCAGGGCAAGCCCGTCGTCGTCGTCTATCCCGACCAGCGTGATGCGATCGGCGGCAGGATCGGACGCCAGGAAGTCCTCCAGTGGTTCGATGTTGTTGCGGCGCGTCATCACCCACACGTCGTGCCGGGTGGCGGCGGCCAGCATCGCCCTGAGTCCCACCTCGGGCTCAGAGCCCTTGCCCGGTTCGCAGGCGTAGGCGGAGAGGAGGACCTTCATGCCCTCACCACGCGGTCGGCCAGCTCCCGAACCAGGGTTTGAACGGCGGTGTCGGCATGGTCGCTGCGGATGACCAGGTCGGGCATGGGCCGCCCGCCCGCACCCACACCCACGACCAGCCCCGGGCGCCACCGCACGGGGGCGACATTGCGCATCCACCACTGGGCGACGCCGGCCCCGGAGGGGCGATCGGCCCGACGAACCACGTTGAGCAAGGTCGCGAACCGTCTGGCTGCCAGCTCGGCTGCGACTTCGGCCTCCGGCCCGGCGAACTCGACCCACGCCCCGACCGGCGCGGAGAGTCGACGCACCTTGCGAGCCAGATTGCGGGCCCGGTAGGCGGGGGCCTCCCGCGGGAATCGGGCCGGGTCGACGCCGTCCACCAGTTGCACGACCAGGTCCCGGGTGGCGCGGTCGAACATCTCGGCGGCGGCGTCTTCGATCTCTGGAGGATGGTTGGCCAGCTGCTCACGCAGCCCGGCGATCCGATCGTGCTGGCCCTTCCAGTGTCGCTTCCGCACCTGATAGAGGAGCGAGAAGAGCGGTTCGACCCGGGGCCATGCCTCCCCCGGCCCGGCGTGGTCCAGCAGCGCATCGGTGCGGACCCCGAACTTGCCCCGGGCGTCGGGGTCGTGGAGGGTGTCGATCTGGACGCCCTCGGAGGCGTCGTCGTTGGTGAAGTACACGGTGGCGGTTCCGGCCACGTCATACGGCCAGTAGATGACCGGGTAGACGCCGCCTTGGCGAAGTATGTCGGTGAACGGTCCCCGCAGCACCACGGCCATCGGCATCCGGGTCACCAGGTCGACGTCCGAGCCGATCTCGCCCCGGGCGACCTCTTCTTCGCCGTGGAGTACGGCCCATCCCGTCCCGGCCTCGGTCAGCGCCGACAGGACGGCGTCGGCCAGTCGGGAGCTGGTGGTTGCCATTGAAGAAATGCTATCCCCCGATCCGGGGATGGCTAGGTGCCCGTCGAAAGGGAAGTCCTCGGCCCCAGCCCGAATACGGGTGGGGCCGAGGTGCCGAGTGGTTTGGTCAGGCGCCGACGAGGCGGTTGACCAGGTTGCCCTTGCCGGACTCGGTCAGGACGTGATACTCCCAGGTGCCCCAGATTTCCCAGTCGGGGTTGCCGGTGTAACGGGGATCGGTCTGGTGGACGATGAGATAGTGGTAGGACCCTTTCTCTGCGCCCTTGCAGTTGATGTTGTTGATGATCCAGCCGGCGTCCATGAACGGGTCGTTGGCGAAGTCGGCCCGATAGACGTTGCGGTAGTTGCAGACGGTGAGTGTCTGCTGGTCGAGATCGTCGACGGATCCCACCGTGCCCTGGATGCGGCCGTCGCCCAGGTCCCAGTAGTAGTCGCCGTTGCCGTCGTAGGCGTAGAGCGACCGGTAGGAGCCGTTGACGTAGACCCCGGCATCGGAGTAGCCGTTGTTGTCGGTGTCATACCGTGCGCCCTGGTGTCCGGGCACGGCCGTGGAAGCGGCCGAGGCCACCCCGATCGTGGAAAGAACCATTGCCACAGCCAGAGCCATGACCATCGCTGATCTCTTCAACATCGATACTCCTTCGCATTGTTGACGTTCGAGACCTTGTCGTCACTTGCTCCGCAATTCTTGAACTGCCGGCGGAGTGGGCCGGTGAAGTCAGCGACGAGGAGATGGCCCTGGTCCGGCGCCACCCCATCATGGGTATGCGGGTAGCGGCGGCGCGGGGGTTTGTCTCCCACGGAGTGGGGGAAAGTCCCTGCCCGGCGGTGCTTGCGGAGGCGAGAGGGAGGGGGCAACCGGCTCCCACCTTGCCCCCTACCCCGCTGTGATGACTGCCCCACCGCCACCGGCGGGGCCCCTTCCCCCCTCGCTTCGCTCCCGGGGGACAAAGACTTTCGACTTTTTTCAGTCGAGGAATTTGTAGCCCAATCCGCGCACCGTGACGATGTGGGTTGGGTTCGAGGGGTTCGCTTCCAGCTTGGTGCGGAGGCGTTTGATGTGGACGTCGAGGGTCTTGGTGTCGCCGAAGTAGGACGGGCCCCACACCTCGTCGATCAGGACCTCGCGGGGCGAAAGGCGGTTCTTGCGCCGCATCAGCACCTCGAGCAGTTCGAACTCCTTGGGACGCAGCGCCACCGGTTCCCCACCGACCCGGGCCTCATGTGCGTCGATGTCGAGCTCGATCCCTCCGCCTCGCAGCACCTCGTTGGCGTCGGCCAGGGTGCCGGTGCGGCCGGCCCGGCGCAGGTGGGCCCGGACCCGGGCCAGCAGCTCGCGGGTGGAGCAGGGCTTGGTGATGTAGTCGTCGGCCCCCATCTCGAGGCCCAGCACCTTGTCGGCCTCGCCGTCTTTGGCGGTGACCATCACGATCGGCACGTCGGATTCCTGGCGGATCTGGCGACAGACGTCGATGCCCGACATGCCGGGAAGCATCAGGTCCAACAACACCAGCGACGGGTTGGAGTCGCGCACCTCCCGCAGCCCGGTCACGCCATCGAAAGCCGTCACGACCTCGTAGCCCTCCGCCTCGAGCGTGAAGCGGATCGACTCGACCAGCGGCTCCTCGTCTTCGACGACGAGCACCCGCTCGGGCGGGTGGGGCAGCCTATCCATGCTCGGTGGGCAGCCCCCCGAGACCGGCCTCGTCGAACTCGAC
>DATHVR010000175.1:0-23920 GCA_035461175.1 Acidimicrobiia bacterium | reverse complement strand
CGGCGCCTTTCCCGGACACGATGACGACCCGTCCGGTGCGTTCGGCGATCAACAGGCTCTCGCCGTCCGGGGCCGCCACCACGACCGTCGGCTGGGCGAGGCCCGTGGCTACCGGCTCCAATGCCAGACCCTGGAGCGGGTCGAGGGGGACCGTGCTCGTGGTCGAGGAGGTGGTGGTGGACGAGGTTGTCGTCGTGGGTTCCGGAACGGTGGTGGGAGCGGAAGTGGAGGGAGCGGAGGTGGTGGCGATCGAGGAAGGCGGCCGAGAGGTGGTCGGCGCGACGGTGACCTCGGAGGGGGCGGCCGATGAACAGGCCGCGACCACCACCATCAGGCCGACGATTGCGGTTCCACGCCCCATCTCGGCCGTATCAACCCTTGATGAGCTCGATGCTGAGCGGGTACCGGTAGAACTCGCCCCGGGAGGCGGCCAGCGCGGCGAGGATGGCGAAGACGACCTCCGCCAGCAGCAGCACGCCCAGGAAGGCGAAGATCAGGACAGCCAGCGGTATTCCGACCAAGGTGACGACGGCGATGATCCCCACCACGATCCCGATGGCGAAGTAGATGATCAGCGACAACTGGAAGTTGAGAGCCTCCCGGGCGTGAGGCTCTACCACCGCGTCTTCCCGGCGCAGCAGCCACACCACCAGCGGTCCCACGAACGAGGGGATCCCGATGAACTGGATCAGGGCAGAGGCGTGGGCCAGGACCCTCCAGGTCTGTTGATCGGACGAGGGGGTGGGGGTGGTCATGCCTCCCATGGTAAGCACCGATGATCGGGGGACTCCGGCTCGGCCGTAAGATCGGCCCCGATGGGTGTGACCCGAGAACTCCAGTCACTGCTCGGTCCCGAGCGAGTCACCGAGGATGCCTTTGCCCTCCGCCTCTACTCCGAGGATGCGGGCGGCTTGCGGGGATCCCCGACCGTGGTCGTCTTTCCCCGTACTACTTCCGAGGTGAGAGGGATCGTCGGGATTGCCGTCCAGCACGGGGTTCCGATCGTGGCCCGGGGGGCGGGGACCGGCCTGGCCGCTGGCGCCGTACCCAACCAGGGGGGCATCGTGGTCTCGACCAAGTTGATGGACACCATCTTCGAGATCGACCCGGTCGACCGTACCGCCTGGGTGGGGCCGGGCGTGATCAACCTCGATCTGTCGGTGGCGGCGGCACCCCATGGACTGCACTTCGCGCCCGACCCCTCCTCGCAGGCCGTGTGCACGGTGGGCGGCAACGTCGCCAACAACTCGGGCGGTCCTCATTGCCTGGCCGAGGGGAGCACGGTCTCTCATGTTCTCGCCGTCGAAGTGGTACTGGCCAATGGTGAGGTGCTGGTGCTCGGCTCGGCGGCTCCCGATTCGATCGGTCTCGACCTGCGTGGAGTGGTGACCGGCTCGGAGGGGACCCTGGGGATCGTCACCCGGGTCCTGGTTGGCCTCCTCCCCGATCCGCCCGACGTCCGCACCCTGCTGCTGGCCTACGACAGCGTCGAGGCGGCTGCCGCCACCGTGTCCGGAGTGATCGCCGCCGGGGTGGTTCCGGCAGCTCTGGAGATGATGGACCAGCGGATGGCGGTGGCGGTCGAGAACTGGCTCCATGCCGGTCTCCCGGTGGAGGCGGCCGCCCTACTCCTGGCCGAGGTGGTGGGCGAACCGGCCGCGGTCGAGGCCGAGGCCGAGGTGATCCGGCGGGTCGGAGCCGAGTCGGGTGCCACCAGCATCCAGACCGCGGCCGACGAGGAGGAGCGGGCGCTGCTGTGGAAGGGCCGTAAGTCGGCGTTCGGTGCGGTCGCCCAGGCCGCTCCCGACTACTACCTCCACGACACCGTCGTTCCTCGCACCCGCCTGGTCGAGACGATGGGCCGGGTCTACGAGATCGCCGACCGCTACGGGCTGATCATGATGAACGTCTTCCACGCCGGCGACGGAAACCTCCATCCCCTCATCGCCTACGACGCCTCCGACCCCGACGAGACCCGCCGGGTCCACCAGGCCGCCGAGGAGATGGTGGTGATGTGCGTCGAGCAGGGCGGCGTCCTCTCCGGCGAGCACGGCATCGGCCTGGAGAAGCGGGACCTGATGCCGATGATGTTCACCGTCGCCGACCTCGACGCCCAGGCCCGGCTCAAGGAATGCTTCGACCCTCACGACGTTTTCAACCCGACCAAGGTGCTGCCGGCCGGGTCGCGCTGTTTCGACCTGGGCGGCAGCCGACCCCTGCCCGAAGGCACATGGGTATGAGCGACGCAGGAGTGACCGCCATCCCGGCCCAGGCTCCGCCGGCGGAAGCCGAGGTGGCTACGCCCGGATCGGAGGAAGAACTGGCCGAGATCCTGGCCCGGGCGACCGCCAAGGGCCGGGTGGTTTCGATTTGGGGAGGCGGCACCCACCGCGACATCGGTTATCCGGTCGAGCCCGACCTGGTGATCTCGACCGCCTCCCTGACCGGGATCGAAGACTGGGAGCCCGACGACCTCACCGTGGTGGTCAGGGCCGGAACCCCGGTGGAGGAACTGGAGAACCGACTCGCCGAGGGAGGACAGACTGCCGTCCTCCCCGAGCTGCCCGGAGCGGCCACGGTGGGGGGAGCGGTGGCAACCGCCTCGTCCAGCTACCGCCGCCTCCGCTACGGACCCACCCGGGACCGGATGCTCGAGGTGCGGGCCGTGACCGGCGACGGTCGCATCGTCAAGGGCGGCGGCCGGGTGGTGAAGAACGTGAGCGGCTACGACCTCCCCCGCCTGTACACCGGTTCGCTGGGGTCGCTCGGTGTCATCACTTCGGTGTGCCTGAAGCTGTGGCCCCGGTCCGAAGCCGAGGCGACCGTGCGGGTCGGCGAGGTACCGGGGTCCGAACTGCTGTACCGGCCCCTGGCGATACTCGAGACCCGCAGCGGGATCACCGTGCTTTTGGCCGGAACCGGTCCCGAGGTCGAAGACCAGGTCCGGCGACTGGGAGGGCGGGTCGAAGCGAACGCGCTCACCTATCCGGCTCCTTTCAATGATGACGCAGTGTGGTCGCTTCGGGTGCGGCCGTCGCTCCTGGGGGAGGCCCGAAGCCGGCTGCCTTCCCGCGTTGCCTTTGTCATCCAGCACCAGGTGGGTGAGGTGAGCTTTGCGCCGGGGTCGGAGTTCGACCCGGCCGACCTCCGCGCCTGGGCAGAGGCCGGGGGCGGCGCCCTGGTCCGGGTCAGAGGACGGGGCGAGGCCGACCCGTGGGGGACGCCGCCGCCCGGGCTCGAGCTGCAGCGGCGGGTGGTGGCGGCGTTCGATCCTGGCCGGGTGCTCGAGCCGGGACGCCTCCCGGGAGAGATCTGATGGGTTGGGTGACCGATATCCATCCCACCGAGGCCGAACTGGCCGCTTGCGTCCAGTGTGGTCTTTGTCTCCCTCACTGTCCCACCTACCGCCTCACCGGGCTCGACACTGCCTCCCCGCGCGGGCGGCTGATGGCGATGAGCGCCGTCGCCGAGGGAGACCTCGAGGTCAACGACAGCTTCCGCGACATCATGAGTTTCTGCCTGGAGTGCCGCGCCTGCGAGGCGGTATGTCCCAGCCTGGTCCCCTTCGGTCGGGCGATGGAAGGGGCCCGTGCCGAGGTGGCCGCCCAGGCGCCCGGTCGGGGACAGCGCCTCCGAGCCTTCGTGCTGGGACGGGTCCTCGGCAGCCCCACCCTGATGCGGCTGGTCACCCTGGGTGCCCGGCTCGTCCGCGCCCTCAGGCTGGAGCGGATGCTGCCCAAGGCCCTGGCTGCGCCACTGGCGGGGGTGCGCCCGCTACACGGCGCCCACTCCTCGCGGGGCACCGTCGCCGGTACCGGACGTTTGGGCACGGCCGCCCTGCTGGCGGGCTGTGTCATGGATCCGTGGTTCGAAGGCGTGCAGAAGGCCGCCATCGAATTGCTGGTGAGGGCCGGCTACCGGGTGGTGGTGCCTGAGAACCAGACCTGCTGTGGGGCCCTGGCCGCCCACGACGGTGCCGCAGCCGAGGCCCGTCGTTTGGCGGAACGCAACGTCGACGTGTTCGCCGGAGTCGACCTGGTGGTGGCCACCGCCGCCGGCTGTTCCGCCCACCTGGTCGAGTACGGGCACTGGGCCAAGGATGGGGCTGACCTCGCCCGGCGCTCCCGGGATGTGACGATGGTGGTGGCCGACCTGATCGAGAGGGGAGAGTTGCCCCGCCTGGAGTCGGATCTCGGGCCGGTGGCAGTCCAGGATCCGTGCCACCTCCGTCATGCTCAAAGGGAGACCCGCGCTCCCCGTACGATCCTGGCGGCGGCGGGCTACACCCCCGTCGACGTGGATCCCACCGGAATGTGTTGCGGTGCGGCCGGCATCTACTCGCTCCTCTACCCCGACACCTCCCGCCTGCTGGGTGAGCGCAAGGCAGCCGAAGTGGCCACCACCGGATCCACCCTGGTCGCCTCCGCCAACCCCGGCTGCGAGATGCAGCTACGCCAGCATCTGGACGGCTGGTATCGGGTCGCCCATCCCATCGAGATCTACCTCGAGGCCCTGGCGGCGGACTCTCAGTAGTCCCCTGTCGTCGACCGCTCGCAACCCAGGGTTTGGGACCTCGGTTTCCGCGGTCGGCAACCCAGGGTTCGGGACCTCGGTTTCCGCTGTCTGCAACCCAGAGTTTGGGGTGGTGGGATCAGAGCTGGACCATGGCGGCGATGGCCCACACCAGGTACATGATCGGAATGTCGCCGTCGGCGGCCATGGCCGACCCGAGCCGCCCTGTGCGGGTGAGCCAGGCGAGGGGAACCGCGATCAGCGGCACCGCCGTCAGCCCGCCGATCCCGACCACCCGGATGATCTCGACCGAGATCCCGAACGGTTCGGGCAGATCGGCGGCGAAGTCCTCGAGATAGCCGGCTCCCAGGATCAGAAGACCCCCCACAACGAGGGCCGACACGAACCGGGCGATGAGGATGTGGGTCTCGGTGCTGTCCAGTCTGCGCCGGCCCCTCCCCAGCGGACCCTCCGAGGCGACGCCGAGAGCGAAGCCGCCCACGATCCCGATCACGAGTCCCGAGCCGAGCATGGCGCCGGTCGACAGGTCCATGGCCAGGTTCACCAGTTCGAAGCCGTCGAGGAGGACGGTGATGGCCAGGCCGAGGAGGGCGCTGCCGACGACGATCAGGGCAACGTCAAGCATCGTGCCGAAGGCGCCCAAAGCCAGGGCGATGTGCCGGCGGGCGGCGCTGGGGGCGGCGGAAGGTGGTGCGGTCATGTGGCAGCCGTCACCTTAGAAGGTCGATGGTGACCTACGGAGGCGCCAGGCCTCAACGGGAGATGGGCTTTTCGTAGATCCGGGTCGGATGGGTCTCGAAGCCGTTGCCCTCGACGGCGGCGAGAAGCCAGTCCACTGCCGGAACGATGAGGTGGATTCCCTCGGCCTGCCGTTCGTGGGCGAGGTCGACGGTGGCCCTGACCAGCAGGGAAGCATCGTCGGGATTCGCCACCAACCAGCGCACCGTCAGTTCGCCCTCCTCGTCCTCGGCCAGCACCCAGCCGGAAGGACAGGACCAGGTCTGGCCGAGATGGGTGTCATCGGGGGCCATCCGTCGCCACGACCAGCGATCGACCGGGAACAGGCCGTGGGCGGCACGGGCCAGTTCGCTGGTGGACCAGGCGATGAATGCGCCCTCGGCTTCGGTGTGGGGGGCGCGGTCGAGGCGCTCGTCGGCCTTGGCTCGGCGCCCACCGTTTGTGGCCGGTTCCATCCTCGAGGCGGAGATGGCGCGCACGGCATTGGCGACCGTGGCCACGGGTCGGTAGCCGATGGCGACCACCTGGTTGTGGGCTGCTTCGTTCCAGGCCTCGATCTGCAATCGGGCCACGGCGCCGCCACGGCCGGCGATCCAGTCGACGCACCAGTGGTTGAGGGCCGAACCGAGGCCGCGCCGGCGATGGTCGGGATGGACCCGGGCCGCCGATATCCAGCCTTCTCTGGGGCCGAGCATGCGCACCCGGGCCAGGGCGACAGGCCGGTCGTCGTCGCCTGTGGCCACGACCACCTCGGTCTCCTCGTCATCCAGCCACTCGGGAAGGGACTCCGCGACGTAGTCGCCCCAACTGAAGGTGTCTGTGGTGAAGGCGGCGATTGCCGCCACGTCATCGACTCGTCCCGGGCGTAGGCGTGACTCGCTCATGAGATCACATCCGCTCGGGAACCTCGATGCCCAACAGATCCAGGGTCCGGGTCAGGGTGTCGAGGGTGAGGCGGCACAAGGTGAGCCAGCCCCCTCTTCGCTGTGTATCCGGTTCGGAGAGGACGTGACAGGCGTCGTAGAAGCGGTTGAAGGCTCCGGCCAGGTCGTAGGCGTACTCGGCGATGTGGTTGGGACCCCTCAGTTCGGCGGCCCGTTCCAGCACTTCGGGCAGACGGAGCTGATCGAGGAGCAGGCCGCGTTCCTGCTCGGTGGTGGGTGGCACCAGGTTTCCGGGGGCGAGGTCCCGTTCGGCGGCCTTGCGCAGCAACGACCGGATCCGTACCGCCGCGTACTGCAGGTAAGGCCCGGTCTTGCCCTCGAACGCTGAGAAGCGGTCGAGATCGAAGACGTAGTCCGAGGTGCGGTTGGCGTGGAGGTCGCCGAACTTGAGGGCGGCGATTCCCACCTGGTGGGCGATGCGGGCCCGTTCCTCGGCCGGGTAGTCGGTGGCGATGTCGGCTTCGTCGAGTCGGGCGGTGGCGTCCGTCTCCACCATCTCGATCAGGTCGCGCAGGGAGATGATGCCCCCCTCGCGGGTCTTGAACGGCTTGCCGTCGGGGCCGTTCATGGTTCCGAAGCCGATGTGCTCCATCCGCATCGACCCGGCCACCCCACCCTTGCGGGCGGCCCGGAAGACCTGGGTGAAGTGGTCGGCCTGTCGGGCATCGACCACGTAGAGGGCCAGATCGGCACCCAGCTTGTCGGCCCGGTACCACACGGTGGCCACGTCGGTGGTGGAGTACAGATACCCACCGGTGCGGCTGACCAGGATCAGGGGCGGAAAGTCGCGGTTGTCGCCGGGATCGTCCACCCGGACGATCAGGGCTCCTTCGGACTTCTCGGCGGCGCCCGCCTCCACCAGGCGGTCGACCAGCGGCTCGAGCAGGTCGGCGACGTCGGACTCTCCGTGCCAGATGTCGAAGTCCACGCCGAGGTCGGAGAAGTTCTCCTTTTGAGCCTCGAGAGACACAGCCCGCATGTGCTGCCACAAGGCGAAGTATCCGGGTCGCTTGCGCTGCAACTCGACAGTCGCCCGTCGGGCCGCCTCGGCGAACTCGGGGTCCTCCGCCGAGCGGGCAGTGGCGGTGGGATACACCTCCTGGAGGGCGTCGAGGGTGACCGGAGATTCCTCCGGATAGGGACCGCTGAAGTCGGGATCGAAGTAGGGCCAGTCGGGCTGGCGGCGCTCCAGCTCGGCGATCACCAGGCCCATCTGCAAGCCCCAGTCGCCGAAGTGGGGATCGCGGATGACTCGATGGCCGAGGAAGTCGAAGAGCCGGGCGAGGCTGTCGCCGATGATCGTGGCCCGCAGATGGCCCACGTGCATTGCCTTGGCGACGTTGGGGCCGGCGTAGTCGACCACCACCGTCTCGGGGTCGGTCGCCGCCTCCACGCCGAGTCGCTCGTCGGCCGCCATCGCTCCGCCCCATTCGGCCAGGTAGTCGTCGGTCACCGACAGGTTGATGAACCCGGGCCCGGCCACTTCTACGGCCGCCAGTTCGGTGGCGTCGGAGATGGCCGCCGCCACCTGCTCGGCGATCTGGCGCGGTGGCCGTCCCGCTGCCTTGGCGGCTGCCATCGCCCCGTTGCACTGGAACTGGGCCAGCTCGGGACGGTTGGAAGGCACCACCAGCCCCAGGCCGGGATTCAGACCCAGTTCGGCAAAGGCGGCGCCGACCAATTCGCTGAGTCGAGAAGCAAGCGACATGAGGTGCTCAGGTTAGGAGGGCTCGCGAGGATCGTTGCGCTCGCCGTTGTGGGTGGTGTGTCCTGGGTCTTGGGTCGGAAGTCGGAAGGCTTTGTCCCCCACGAAGTGGGGGGAGGTCCCTGCCGCCGGAGCTTGCGGAGGCGGGAGGTAGGGGACAAGGGGTGGGAGTCGGGTTTGCCCGGCCCTGCGGGCCGCCCCCTACCCCGCTGCGCGGGGGTCCCTTCCCTCCTCGCTGCGCTCCGGGGGACAAAGTTCCCAAGACTCACTCACCCAGAACCCACCACTCACTACTCACCACTCACTACTCGCCACTCGTTACCACTCGGCCAGGGCGGTGGCGTGCTCCACGATTCCCTCCGGATTCGGATACGTGATGTCTTCGAGTTCCTGGGCGTAGGGCATCGCCGGGATGTCCCCGAGGGCGTAGCGGCGGACGGGGGCGTCGAGCCACTCGAAGGCCTTGTCGGCGATCTGGGCGGCGAGTTCCGCCCCGTAGCCGACGAACTCGTTGTCCTCGTGGACGATCAGAACCCGCGACGTCTTCTTGACCGAGGCCTCGATGGTGGGCCAGTCGAGCGGCGTGAGGCTGCGCAGGTCGATGATCTCGGCGTCGATGCCGTCGGCGGCGAGCGTCTCGCCCGCCTCGAGGGCGAAGTGCGCCATTGCCCCGTAGGTGAGGATGGTCAGGTCGGTGCCGGAGCGGCGGATGGCGGCCCGGCCCAGCGGGACCCGCCAGTCTCCGGTCGGATAGGGGCCCTTGCCCAGGCGGTAGAGCTTCTTCGGCTCCAGGAACAGGACCGGGTCGGGATCCTCCACGGCCGAAAAGAGCAGACCCTTGACGTCGGCGGGAGTGGAGGGCACCACCACCTTGAGACCGGGCACGTGGGCGTAGTAGGCCTCGATGGACTGGGAGTGGTAGAGAGCGCCGTGGATGCCCGCCCCGAACGGAGTGCGGATCACGATCGGGCAGTTCCAGCGCCCGTCGGAGCGATAGTGGACCCGGGCCACTTCGGAGACGATCTGGTCGAAGGCGGGGTGGATGTAGTCGGCGAACTGGATCTCGGGGATCGGGCGCAGGCCGCTGGCCGCCATCCCCACCGCCGCCCCGATGATGATCGACTCGGCCAGCGGGGAGTTGAAGCAGCGCTCGGGTCCGAAGGTCTCGGTGAGACGTTCGGTGGCCTTGAAGACTCCACCCTTCTGGCCCGCCACGTCCTCGCCGAACACCAGGGTGTCGTCATAGGCCTCCATGACGTCGTGCAGGGCACGGTTCACGGCCGTGATCATGTTGACCGTCGGGCCATCCGGCTCCGGCTCGGACTCGGTGACCGCCTCTCCGGGTTCGATCGGGTTGGCGTAGACCCGGGCATACGGGTCGCTGGCGCGAGGGGCGGCTTCGGCCTCGGCAACTGCGGCCGCCAGTTCGGCATTGAGCTCCTCGTCGATGGTGCGCTCTTCGCTCTCGCTCATCAGGCGCTGTTCGATCAGGTACTGGCGGATCGCCATCACCGGATCCCGCCGCTTCCACTGCTCGACTTCCTCCCGGCTCCGATAGAGACGGTCGTCGTCGTCGGAGGTGTGGGCGTAGTAGCGGTAGGTCTCGGCCTCGATCAGGGTGGGGCCATCTCCATTGCGGGCCCGGTCGGCGGCCTCCTTGACGGTCTTGTAGACCAGTAGCGGGTCGTTTCCGTCGATGGTGAGGCCCGTGAACCCGTAGCCCTCGGCCCGTTTGGAGAGGCTGCCGGCTACCTCGTGGGCGGAGGGGACCGAGATGGCGTACTGGTTGTTCTCGATGATGAATACCAGCGGCAGCCGGTGGATCCCGGCCCAGTTCATCGCCTCGTGCCAGTCACCCTCGGAGGTGGAGCCCTCCCCGCCGTAGACCACCACCGCCCCGGGCAGACCCTGGATGACGAGCCCGTGGGCGATCCCGGCAGCGTGGGGGTACTGGGTCCCGATGCACGAGGATTGAGTGAAGACGCGCCGTTCCTTGTCTGACCAGTGGTTGGGGAGCTGGCGACCGCCCGACATCGGATCGGTGCCACGGGCGAAGGTGCCGAGGAAGATGTCCACGGGCGACATCCCCCAGGCCAGCGCCACCCCCATGTCGCGGTAGTACGGAAGGACCCAATCGATGTCGTGGTCGAGGGCCATCACCGACGCCACCTGGATGGCCTCGTGCCCGGAGGAGCCGACCACGAACGGTGCCCGGCCCTGTCGGTTGAGCGCCCACATCCGGTCGTCCATGCGGCGGGCCATCAGCATGAGCCGGTACATCTCGACCAGCTGCTTGTCCTCCAGCCCGAGCGTGTGGTGATCGTGCGTGATAGTCAACTTTCCCGGTCTCCTCTCAGGGGTGGCCGACGGTGCGCATCCGGTTGAGCGCCCCGATCTCGTCCATCCGCCGCTCGGCCACGTGGATGGCGGCATCGTGGGGGGTGATGTCACGTTCGCGTGCCGTCTCCAGGATTCGAAGGGTGGCGTCATAGATCCCGTCCACCCGATGCAGGGCCCGGGTCTTCGAGTAGCCGAGCAGCTCGTCGTAGACGTTGATCACCCCACCGGCGTTGACGACGAAATCGGGTGCATACAGGATCCCGCGCTCGGCCAGGCGGCGGCCGTCCTCATCGGTGGCCAGTTGGTTGTTGGCCGAGCCGGCCACCGCCTCACACTGCAGGCGGGGGATCGTCTCCTCATTGAGGATCGCCCCCATGGCGCATGGGGAGAAGATGTCGCACGGCTCGGCGAACGAATCGGCACTTTCGACCGCCTTCACCCCGAACGTGTCGACGACGTTGTCGATGGCGCTCTGGTAGGTGTCGCTCACCACCACCTCGGCCCGTGCCTCCACGAGCAGGCGCACGAAGGCGGTTCCCACCTTGCCGACTCCCTGGACGACCACCTTGCGGCCCGAGAGGTCCGGATCGCCCCACAGATGCTGGGCCACCGCCCGGCAGGAGGCGTAGAGGCCGCGGGCGGTGACGGGGGAAGGATCGCCCGACCCGCCCTCGGCGAACGGGGTCCCCACCGCCCACCGTGTCTCGCGTCGCACGAAGGTCATGTCCTGGGTGGTGGTGCCCACGTCCTCGGCGGTGATGTAGCTGCCCCCGAGCGAGTCGACGAAGCGTCCGTAGGCGCGGAATAGCCGTTCCGACTTGTCGGTGCGGGGGTCGCCGATGATGACCGCCTTGCCGCCGCCCAGGTCGAGGCCGGCGGCGGCCGACTTATAGCTCATGCCTTTGGCGAGGCGGAGGACGTCGGTGAGGGCCTCTTCTTCGGACTCGTATGGATAGAAACGGGTCCCGCCGAGAGCGGGACCCAGAGCCGTGGAATGGATTGCAATGATGGTCTTGAGACCGGATACCGGATCATGGCCATAGACCACTTGTTCGTGGCCCATGGCCTGTACCGAGTCGAAGACGCTCATCTGATCCTCTCGCCGGGGACGGACGGGGCGGAGTGTACCTGCACCCCGTCGGGCGAGCAGGGGAAGACCGCGCCGTGGTCGTCCGTGTCGCCGGTGCTCACCCTATCGTTGGGGCATGATCGACGTCGCCTACCTACGGGTCTACCGGCCGGCCGAGCAGGTGCGCCTGCCGGTCTCGGTCGGTTCGGGTGACCTGCCGCGCCTGGGTGTTGCCACCCTCACCACCGAGTCGCAGATTGCCGATGCCTGGGAGGTGGAGTGGAGCGGTGCCAGGTGGCGGTGTCCGCGGGTGCCACGCCGCCGGATGCTGGAGTCGCTGGTGGCGTTCCACGAGGCCACCAACCGTTTCGGAGTGGGGCTGATCGACGGTGCAATAGCCGAGGCGGCGCGCCGGGAACTGGCCCGGATCCGCCGGGGGGTCGCGGAGCCGCCCTCGGTAATGGTCTCGGCCTGGCATCCGCCGCTGCGCTGGTTCATCGGCTTCCTCCCCGAGGACAGCGTCGAACCGATGGTGCTGCGCTCAGGGCTGGCGAGGGTCCGCGATCGGGTGTCGGCGGCGGTGGCGGCCATGCGCCGGGCGGAACTGCCCGAACTGTGGGTCGAGGATATGGCCAATCTTGCCCAGTGGCTGGAGGCTTTCGGGGCGGTGGGAATGGTCGAACTCGACTACCGGGAGGTGGGATGGCGGCTCGGCTCCACCCTCATCGACGACACCACCTTCGATGTTGCCTCGGCAGTCGATGCCCTCCTGGAGGGTGACATCGAACGGTCGACCCGCATGTACGGCTCGGCCATGTTCCGCTGGGCGGAGGCCCAGGCGGTCGCCTACAGCAGCTAGGCGCCACCTGCCTCAAGTTCTCTGGTTCAGCTCTCGTCGCGCAGTGAGCCCGGCGTGTCCGGAGCGTCGGGACGGGAGGTGTACTGGGCCGGGGGAGGGGTGTCTTCCACCGTCACGGCGTGAGGTCCCTTCACGGCCTCGACGACCTTATCGGCGATCTTGGACTTCATCTCCGGGTCGACGCCCTCGGGCAGATTCGAGACCACCGTGTGGCGGATCTCAGAGGCGGGTCGGACCGACCATTCGGCCCTCTTGTCCTGAAGGAACTTGTAGCCGCCGGCCAGGGCGGCTCCGAACAGGAGACGGCGGATGAACTTGCGCATGGTTTACCTCTCGGACTGAGACGTGAGTAGAACAGTGCTTACGATCTCGAAGATACCCTCCGGCCGCGTCCACCAAACTCGAGAGCGAGTCTTTCATGTCCTTCACGCCCGAGCACGTTGAGTTCCGCCGCATGGTGCGGTCGTTCGTCGAGAACGAGATCAACCCCCATGTTCCCGGATGGGAGGAGAACGAGTGGATCCCCCTCCACGAGGTGTTCTCGAAGATGGCGGACCTCGGCATGCTGGGCCTCGAGTACGACCCCGCCTACGGCGGGCAGGGGGCCGACCATCTTTTCACGCTGATCCTGGCCGAGGAGTTCGGGCGCGCCGATCACGGTTCGATCGGGATGGCCCTGGGGGTGGTGACCGACATGGCCACTCCGGCCCTGCACCGGTTCGGGTCCCACGAGCTCAAGGAGAGGTACCTGGCTCCGGTGCTGGGGGGAGAGCAGGTGTGCGGCATCGCCGTGACCGAACCCGACGCCGGCTCCGACGTGGCCGCGATTCGCACCCGGGCCGTCCGCGACGGCGACGACTGGGTGATCAACGGGGCGAAGATGTATATCACCAACTCGCTGCAGGCCGACTGGCTGTGCGTTCTCGCCCGCACCTCCGACGAGGGCGGCTACGCCGGCATGTCCCAGATCATCGTTACCACCGACACTCCCGGGTTCGAGGTCTCGCGCAAGCTCGACAAGCTGGGGATGCGGGCCTCGGACACCGGCCTTCTCACGTTCATCGACGTCCGGGTGCCGATCGAGAACACGATCGGCGCCGAGGGCACCGGGTTCCAACAGCAGATGGCCCAGTTCGTCGTCGAGCGGATGTGGGCCGCCTACACCGTCGCCCCCGCCTGCCGGCTCGCCCTGGAGCGGACCCGCGACTACCTCCGGGAGCGGGTGGTGTTCGGCAAGCCGCTGATCAAGCACCAGTACGTCCAGTTCAAGCTGGCCGAACTGGCGGCGGAAGTCGACATGCTCCTCGAGTACAACCACGTCATCGCCCAGCGTCACGCCGCCGGTGAGGAGGTGACCCGGATGGCCACCATCGCCAAGCTCAAGGCGGGGCGCCTCCACCGCGAGGTGTCGGACTGGGTCCTCCAGTTCCACGGCGGCATCGGCTACATGGAAGAGACCTGGACGACCCGGTTCCTGCGCGACGGCCGGCTCAGCGCCATCGGCGGCGGCGCCGACGAGGTGATGCTCCAGATCCTGGCCCGTCTCGACGGCTACGCCGGCTGAGACTGTGCCCTTCTGAGCGTCGCCGATTCACCTACTAGGTCCTTTGCTCAGAGGGCTAAATGCCCTAGATGCCCATTCCTCATCTAGCCAGGGTTGGGGCAAGTCAGGAGGCGGAAATGCCAGAACCGAGCGTGATACTCGTAGATCTTCCCGAAGGAGCGAAGTTCAACACCGGGTTCCTCGAAGGTCTGGATCATCCGGTCGAGATCTGCCATGGCCCGAGTGTCGGGACCCTGTGTCCCATTCTGGCCGGAGAGGAGTGCCCCAAGGCCGAGGCGGCTCACGGCGTGGTCTTCGAACTGGATCTCGATCGATCCCAGCATCGAGCGATCCTGAGGAAGTACCAGGAGCAACTCCGGGAGGATGTCCCCATCGCGGTGGTCACCAGCTCGGAACAGGCCCGTCGCCATGCCGCGATTCTTTCCGGAGTCCAGGTGTGGCCGCACGAACCGGGGATCGCCGATCTCGATGGCTTCGCGGCCGAGGTGGATGCAGCCGACCGATTCCTCTGATCACGGCCGGGGAACTGGACCCGGCCGACACTTTTCGCGACAGAATGGCGCGCAATTCTGTCGCGAAAAGGGATGGGGTCTCATGCGGTTCTCATCCGATCTTCATTTTCGGTTGAGGTCCCGTCGGTACGCTGACCGGTGATGACAGTCGAGGCCCGGGTTCTGCTCGCCGAGGACGATCGCGGCGTGCGGGAGTCGCTGGAGCGCGCCCTCCGCTACGAGGGCTTCGAAGTGGTTACGGCCGCCGACGGGCGCCGGGCCCTCGAACTGGCCAGGACCGAGGTACCGGATCTGCTCGTTCTCGACGTGATGATGCCCGAGGTCGACGGGCTGGAGGTGGCGCGCCGACTGCGGGCTCGGAAGGATCGGGTGCCGATCCTGATGCTCACCGCTCGAACCGAGGTGAGCGACCGGGTGGCCGGACTGGAAGCCGGCGCCGACGACTATCTGATCAAGCCCTTCGCCCTCGACGAGTTACTGGCGCGGATGCGGGCCCTACTCCGCCGGAGCGGCGTCACCGGCCACCAGGGTCCGCTCGAGGTGGCGGACCTGGTGCTCGACCCGGCCACCCGCCGGGTCACCCGGGGTGGGCGGGAGCTCGAGTTGACCAAGACCGAGTTCGACCTCCTCGAGTTGTTCCTGCACAACGCCGGAATAGTTCTGACCCGCGACATTATCTACGAGCGGGTGTGGGGCTTCGACTTCACCACCTCGTCCAACTCCATCGATGTCTACGTCGGCTACCTGCGGCGCAAGGCCGAGGCCGGGGACGAGCCGCGCCTGATCCACACCGTGCGGGGCGTCGGCTACGTGCTGAGGGAGCCATGAGCCTGCGCTGGCGCTGGGCCCTGAGCCTGGCGACCGTGGCAGTGGTGGCGGTGGCCCTGGTGGCGGTGGCGTCGGGCGCCCTGACCGCGAGAGCGGTCCGGGCCGAGGTCGACCGGTCCCTGACCGAGCGGGTCGAGGCTCTGGCCCGGGTCCCGCTCCGCGACGTGGCGGGGCGCTTCCAGGGGCGGGCCGGAATGGTCCGTTCGCTGGTGGGCCGCGACCTCGAGGTGCAGGTGCTGTCGGCACAGGGCGACCTGGCCTATTCGCTGGGCGACAGTCGCCGGCTTCCGGTCGATGAGGCCGACCGGACGGTGGCGGGGGGATCGTCGGAGGCGGTGGTGCGCACCGTCGACATCGGAGGCACTCGCTACCGGATGGTGACGGCGCCGTTGCGGTCGGGAGCGGTGCAGGTGGCCCGTGACCTCACTTCCACCGAGGGTCTGCTCGGGCTGCTGTTCCGGAGATTCGTGGTGGTGGGTTTGGTGGCGGCGGCTGCGGCCGCCGCCGCCGGGTGGTGGCTGGCGGGGCGGACGGTCCGTCCCATCCGAAACCTGACGGTGGCGGCGGAGGGGATCGCCCGTACCCAGGACCTGTCGGCGCCGGTGCCGCCGGGCGGAAGCGACGAGGTCGGCCGGCTCTCGACCAGCTTCGCCACCATGATCGGAGCGCTGCGCCGATCCCGAGAGCAACAGCAGAGGCTGGTCTCGGATGCAGGCCACGAGTTGCGGACGCCGCTCACCGGCCTACGCACCAACATCGAAGTCCTGCGCCGCCGACCCGAGCTGGGGCCCGCAGACCGGGAGGAACTGGTGGAGGCGGCTCTGGCAGAGGTGGAGGAACTGGGTGGCCTGGTGGCGGAACTGGTGCACCTGGCGACGGATGCAGCCGAATCTCCCGAGGCGGCGGTGAACGCTCCGCTTCACGAGATCGCCCGTCCTGTCGTCGACCGCTACGCCCGCGTGCTCGGGCGCCAGATCCTTTTCACCGGGCAGGGGGCCGAGGTGTCCGTGCGTCCGACCCAGTTCGATCGTGCCCTCGGTAACCTCCTCGACAATGCCGCCAAGTGGAGCCCGGACGACACGTCGATCGAGGTGGAGGTGACAGAAGCGACCGTGTCGGTGCGGGACCAGGGGCCGGGGATTCCCGAGGACGACCTTCCCCGGATCTTCGACCGCTTCTATCGCGGCGCCGCCGCCCGGTCGGCTCCGGGCTCGGGCCTGGGTCTCGCCATCGTGAAGCAGGCGGTAGAGGCCAACGGGGGAGAGGTGTTCGCCCGCAACCACATCGATGGCGGTGCCGAGGTCGGTTTCTCCCTGCCGTTGCCCGGGCGCGACTGAGCCCCGCCTCGGCGAGGCGGGGCTCAGGGATGGTCAGTGACCGTGCCGGAAACCGGCTCCGTTGCCCAATCCACCGCCACCGCGTCGCATCTCTCCCATCTCCCCCCGGGTGATGGCTCCATCCTCGAGCAGCTCGCTCGCCTGATGCCAACGATGCCACTCGGGGAGCTGGTCGATCTCTTCCTGAGTCAACTCTCCATCGGCCCAGAACTCCTGCACCTGCTCCCGCATCTGCTCACGCAGTTGCTCCCGTTCCGCCCGGAACTCGGTTCGCCGGGTCTCGATCGCCTCGAGAACAGCGTCGGCCTGTTCCTCGGTCAGGGTCGTGTCGGCCACGAGGTCGTCGAGGACCGCCTCGATGGCGGTACCGGGCTGTCCCCGGTCGTCAGTGTCTGCACTGGTCTGGGCGAACGCCACCAGGGAACCGCCCAGGACCATGACGGCGGTGGCCGTCGCGATTGTTGCCCTTCGCATGAAATCTCCTTTCCTGGTTCTGTACATGGTCATATCGTCCGGCGCCGGCATGACGGGGACCTGAAGAGAAGGTGAGAGCACGATGAGAACCGAGGTGACGCTGGAACCGATCAGCGACGACAATGTTGGCGCCGTCTTCGAGCTGAAGCTGGCCCCGGGACAGGAGCGGTTCGTGGCACCCAACCCATGGTCGCTGGCCCAGGCCCTAGCCGAGTACGAGATCTCCTGGCCTCGAGCGATCGTGGCCGACGGCGAAGTGGTCGGTTTTCTCATGCTCGAAATCGACCCCAACGAGGAGAATGGACGGCCGTACTGGCTGTGGCGCTTCATGCTGGGCGCCGAACACCAGCGCAAGGGATACGGCCGTCAGGCCCTGGATCTCGCCTGTGCCGAGGTTCGCCGGCGGGGCGGGACCGAGTTGTACACCAGCTGGGTCGAGGGCGAGGGGACTCCCGAGCCGTTCTACCTCGCCTACGGCTTCGAGCCCACCGGTGAGTACGACGAGGGCGAGCGCGTCGCCCGCCTGATCCTGGGGAGCCCTTGACAGTAACCTAACGATGTTAGATAATCCTAACGATGTTAGGGCAGAGCGTGCGCGAGCGGAAGCGGACCGGGACTCGCCAGGCGATTCTGGAGGCGGCCTGGGACCTGTCGCGAGAGTCGGGACTGGCCGGCGTAGCCCTGCGCGATCTTGCCGCCCGGGTGGGAATGCGGGCACCGAGCCTCTACTCCTACTTCGGTTCCAAGGACGAGATCTATGACGCCATGTTCCGCCAGGGCTACGAGCAGCTGCTGGCAGAGATGCAGCCCTTCTTCGCCGCCGAGATGGACCGGGCGACCTTCCGGGCCGGCAACCGGGCCTTCTTCCAGTTCTGCACGTCCGATCCCGAGCGATACCAGCTCCTCTTCCAGCGCACCGTCCCCGATTTCGTCCCCTCCCCCGAGTCTTACCACCTGGCCGAGCAGGTGCTCGAGCAGCTGCGCGATGCTTTGCGGCGGCTCGGGGTGGAGTCCGAGTCCGCCGGCGACCTGTGGACGGCGCTGAGCTCGGGTCTCATCGGCCAGCAGATCTCCAACGATCCGGGCGGCGAACGCTGGAGTCTCCTGCTCGACGATGCCGTCGACATGTACCTGGACCACGTCACCGTCGCAGAGGAGCGAGCATGACCGTCACTTCGATCGACACCGGCACCATCCCGACCATCGCCCACGAAGAGGCCTTCGTCTTGGCCCGGGAGGCATACGGGCGGTACGCGTCCGTGCTGGCCGAGGTGGCCGACGAACAGTGGAGTCTGCCCACCGACTGTTCCGAATGGACGGTCCGCGACATGGCCGGGCACATGCTGGGGGCAATGCGCTCGGCGGCCTCGTTCCGCGAGTTCGTCTCCCAGCAGATGGAGGTGGCCCGGCGGGGACGCCGGGACGGTCGCCCGGCGGTGGACCACATGACCTCCATCCAGGTCGAACGCGTCTCCGACCTCAGCCCGAGGGAACTGGTGGCCGAAACGGTGGCTTCGGTCGAGAAAGCGGCCCGGGGACGACATCGGCTTCCGGCCCCGTTGCGACGCTGGGCGTCGTTCCCGGTGGTGATGGGCGACATCGCGGAGCGCTGGACGCTCGGTTATCTGGTCGACGTGATCCTCACCCGCGACACCTTCATGCACCGGGTCGACCTCACCCGGGCCCTGGGGACGAAGATGCAGGTCGACGCCGAGCACGAGGGACGGATAGTCGCCGACGTGGTGGCCGAGTGGGCTCGCCGACACGGCCGGCCATTCACCCTCGAAGTGACCGGCCCGGCCGGCGGTGTGTTCCAGGCCGGCGGTGGAAGCGAACCGATCTCGGTCGACGCCATCGAGTTCTGCCGGGCCGTCTCCGGTCGCCGCCCGGGCCAGGGCCTGTTGGCCACTGCCGTCCCCTTCTGATCGATCCGGCGAACCTGAGGTTCGGCTGTACTGCTGCGGTACAAAACTCTCTCGAGAACGAGCAGCCGGCGATCAGTCGGCGGAGCAGTCGGGGCAGAGTCCGGTCACGACCAGGTCGACGCTGTTGGCCGTGAAGCCGTGATGCGCGCCCAGGTGGGATCGGATCTCTTCGACCAGTTCCCCGACATGGTGGGTCACCGATCCGCATCTGCCACAGACCAGGTGGAACTCGTCGTCGGCATGGGCGATCTCCCATCGGGCCGACTCGTCAATGCCCAGATGTGAGCGACGCACGAGATCGAGTTCCTCGAACAGAGTCAGCGATCGGTAGATCGAAGACAGATTTACGGAGGGGTCGGCCTCGTTGACCCGGGTGGCGATCTCCTCGGCGGTGAGGTGGCTTTCAGCCGAGCGGAGCACCGACCACACCAACCAGCGAGGACTGGTCAGTCGGTACCCGCGGTCGCGGAGGATGGTGCCGACGTCGGACGCCACGTGTATCCCTTTCATCGAAGAAGCGTCGGTGCGAACGATAGCCAGTTGCGAGTGATTCGCAATTAGCGGTAGGCTTCCCTTCATGGTCCTGGCAATGCACGCGCCCGACGGCTTTCTCAACGGCGGCACCGGCGCGGTGACCGGGATCATCAGCCTCGTAGTGATCGGGTTCGCCCTGCGGCAGTCACGTCAACAGCTGCAAGACAAGGCGATCCCCCTGGCCGGGATCACCGCCGCGTTCGTCTTCGCCGCTCAGATGTTCAACTTTCCGGTGGCGGCGGGCACCACCGGTCACCTCATCGGCGGGGCGCTGGCCGCGATCCTGCTAGGACCCTCGGTGGGAGCGATCGTGGTGACGATCGTCGTCGTGGTCCAGGCTCTCGCCTTCGCCGATGGTGGACTCACCGCTCTCGGCTACAACGTCCTCAATATGGCGATCATCCCGGCTTATGGGGGATACGCCGTTTTCCGCCTTTTCCGCAAGGTGTTCCCCAAGACGGGCGGCGGCGTGATCGGAGCGGGCGGGCTGGCGGCCTGGGCGTCCGTGGTGATGTCTTCCATCGGCTTTTCGATCGAATGGCTCTTCGGTGCCACGGCCCCAGTCAGCTTCGACGACGTCTTCGGGGCGATGGTCGGCGTCCATGCCTTCATCGGGATCGGCGAGGGGATCATCAGCGCCTTGGCGGTCGGAGCCGTGCTGGCTTCCCGTCCCGATCTCGCATTCGGCGCATCGGACCTGGAACGGGGCCAGCTGGCCGAGTCTCGGGTCGGGAAGAGGACCTTCGTCCTCGGCGGGGTCCTCGTCGCCTTGGTCTTCGCTGCCGTCGTGAGCCAGTTCGCCGTCGACAATCCCGATGGCTTGGAGCGGGTCGCCGAGGACACCGGCTTCATCGAATCGGCCGAAGAGCATTCGCTGGCCGACGTCGTCTTCGCCAACTATGCCACCGAGGGCATCTCCAACGAACCCCTCAGCCTCGCCATCGCCGGGATAGTGGGGACCCTGGTGACCTTGCTCGTCGCCGCCGGCCTGTTCCTGGGCGTGCGTGAATCGAGCGGCAAAACCCCGACCCCGGTCTGACCGAATGGGTGCCGGTCACAGCCACGCCCTCTACGTCCATGAGCACAGCGCCGTCCATCGGCTGGCGCCCCCCGCCAAGGTGGTCGCCGCCCTGGGCATGGTGGCTTCGATCGCGGTCACACCCCGGGAGGCGGTGTGGGTGTTCGGGTTCTATGCGCTCGCCATCGTCCTGATCGCCAGGCTGGCACGGATACGCTTGCACTTCGTGGCGGTGCGACTGCTGGCCGTGGCGCCGTTCGTGCTCTTCGCCCTGTTCATTCCCTTCATCGCCACGGGGGAGACGATCGAGGTCGTCGGCCTCGAAATGTCCGTACCCGGGTTGTGGGGGATGTGGAACATCCTCGTCAAGGCGGTGCTCGGAGCCAGTGTGAGCATTCTCCTCACCGCCACCACCGAGGTCGCCGACATCATCCGGGGGCTGGGTGTGCTCCGGGTCCCGGCTCTGTTCACGGCGATAGCCACCTTCATGATCCGCTATCTCGAGCTGATTACGGACGAGCTTCGTCGCATGCGAGTCGCCATGACAGCGCGGGGCTACGACCCGAAGTGGATATCCCAAGCCCGACCGATCGCCACCTCGACCGGAGCGCTCTTCGTCCGTTCGTATGAGCGGGGAGAGCGGATTCACGCCGCCATGGTCTCCCGCGGGTTCAACGGGGAGATGCCCTTGCTGGAGGACCAGGCCGTAGCCCGATCCCACTGGGTGGCGGTCATGCTGACGGTGACGGTGTTCGCCACCGCAGCCACCACCGCTCTGGTTCTCACATGAGCGCCACCGTCCGGCTCCGGGGTGTCGAGTTCGCCTATCCGGACGGCACCAGCGCCCTGAACGGCGTCGACCTGGTGATCGAGACCGGAGAGCGCGTTGCCATCCTCGGTCCCAACGGGGGAGGAAAGACCACCCTCGCACTCCATCTGAACGGGATCCTGGCTCCGGAGGCCGGTTCGCTCACGGTCGGTGATCTGCCGGTCGTCGAGGCGAACTATCCCGAGATCCGGCGCATGGTGGGGCTGGTGTTCCAGGACCCGAATGACCAGCTATTCATGCCCACGGTCCGCGAGGACGTCGCTTTCGGCCCGGCCAACCTCGGCCTCACGGGAGACGACCTGGAGAAACGGGTGGAGACTGCTCTCGACGTGGTGGCCGGCCGCGGATTCGCCGACCGACCGCCCCATCATCTCAGCGGCGGTGAGAAGAGGAGAGCGGCGTTGGCGACGGTCCTGGCCATGGAACCGGAGGTCGTCGTCTTCGATGAGCCCTCATCCGGTCTCGACCCGGCCGGCCGGCGCGAGCTCATCGAGACGCTGTCACACCTGCCGATGACCCAACTCCTCATCACCCACGATCTCCCGCTCGCCCTCGAGCTGTGTCCGCGATCGGTGATCATGAACCAGGGACGGATCGTGGCGGACGCTCCCACCCGGGAGCTATTGAGGGATGCCGAGCTTCTCGCCGCCAACCGGCTGGAGGCTCCCTATGGCTTCGAGCGAGCCGAGCACCCCCCGCTCACCTGACGGGTTTCTCACCCACGTAGACGATTCTGGGAACCGTTCCTCGATAGGCGCCCGCCTCGTTTCCAGTGAAACCTCACGAGACCAGGTGGGGTAAACGAATCAGCTCCCGTTGACATGCTCTCTCAATCGTGTTGAGGAAGTAGGAGACCGCTGACAGTCTCTTTCAGCCAGCGGGCGTAGGTGTCGATGTCCCACCCTGCGTTGCTGGCGGTGATCAGCATCTGGGGTCCAGCAAGTAGCCAGAACCCCCGCTTGAGATAGTCAAGGGGCACGTCGGTGCGGAGGAGCCCCTTCCGGTCGAGGGCGTCGATCAGGACCTGTTGCGCCCTGTATCTGTGATCCTCATTCCTCTCGTACTCCTTGGCGACTTCGCCGTCGATTGCCGCCGCCTCGAACGTGACCTTGAGAAGCGGAAGACTGCGGTGAACCACACCCACATGAGCTCTGATGAACGCCTCGATCATCTGACGTGGGTCGTCCAGCGCTCGGACGGAGTTATGGTCGGACTCCAGCGACCTCTCCTCGGATCCCACCACCCGGTCGTTGATGGCTGCGACGAGCAGGGCGGCTTTCGAGCCGAACTGGTTGTAGATGGTGCGTCGGGCGACCGCGGCCCGCTCAGCGATGTCGTCCATCGTCGTTCCGACGTAGCCGTTTTCGAGGAAACAATCGGTGGCGGCGCCGATGATGAGTTGCCTCGCCTGTTGTGCTTGGCGGTCTCGCAGAGTCACTGCTCCATTTTCTCACACGACATCTGACGCTCACACGCCACCTGTTGCACGTTGAGTGCATATAGTATATCGTAGATGCATGACAAGGAGATGTGTTCGGTTCTGAGAGAGAGGTGGGATCGGTGCGCAGGATCGCTTTCTACGTCTTGACAGGCCTCCTGGTACTCGCATTGACGATTCAATGGTGGGTCGTGTTGACGCCGGCGTTGGTCTGGCTCCCGGATGGTTTCGTCAACGACTTCTTCTCGCCAAGGGTGGATGATTTCGCCATCCACCGCATCCATCGTTTGGCGCTCGCCTTGAGCCATGTGGTGGTGCTGTTTGGTCTGGCGAGTCAGTTCCGCCGACCTGAGGCCCAGGAGGCTCCGATGTGGCAGGCATCAGGGTTCTTCGGGGCCGCGATCCTTCTCAACCTGGTCATCGGCCCGACCTCCGAGCAGGTGCCACCTCCCCTTTGGATCATCTTCGGGTTGGGCGTCGTCGCCGGTGTGCTCCACCCCACCTCCCCGCTCCGTAGGGTTCCCAGGCCTACGGACCGTCGTCTACTTGCACTCGCTGCTGTCGTCGCTCTACCCGTGGCTTTCTACGTGCTCGACCAGGTCGGGGCGCAGATCTCCGGGATCGAAGCCGATCCCCACTGGGCCGGATCGCACTACCAGTTCGCCGGTGAGTTCGGGGTCCACCTGATCCTTCTCGGACTGGTCAGCAGCACGGCGTTCACGGGAAAACGGGTCACCGCATGGATGGCCGGGTTGTCTGCTCTCTTGATGGGAGGCGCCTCAGTCGTGTTTCCCGATCAGACATCGAGCCTGGGCATCGGCTGGGGAACGGCTCTCGCGGTGTGGGGCCTCATCTTCATCCTCACCTCGGAATGGGTGGTCAGCGGATCCGGTGCATTGAATCGGTCAAGACGCGTCGCGTCACCAGTCGCCGAGTAGAAGGGAAAGGAGCGTGCGCAGGCCGGCGATTCATCGCAGCGACCGAAAGCTCGGACGAAACCTTCAAATGGTCACCGGATGGGCACTACTGATGGCGGCGACCGGGATATTCGTTGACGCCTGGGCCGGCTGGACCACTCCTCCTGCCTTCCTGGCCTCGATCATCACCCCGGCCGGCGCCGACAATGGATCAGTCGGACTCATACCGGCCTATCTCGGCTTCTCAACAGGCATGATCGGTCTCGTCGTCGTTGTCTACAAGGCGGCCGGAGTGTGGTCGGGCTTTCTCGCCGGCCTCGGCATCGTCGGGATGTTCGTTTTTTGGGGAAGCTATC
>DATHVR010000174.1:0-31290 GCA_035461175.1 Acidimicrobiia bacterium | reverse complement strand
GGTTCGGTCGGCCCCGGTACCCACCACCCGGTAACGAAAGGAGCGGGCCCCACCGGGGGCCCGCTCCTTCACATTCGGTTCTGAGGTAGCTCAGAAGTCCATGTCGGGGGCCCCGCCGTGGCCATGGCCTCCGGCAGGAGCATCTTCCTTCTGCTCGGCCACGAGCGCCTCGGTGGTGAGGAGCAGGGCCGCGATCGAAGCCGCGTTCTGCAGCGTCGAGCGGGTGACCTTGGCGGGATCGATGACCCCGGCCTTGAGCATGTCGACGTACTCGCCGCTGGCAGCGTTGAAGCCCTCGGCACCCTCGCGGGACCGAACCTGCTCCACGACCACGCCGCCTTCCATGCCGGCGTTGAAAGCGATCTGACGGAGGGGTTCCTCCATCGCCCGCTTCACGATCATGCGGCCGGTCTTCTCGTCGGTGGTACCGCCCCGCAGCTTGTCGATGGCAGCCTGCGAGCGCAGCAGCGCCACGCCACCGCCGGGGACGACGCCCTCTTCGACGGCAGCCCGGGTGGCAGAGACGGCATCCTCGATGCGGTGCTTCTTCTCCTTCAACTCCACCTCGGTGGCGGCGCCGACCTTGATGACCACCACACCACCGGACAGCTTGGCGAGACGCTCCTGGAGCTTCTCACGGTCCCAGTCCGAATCGGTGTTGTCGATCTCACGCTCGATCTGGCGGATGCGAGCCTTCACGTCGGTATCGTTTCCGCCGCCATCGACGATCGTGGTGTCGTCCTTGGTCACCACGACCTTGCGGGCGCGGCCCAGCATGTCGACGGAGACACTCTCCAGCTTCAGGCCGACCTCCTCGGAGATCACGGTGCCTCCGGTGAGAACGGCGATGTCCTGGAGCATGGCCTTGCGGCGCTCTCCGAATCCCGGAGCCTTGACGGCCACGGACTGGAAGGTGCCGCGGATCTTGTTGACGACCAAGGTGGCGAGAGCCTCGCCCTCGAGGTCCTCGGCGATCACGATGACCGGCTTGCCGGCCTGCATGACCTTCTCGAGAACGGGGACCAGATCGTTCACCGAGGCGATCTTCTGGTTGGCGATGAGGATGTAGGGATCCTCGAGCACCGCCTCCTGGCGATCCGGGTCGGTGATGAAGTAGGGCGAGATGTAGCCCTTGTCGAACTGCATGCCTTCGGTGAACTCGAGCTCGAGCCCGAAGGTCTGACCGTCCTCGACGGTGATTACCCCGTCCTTGCCGACCTTCTCGAATGCCTCGGCGATGACCTTGCCGATCGAGTCGTCGTTGTTGGCCGAGATGGAGGCCACGTGGGCGATCTCATCACTGGTCTCGATGTCGCGGGCCATGGAGCCGATCTCCTTGACGACCTGCTCCACGGCACTCTCGATGCCGCGCTTGAGGTCCATCGGATTGGCTCCGGCGGCCACCTGGCGAAGGCCCTCACGGACCATGGCCTGGGCGAGCACGGTGGCGGTGGTGGTGCCGTCGCCGGCGACGTCGTTGGTCTTGTTGGCGACCTCGTAGGCGAGCTTGGCGCCCATGTTCTCCCACGGGTCCTCAAGCTCGATCTCCTTGGCGATGGTGACTCCATCGTTGGTGATGGTGGGAGAACCCCACTTCTTCTCGAGAACGACATTGCGGCCCTTGGGGCCGAGGGTCACCTTTACGGTGTCGGCCAGCTTGTCTACGCCGGCCTGGAGGCCACGCCGGGCCTCTTCATCGAAGCGAAGATCCTTCGCTGCCATATGCGATCAACTCCTCTGATTCAGCTCACGATGGCGAGAAGGTCACGGGCGGACAGCACCAGATACTCGGTGCCCTCGACCTTGACCTCCGTGCCCGCGAATTTCGAGTAGAGGACGCGGTCGCCCTCTTTGACATCCATGGGGAGACGGTCGCCGTCATCATCGAGCGCACCCGGGCCTACGGCCAGGACGGTCCCAATCTGCGGCTTTTCCTTGGCGGTGTCGGGAATGACCAGACCCGAGGGCGTCTTCTGTTCGAGATCGTCCTCGGGCTGTACAACTACCCGGTCGCCGAGAGGCTGCAGCTTCATATTTTCCTCCTTGAAGCTCCTCTGACGTGCCCGCAGCATCGCTGCGTTAGCAGTCACGGCTTGTGATTGCCAGAAAGGTAGCACTCGGAGAGGGGGACTGCCAAATCGACCGCTCAAACCTGAGTCTGTACGACTCAGGTTTATTCATGGGTCATCATGGGAAGACGTGGGGGCAAAAAAGAGGGGCGGGTTCCGGTGCCTGCTTCCGGAACCCGCCCAGTGACGGATGAGCCCTTCGCCCGATCTGGGCGGCAGCCCACCGGCCAGATGCGGGGGAACGGCGGTTGCGCCGGGGCCCCCAAGCCTGTCGACGCCTGGACCGTCCGTCCGATCCAACACCAAATTCATCGTCCGGAACACCCCCGAATCTGGAGGGGGATATCGCACTCGACCGAAGTGACTAGTCCCCGGGCCGGAAGACGGAGGTGGGAAGCCATGGGTCTGATTCGGAAGTCGGAAGTCGGAGGTCATGAGTCGGAAGTCGGAAGCCATACCCGAGTCGGAAGTCGGAAGTCGGAAGTCGGAAGTCGGAAGCCGGAAGCCGAACCCGCGACGTCTAGCGAGGCGGAAGCATGTCGGACGACCGGCGTCTGTTCCAGGCACGGCCCCGAACAAGCCGAGAGACGCGTGAACCGGCGGGGTCAGTGTGGCGAAGCCGGCCCCGAAGTCGCCCGACCATCGATCAGTCCCCCTTGATAATCACAGAACCATTCCGGCGTCGACCGTCTCGGCCCAATCGGTGATGCGACCCTGGGCCAGCCAGTGCGCCCCCGCCACCCCGATCATGGCGGCGTTGTCGGTGCAGAGGATGGGATCGGGCAGACATAGCGTTATCCCCCGCTTGTCGGCCTCCTCGGTGAAACGGTGGCGGAGGCGTCGATTGGCCAGGACTCCCCCACCTCCGGCCACCACCTTCACCCCGGTGTCGTCGACCGCCCGAAAAGTCTTGTCGACGAGAACGTCGACGATCGCCTCCTGGAGCGAGGCGGCGACATCGGCCCGTTCGGGAAGCTCGCCGGCGCGCACTGCGTTGTCGAGGAAGGTGATCACCGAGGTCTTCAAACCCGAGAACGAGAAGTCGTAAGGACGATCGGGTAGAGCGCGGGGGAAGGAAACGGCGGTGGGATCGCCTCCGTCGGAGGCCCGATCGATGGCGGGACCTCCCGGAAAGCCCAGGCCCATCACCCGGGCCAGTTTGTCGAACGCTTCCCCGGCGGCGTCGTCGATCGTTGAGCCGAGCGTCTCGTACTCGCCCCACTCGGTCACGTGGACGATCTGGCTGTGCCCGCCGGAGGCGAGCAATCCCACCGCGGGCGGCTGGAACTGCTCGAACTGGAGTCGGGGAGCCATCAGGTGACCCTCCATGTGGTCGATTCCCACGAAGGGGAGACGACGCGCCCAGGCGGTGGCCTTGCCGAAGCTGTGTCCCACCAGGAGGGCACCAACCAACCCGGGCCCGGCGGTGGCGGCGACGCCGTCGAGGTCGTCGGGGTGGACCCCCGCACTCCGCAACGCCTCGTGGGTCAGGGAACGGACCGCCTCGACATGGGCCCGGGCCGCCACTTCAGGAACGACGCCCCCGAAGCGAGCGTGGAGGTCGACCTGCGAGGAGAGCACGTTGGAGAGGATCTCGGTGCCCCGGACCACGGCTACCGCCGTCTCGTCACAGGACGTCTCGAAGGCGAGGATGGTCGGATTCATCGCAACTCCTGTCTGATCGATTCCAGCCGCCCGGCATAACCCTCCGAGCCGATTTCGTGCACCCACATGATCAGTGCATCCTCGTCGACGTAGTAACGCTTCCTGACCCCCACCGGTGCCATTCCGAAACGGCGATACAGGGCCTGGGCTGCCGCGTTGGAGACGCGCACCTCCAGCGTCAGGCTGCGGGCGCCACCGGTCACGGCGCCGGTGACCAGTTCCAGCATCAACCGGGTCCCGATCCCCCCTCCCCGGTGCGAAGGATCGACCACGACCGTGGTGATATGCGCCTCCTCGCCGACCACCATCAATCCGGCGTATCCCACCAACCGGCTCTGGTCGACCGCCTTCAGGTAGGTCCGCCCGGGTGCCGCCAGCTCGTCACGAAACACTCGTTCGGACCAGGGAGTGGCATAGGCGCGTTCCTCCAGCTCCACGGCGTCCGCGACGTCGTCGTCGGTGAGGCGGGCGAGCACGATCGTACCGGTCATCCCCATGGCCCCGGCTGGCGGATCTTCGCCCAGTTGATGGTGACGTCGGGATCCCGGAGGTAGAGGGGCCGGATCTCCTCCGGATGAGGGATCTCGTCCCGCTCAAGGCGGCCGGCTGCGATCTCGGCCACCGCACGGGCCGAGGGGAACGGTGGCCGACCGGTTTTGACCCGGTGCAGGCCTCGCAACACCTCTTCGCCCAATGCGGCGACGTCTCCCACCACCAACGCGTCGTTGGGATCGGAGTCGAGCCGGGCGCGGAAACCCTCCAGATCGACCAACTCGATGGGGCCGTCCTTGACCACGCCGCCGGGGACCGGCTGGTAGCAGCAGACCGCCAGCTCTCCCCGCCGGACGTCTATAACCGCCCAGATGTGGCGGTGGCCGGTGGCGGCGTCGAGAGCCACGGCATCCAGACTCGACACCGGTATGACGGGAAGCCCCAGAGTTGCCCCGAGGGCCTGGGCGGTGGCGAGGCCGACCCGGATCCCGGTGTAGAGACCCGGACCCACGTCGACCGCGATGCCGTCGATATCCGAGGGCTGCCAACCCGCCTGATCGAAGCAGAAGTCGATGGCCGGCACCAGGAACTCGGAATGACCGGTGCGATCGACCCGGGCGGCGAACGCCACCGTCTCGCGGCCCTCGGCCAGCGCCACCGATGACCCCGGCGTGGCGGTCTCGATCGCCAGCAGTCTCATCGCACCACCCGGCTCAGGTCGCGCTCGCACCAGTCGCCCGACGGCTGGAGGCGGAGAGTCCTCGCCTCCGACTCGTCGACCTCGAATCGAACCGTGAGAACGTCCGTCGGCAGGGCAGAGGCCACGGCGTCTCCCCACTCGATGATCAGCACCCCGTCGGCGGCGCGCTCGTACACGTCGAGGTCTTCGAACTCGTTCATGGAGCCGAGTCGATAGACGTCGACGTGGATCACGGGAAGGAAGCCGCTGCGGTATTCACGCGCCAGGATGAAGGTGGGACTCACCACCTGTTCCTCCACCCCCAGGCCGGCAGCCAGGCCGCCGGCGAAGCGAGTCTTGCCGGCGCCGAGGTCACCGGAGAGGACAATCACGTCGCCGGGGCGAACCTCGGCGGCGAGGCGGCCGGCCACCGCCATGGTGTCGGCTTCCTCGGGACAGACGACATTCAGTTCCACAGTTTTGCCTGACTGGTGGGCTCGTCTTCCACCCGGGGGGGCTCCGGCTGGGCGGCCACATCGAGGGTCTCGCGCATCAACTGGAAATCCTCCCGCATGGCCTGGGTCACCTTCTCTCCGCCCCGCAAGGCGGCGGCGGGATGGAACGTCGGGATCAGAGTCGCTCCCAACCACCACGGGAAGGCCTGACCGCGGAGACGAGTGATCCCTGTGGTTGTGTTGAGCAGGAGTTTGGTGGCGAAGTTACCCAGAGTCACCACCACACTCGGCCGGATCAGGCGGATCTGCTGGCGAAGGTAACCCTTGCAGGCATCGATCTCGTCGGGTTGAGGATCGCGGTTGTTGGGCGGCCGGCACTTGAGGACGTTGGCGATGTAGACCGTATCCCGGGGGATCCCGACCTCGTCGAGGAGACCGTCGAGTAGGCGGCCGGCGCGCCCGACGAAAGGCACACCCTGTAGGTCCTCGTTGCGGCCCGGCGCCTCCCCCACGAACATCAACTGCGAGTCCGGCTCCCCCACCCCGAACACCACCTGGGTGCGGGTCTGGGACAGCCGGCACATCGTGCACGACTCGGCGGTGACTCTCAGTTGTTGGAGTTCGGTCATGCAGTGGATGCCTGGTCGAGATCGCGTGCCGTCGGCGGGACGCCAGAGAATGTCGCGGCCATTATCCCACGGCGTGGGTGACGGCCGCTTCGATCGCCTTCCCGGTTGCCTCCCAGGCCACCTCGGCGACCAGATCCGCATCGACGATCCTCTCGCCGCACGAAGCGACGAAGACCGCATCCCCGTCGTGGCTGGTATGGGCGGGACGGATACAGGTTCCAATGGCGTCATGGCCCCGCACCGCCAACCGCCCGAGTTGGGGCCGCGACAGACGGGCGTCGGTGGCGAGCATCACCAGCGTGGTCTGTTCGATCGCCCCGGTCGGGACGACGGGCGGACCGGGTATCAGCTCGCCCCCGGTCAAGGGCCGACCCTCCAGCGTGAAGACGTCGCCGACCGAGTTGACCACCGCCAGGGCGCCCACCGCAAAGCCGTCTCCTTCCACGAAGGACGAGCCCAGCCCACCGGGCCGCGCCGTATCCAGACCACGCCAGCCCCCCACCATCGTGCCGGTCCCTGCCCCCAGTCTCCCGGAGACGACCGGATCGGAGGTGGCGGATCGGAAGGCGAAACGCCCCTCGTCAGGCCCGGGCCTGACCGAGGAATCGCCGACCAGCAAATCGAAGACCACGGCGGCCGGTACGATCGGCACCGGACCGGCCAAAGTGGGATGGCCCCGTCCTTCGGCTTCCAGTTCGGCCATGACCCCGTCGGCAGCGGCCAGGCCAAAGGCGGAGCCCCCGGTGAGGACGACGGCCTGGACCTGTTCCACCGACATCCCCGGCTGTAGCAGGGCGGCCTCTCGGCTTCCCGGGGCGGCACCCCGGAACTCCGCCGCAACGCAGTTGGGCTCCGGGAGCACGATGACCGTGCATCCGGTGCCGGCCGTTGGTTCGGTCCAGTGTCCGACCCGGACTCCGGGGATGGCGGTGAGGGTGTGATTCATTCCGAATACTTCCTGGGAACACGAGGCCCGATGTCGCAGATGATTTCATAGGAGATGGTGTTGACACGGGCCGCCCACTCGTCGGCAGAGATCTCCTCCTCGCCCTGTCTCCCCAACAGCACCACCTCGTCACCCATCTCGACAGGGGTATCCCCGACGTCGACCACGATCTGATCCATGGTGACGGTCCCGGCGAGCGGATGCCTACCCCCTCCCACCAGAACTTCGCCTCCGGTGGCGGAGAGGAGCCGAGGCACACCGTCGGCGTATCCGATCGGGATGGTGACCACGGTCGCCTCGGTCTCCATCTCCCGCCGGCGTCCGTAGGAAGGACGCGAGCCTGCCGGGAGGCGCCTCACATGGGTGACGCGGGACACCACGCTGAGCGCCGGCCGCAGATCCACCAGGGGTCGGGTCTCGGAACAGGGATGGAGGCCGTAGATCCCCAGCCCGGCCCGGACCATCGTCCCCCGGGCCTCGGGGAACAGCAGTCCTCCCGCCGTGTTGGCGAGATGCGTCGGTATCGAGCGAGACCCGAGCGCCTCCTGAAACCGCTTGATCTGAACACGGGTGAAATCCGGATCCTCATCCGCCACGGCGAAGTGCGTCCACAGAGCCGCCAGCCGGAGGGGTGGGCGGATCGCATCGAGTAGCTCATCGAGCTGGTCGACCGGCGCCCCCACCCGATGCATGCCCGTGTCGATCTTGAGATGGACGTCCACCGGAACGGCCGCCGCCGCGGCCAGCGCCTTCAGGAACTCCACCCGGTAGGCCGAGGGGGTCAGGTCCCATCTCAGCATTTCTGCCGCCGCCGCAATGGGTGGTTCCGACAAGACCAGGATCGGAGCCTCGATGCCGGCCTCGCGCAGTCGCACCCCCTCCTCGACCAGGGCCACGGCCAGGGTTTCGACTCCCGCTTCCAGCACCGCCTCGGCGACCGGCACGTCGCCGTGGCCATAGGCGTCGGCCTTGATCACCGCGCACAGGCGGGAGGGGGCGACGGCGCGGCTCAACTGCTCGACGTTGTGACGAATGGCGGCCAGGTCGACGCTGGCCCAGGTAGGTCTCACCTCGCAATTGTGCCATCACCATGTCGGTGAACGCACAGTCGGAGAGGGGTGGTGGGTGGTGGGTGGTGAGTGGTCGGAGGTCGTAGGTCAGAGGTCAAGGCGGTTCTCGCGACCGAATTGCGCGCCATGGCGCGCAATTCGGTCGCGAAAAGCCCGATGAGCGCCTCGAACCCAGAACTCAGCACCCACTACCCGTAACGGCGCCGAAGGCGCCAACAAAGCGCGGAGCCGGGAGCCTTGCGGCTCCCGGCTCGTCTTCTCGACCGGACGATCGCCCTGTCGCTGGAGGGACGAACCCTCGGCTCTCGCCTCGGTCGCCGCCTCTGCGTTCCACCTTCCGGGTGGAGTGGCTGTTCCGGTCTCAAGGCTTGACCTCGGGCCTCCCAACCCATATCGGTCTACCCAAGAGATCGCTGGATGAGTCGTCTACGACTCCTCATCCAGGCCCGATCATCGGCACTGAGAACCGCCCATGCCAGGGCCGAAAGTCCCGATTCGGCGCCCTGAGTGGAGAAAGGGTGGGAATCTCCGGCATCACAATCGTTTGCTGGGTATGGTCGAAACGAGGACGAGACGCCCCGGCGCGACCGTTGCGCGCTCCGGGGCCGGCACCCGACGTACGCCCCGGAGGTAACAATTGCATCCCCCCTCATTCGATTTCTCGGCTCCCACGACCCTGGACGAGGCCACCGGGCTGCTGGCCGACCTCGGGGACGAGGGACGGGTCCTGGCCGGCGGCCAGAGTCTCCTCCCCATGATGAAGTTGCGGCTGGCCATGCCCGGCCATCTCGTCGACATCAACCGCCTACCCGGGCTGGACACGATCGGGACCGACAACGGCCACCTCACGGTTGGGGCCCTGGTCCGCCACGCCGACATCGTCGACAGTCAGACGGTTGCGGCCGCCAGTCCGCTGATGGCTTCGACCGCCCCGTGGGTGGCGGACCCCCTGGTCCGCAACCGGGGAACTGTGTGCGGCTCGGTGGCCCATTGCGACCCCGAGGGCGACTGGAACTCGGTCATGCTGGCACTGGGAGCCGAGGTGGTCGCCGCCTCGCGGTCGGGTGAGCGCCGCATCCCCATCGACGAGTTCGTCGTCGACTTCTTCACCAACTCGCTCCAGCCGGGGGAGATGGTGACCGGTCTACGCATTCCCCGAGCCGACGATCGCAGCGGCGGCAGCTATCTCAAGCTGGAGCGCAAGGTCGGCGACTACGCCACCGTCGGCGTAGCAACCCATCTCCGGCTCGACGAGAGCGGCAGGATCACCGAGGCGGGCATCGGCCTGACCAGCGTCGGGCCCCACAACCTGAAGGCGCAAGAGGCAGAACAGATGCTGACCGGAGAGCCACCGGGCCAGGACCTGTTCGCCGAGGCGGCCCGGTCGGCTGCCGCCGTCGCCGACCCAGCCTCCGACATTCGGGGACCGGCCGAGTACAAGCGGGCGGTAGTGGAGGCCTACGTGAAGCGGGGCCTGGAGAACTGCCTGGCCCAGATCAACCAGGAGAACTGATGCAGATAACGGTCAACATCAACGGAACCTCACGCAGCGCCGAGGCCGAAGCGCGCACCCTCCTGGTCGACTTCATCCGCACCCAACTGGGGCTGACCGGGACTCACATCGGATGTGACACCACTTCGTGCGGCGCCTGCACGGTCTTGCTCGACGGCAAGCCCGTCAAGTCGTGCACAGTGCTGGCTGCCCAGGCGGAGGGATCGGACATCACCACCGTGGAGGGTCTCAAGCAGAACGGGCAGCTTCACCCGATCCAGTCCGCCTTCAAGGAGCACCATGGCCTCCAGTGCGGATTCTGTACCCCGGGCATGATGCTGGTGGGCACCTCGCTCCTCGAATCCAACCCCAGCCCGAGCGAAGACGAGGTCCGCTGGGGCCTGAGCGGCAACATCTGCCGCTGTACCGGGTACACGAACATCGTCAAGGCCATCCAGGCCGCCGGCCAGGAGATGGCCGGCTCACAGGAGGTTTCGTCATGACCACGACCGCCCGTCAACCCCTCACCACCCCCGAGGTCGGGGGAATCGGCCACTCGGTCCGCCGCAAGGAAGACGACCGATTCATCCAGGGCGCCGGCAACTACCTCGACGACGTCGTCCTCCCCGGCATGCTGCACATGGCAATCGTCCGCTCCCCCATCGCCCACGGCCGCATCGTCTCGATCGACACCGCCGCCGCCGAGGAGCTCGAGGGCGTGGTGGCAGTCGTCACCGGTGAGTTGATGGACCAGCACGGTCTGGCGTGGATGCCCACCCTCTCCGGCGACACCCAGGCGGTGCTGGCAACGGACAAGGTGCGTTACCAGGGCCAGGAGGTGGCGGCGGTGATCGCCACCGATCCCTATATCGCCCGCGACGCCGCCACCCTCGTCTTCGTCGACTACGAGGAACTGCCGGCCATCACCTCCCCGCAACAGGCGCTGGAGGAGGGTGCGGTCCTGATCCGCGACGAGAAGGAGGGCCAGACCGACAACGTCGCCTACGAGTGGCAGACCGGCGACAAGGACGCCACCGACCAGGCCTTCGAACGGGCCGATCTGGTGGTGAGCCTCGAAACTCACTATCCCCGCTCCCATCCCGCCCCCCTCGAAACCTGCGGGACGGTGGCGGACGTGAACCCCGTCACGGGGCAGGCAACGCTCTACCTCACCTCCCAGGCGCCGCACGCCCACCGGACGCTGTTCGCCCTGGTGGCCGGCCTTCCCGAGGAGAAGATCCGCATCATCGCTCCCGACATCGGGGGTGGATTCGGTAACAAGGTTCCGATCTATCCGGGCTACGTGGTGGCGACCGCCGCCTCGCTCCTGATCGGCAAGCCCGTGAAGTGGATCGAGACCCGCTCCGAGAATCTGATCTCGACCGGGTTCGGTCGTGACTACCACATGAAGGGCGAACTCGCCCTCACCAGCGACGGACGCATGCTGGCGATGCGGGCCTCGATCCTCTCGGACCAGGGGGCGTTCTTTGCCGACGCTCAGCCGACCAAGTTCCGGGCCGGCCTGTTCCACATCTGCACCGGGTCCTACGACATCCCCAGTGCCCACGTGTCCGCCAAGGGCGCCTTCACCAACAAGGCGCCCGGAGGGGTGGCCTACCGCTGCTCCTTCCGGGTCACCGAGGCCAGCTACCTGATCGAGCGTCTCGCCGACGACGCCGCCTGGAAGCTGGGAATGGACCCGACCGAGTTCCGCATGAAGAACTTCATCAAGAAGGAGCAGTTCCCCTATCACTCCCCGACCGGGTTCGTCTACGACTCCGGCGACTATCACGCGGCCATGGACGAGGCATTGCGCCTCTCCACCTATGCCGACTGGCGCCAGAAGCAGTCGGCCGGGGCCACCGCCGACGGGAAACTGATCGGGGTCGGACTGGCCGCTTTCACCGAGGTGGTGGGGGCCGGGAACTCCAAGGAGTACGACATCGCCGGTCTGAAGATGTTCGACTCGGCTGAGTTGCGCATCCACCCGACCGGCAAGGCGATCCTCAAATTGGGCGTGAAGAGCCAGGGCCAGGGCCACGAGACCACCTTCGCCCAGATCGTGGCCGAGGAGTTGGGCATTCCCTTCGACCAGATCAAAGTGGTGGAAGGCGATACCGACAACACGCCCTACGGGCTGGGCACCTATGCCTCCCGCTCCACCCCGGTGGGTGGTGCCGCGACGGCGATGGTGTCGCGCAAGATCCGGGACAAGGCCAAGAAGATCGCCGCCCACCTCCTGGAGGCGGCCGAAGAGGATCTGGAATGGTCCCCGGGCAAGTTCACGGTCCGGGGCACGGACCAGAGCGTCTCGATCCAGGACATCGCCTTCGCCGCCTACACCAACCATCCCGACGGGATGGAAGCGGGACTGGAGGGAGTCCACTACTACGACCCGCCCAACATGACCTATCCCTTCGGGACCTATGTCGTGGTGGTCGAGGTGGATCCGGCCGACGGAACGTGGAAGGTGCTCAACATGACCGCCGTCGACGACTGCGGCATCCGCATCAACCCGATGATCGTGGAGGGTCAGATCTCGGGTGGGCTCACCGAGGGCTTCGCCAAGGCCAACATGCAGTGGATCACCTTCGACGAGATGGGCAACTGCATCGGCTCCAACCTCCTCGACTATCTGATCCCCACCGCCTACGAGACGCCCCGGTTCACGCTCGGGGCGACCGAGACCCCCTCGCCTCATCACCCCCTCGGGGCCAAGGGTGTGGGCGAGTCGGCCACGGTGGGTTCTCCCGCTGCCTATGTCAACGCCGTCCTCGACGCCCTGCGCCACGGTGGCTACGACATCGCCAACATCGACATGCCGGTGCTGCCCCACCGGGTATGGGGCGCCATCAACGGCATCGAGGTGAAGCCGTGAGCCTCGCTGCGCTCGACGTGGTGAGTGGTGGGTAATGAGTGGTGGGTGATGAGTCGGAGGTCGGAGGGGTTTGT
The DNA here is from genome assembly GCA_035461175.1 of Acidimicrobiia bacterium. Taxonomy (GTDB): domain Bacteria; phylum Actinomycetota; class Acidimicrobiia; order Spongiisociales; family ZC4RG35; genus DATHVR01. The sequence goes on along the minus strand of DATHVR010000174.1, from coordinate 18,841 downwards.
CCCCCTGAGCGGAGCGAAGGGGGAAGATCCCTGCCCGGCGGAGCGCCAGCGGAGCCGGGGAGGTAGGGGGCAGCCGCACCCGTCTCCCACCTCAAGTCGGAAGTGTCGCCGTGACTGACATACTCGATCGGGCGGCCCGGCTCCGGCAGGCCGGGGAACCGTTCGTGCTGGCCACCGTGGTCTGGCGGCAGGGTCCGTCTTCGGGCAAGTCGGGCGCCAAAGCGGTGATCCTTCCCGACGGCACAGTCGACGGCTGGATCGGGGGCGCCTGCGCCCGGCCCACCGTGGTACGGGAGGCGCTGGCCACTCTCGGCGACGGCCGCCCCCGGCTGCTCGTGCTGGGGGTCGACGACCCCCGACCCGACGTCGTACAGGTGCCGATGGCTTGCGCCAGTGAGGGCGCCATGGAGGTCTACGTGGAACCGCAGCTACCCGTCCCGGACGTACACATCGTCGGGTCTTCCCCGATGGCAAACACTCTCGCCAATCTGTGCCGCGCCCTGGGATGGCGGGTGCGGGCGCTGGACGAGCCGGAGTTCGAGGGTGTCACCCCGGTGTCGATGGTGGTCGTAGCCACCCAGGGCCACTACGACGAGCCGGCGGTGGAGGCGGCCCTGCACACTCCGGCCCGCTATGTCGGCCTGGTTGCCTCCGAGAAGCGGGCCGCCTCGGTGCGGGCCTGGCTCCAGGAGCGCGGCATCACCGACGAGGCCCTGGCTCGGGTTCGCGCCCCGGCCGGCCTCGATCTCGGCCCCGTACAGCACGAGGAGATCGCCGTGGCGATCCTGGGTGAACTCGTCGCGCTGAAAGCCAGCGGCGGCTTCGGCGAGAGCGTCGTCGTGACCGAGCCGGAGACAGCCATCGACCCGGTGTGTGAGATGACGGTGGAAGTCGCCACCGCCCGTTTCACGAGCGAGCACGAAGGCCGGATGTACTACTTCTGTGCTGCCGGCTGCCAGCGGGCGTTCGAGGCCAACCCGGCCGCTTTTCTCCGAACCCACACACCCCCGAGTACAACCCCACGTGCTCGGCCAGGCGGTCGGCAGTAACCGTGGTCTCGGTGTCGAGGTCGGCCGCCGCCACCCCGTGCCAGTAAGCGGCCGAGCGGGCCGCCGTCGGCGGATCCAGGCCCCGCGCCCACAGGGCGGCAATCATCCCGGCCAGCACGTCCCCGGTTCCGATCGTGGCCAGTTCGGGACCGCCGGCACGAACGACCCAGGGCACTCCCCCGTCGGTGACGAAGGTGGGCGAGCCCTTGAGAAGGACCACCCCACCGATCTCCTCGGCCACCTGCCGGGCCGAATCCGGTCCGGCGGCCTCATCTGTGAGCCGGGCGAATTCTCCGGCATGGGGAGTGATCACGACCTCACCGGCACAGGCCGCCAGGCTCTGGACCGATTGGATGGCGTCGGCGTCGACCACCACCCGCTCGGCGCCGGCCAGCACCCGTTCGACCAGGTCGGGCTGTTCGCCCAGGCCCGGCCCCACCACGATCACGTCGTAACGGGCCAGCATGTCGTCGAGGCCTTCGAGTGCGGGGGTGAGCAATTCCGGGCCCAGCGCCGCCACCGCCTCGGGTTCGGGAGAGGCGACCCCCACCGCCCCGGCACCGAAGTGGAGCGCCGCCCGGCCCGCCATCACCGCGGCCCCGACCATTCCTCTGCTTCCCCCCACGATCAAGACGGAGCCGGCCGACCACTTGTGGGCCCGTCGGGGGCGAGCCGGGAGCGGGCAGTCCTCTTCCTCCGCCACCATCAGGACGGGTTCGCCGGGACGGAGACCGATGTCGATCACTGTCACATGGCCACAGGCGTCGACCCCGGGGGCGATCACATGTCCGGGTTTGAGCGCTCCGAAAGTGACGGTTGATTCCGCCCGGAAAGACCCCTCGGGCCCGACCTGCCCGGTGTCGGGATCGACCCCGGTGGGGACGTCGACGGCCAGGACCGGCGACCCGCCCATCATCCACGGCGCCAGTCCCTCCGGCAATCCCCGCCGGAAACCGCCCCCGAAGACGGCGTCGACGACCAGGTCGGCCGGGCCCGGAGCCTGGAGTTCGCCCACCGGTACTCCGGCCCGCCGCACCCTGGTCGCGGCCAGGCGGGCGGCCTCGGTGCGGGGCTCGGACAGGGCCTGGACCGACACACCTACGCCCCGCTCCTTCAAGAATCGGGCCGCCACGTAGCCGTCGCCGCCGTTGTTGCCGGGGCCGCACAGGACCACCACCCGGCTCCCGTAGCCGGCCCCCAGGTCGACCGCCGCCAGCGCCACCGCCAGTCCGGCCCGCTCCATCAGCACGTCGACGGGATCGCCGGCCCGCTCGTCCATCCTGCCTGCCTCGGCGGCGGTGACGACCGGGATCATTCGTGCTCCCCGACCGCGACCGCCATCACCAGGGCGGAAGTGTCGGTGTGGGTGATGGTGACGTGGACCTCGGTCACCCCCAGCATCTCGGCCCGCCGGGCGGCATTGCCCGTCATCCGCACGGTGGGCTTGCCGCCGCCGGTGATCTCGATGTCGGTCCAGCGTATCCGCCGCCATCCCGTCCCCATCGACTTCATCACCGCCTCCTTCCCGGCGAAACGAGCCGCCAGCCTCCGGGCGGGCTTGGCGAAGCGCAGCGCGTACTCTTGCTCATGGTCGGTGAAGCAGCGCTCCAGGAAGCGGGGGTAGCGGCTGTAGACGTCCTCGACCCGATCGATGTCGGCCAGGTCGACTCCGAGTCCGATGATCCTCACCCCGGTGAGATTATCCGCCGGGCGCCTCACCCCATGACCGAAGGCAGGGCACCCGGCAGGAACCCACCCCTTTTCGCGACAGATTGCGCGCCATGGCGCGCAATTCTGTCGCGAAAAGCTCGGCCCGCCTTGGGCTCTGGCCCGGCCGGCGCCAAATGCCCTTCCGTGGACGGCACGACGCCGGTGACCACCGGTAACGTCCCCGCATGAACTCCTCGACTCCCCGCAAGCTCTGGGCCACGCTGGAGCCGATCCACTCGATGATCTACTTCGTCCCGGAGGCACTCGCGACGTGGAGCGAAATGGGGTTCACCCACCCCCGGATGGGCTACTTCGCCCAGCGCTCGGCGGCGATGGGGGCGGTGGAGGCGTCGGTGGTTTCCGCCACCTTCTACAACTTCAACCCGGCCACGGTCGAGCGTTTCATCCCCGCCGCCTGGGACATCGCTCCGCCGGCCGACATCATCGAGCACCGCTATCGGGCCGCCGACCAGGCCCTGCGCCGCCTGCTCGGAGGGGCGGTGGATTCGGCCGAGATGGAATGGGCGGCCGAAACCGCCCTCACCGCTGCCGAGGGCTGCCGGCCGGACGGACGCCCCCTCTTCGCCGGCCACGCCGGAGTCGCCGCTCCCGACCAGCCTCACCTGCGCCTGTGGCATGCCGCCACCCTGCTCCGGGAGTTCCGGGGCGACGGTCACGTCATCGCCCTGACGGCGGCCGGGGTGTCCGGACTGGAGGCGGTGGTCTCCTACTCCGCTACCGGCGACCTGTTCGACGAGGACTTCTTCCGCCGTAGCCGGGGCTGGTCGGACCAGGAGTGGGCCGCCGGAGAGGACTCGCTCCGGGAGCGGGGCTGGCTCGACACCGAGGGCGGGCTGACTTCGGCCGGCCGGGCGGCACGCGACGGGATCGAACAGGAGACCGACCGTCTCGCCGCCGCCCCGTGGCAGGCCCTGGAGAGCGGGGCCGCAGACCGGCTCGCTACCACCGTCGGCCCTTGGGCGCGGCTGATACTGGAGGCCGACGTCCTCGGCGGCGGTGGCCGCAACGTCCGGGTCCTGTCCGACGCCGTCTAGGTCTACTCCACGGTCACGGTCTTGGCGAGGTTGCGGGGCTTGTCGACGTCGAGGCCCTTGGCGGTCGCCACGTGGTAGGCAAGTAGCTGGAGCGGCACCACCGCCGTCACCGTGCAGATCAGGTCGGGACCCCGAGGCACCTCGACCACATAGTCAGCCACTTCATAGACCTCGCCGTCGCCTTCTTCCACCACCAGCACGATGGTGGCGCCGCGGGCTCGCATCTCCTCCATGTTCGAGAGGGTCTTGGTCTTGATGTGTTCGTCGGTGGCGCTGCCCACCACTACCACCCCCGGCTCGATGAGGGCGATCGGCCCGTGCTTCATCTCCCCGGCGGCGTAGCCCTCGGCGCGGACATAGGCGATCTCCTTCAGCTTGAGCGCTCCTTCCATCGCCACCGGGAAGTCGCCGGAGCGACCCAGGAAGAAGAAATCGCGGGTGTCGCCGAAGTCAGCCGCCATCTCGGCGATGGAGGGGTCATTCTCGAGGACCTTCTCGACGGCCATCGGGAGCTTGCGCATCTCGGTAACGTGGAACTCGATCGCCCCGGGATCCATCGATCCCCGCACCTGGGCCAGGTACAGGCCGAGCAACTGCATCGCCACCAATTGGGTGGTGAAGGTCTTGGTGGCCGCCACTCCGATCTCGGGTCCGGCCCGGGTGTAGAGGACGGCGTCGGCCTCGCGGGCCAGGGCGGAGTCAACCACGTTGGAGACGCCGATGACGGTCGATCCCTGCGCCTTGGCGTAGCGGATGGCAGCCAGGGTGTCGATGGTCTCCCCCGACTGGCTGATCCCCACCACCAGCGAACGTGCGTCGAGCACCGGGTCCCGGTACCGGAACTCGGAGGCGATGTCGATCTCGACCGGGAGACGGGTCCAGCGCTCGATGGCGTACTTGGCCATCATGGCGGCGTGATAGGAGGTGCCGCAGGCGATCACGAACACCTTGTCGACCGCCCGCAACAGGCGCTCGTCAATCTCCAGCTCCCGCAGCTGGACCCGGCCCCGCTCGTCGACCCGGCCCCGGAGGGTGTCGGCGATGGCGTTGGGTTGCTCGTGGATCTCCTTGAGCATGAAAGTGGGATAGCCCCCCTTCTCGGCGGCTTCGAAGTCCCACTCCACCTTCCTCTGCTCCGGCTCGACAGCGTTGCCCTCCAGGTCGGTGATGGCGATCGACCCCGGGCGGATCTCGACCACCCGATCGTCGTCGAGGATCACCATCTCCCGGGTGTGCTCGAGAAAGGCGGGGATGTCGGAGGCGAGGAAGTTCTCGCCGTCACCCCGTCCGATCACCAGCGGACTCTGGCGCCGGGCACCGACGATGACGTCGGGATCAGACGCACGCATGACCACCAGCGCCAGGGCGCCCTCCGCCTTCTGCATTACCCGGCGTACGGCTTCGTCCAGGTCGAGGTCGGCCATCTCTTCGATCAGGTGGGCTACCACCTCGGTGTCGGTGTCCGAGACGAAGTTGTGCCCGCGTGCCAGCAGTTTCGACTTGAGGGCGGTCCAGTTCTCAATGATCCCGTTGTGGACCACGATCACCGACGACGAGCAGTCGGCGTGGGGATGGGCATTGGTCGTGTTGGGGGCACCGTGGGTGGCCCAGCGGGTGTGGCCGATGCCGCCGTGGCCGTCGGCGATGGGTGAGTCGGTCACCGCCTTCTCCAGTTCCTCCATCCGCCCGGCTCGCTTGACGACGGTGATCTGTTCACCGCTGTGAACGGCGATGCCCGCCGAGTCGTATCCCCGGTATTCCAGCCGGCCGAGGCCCGGCAACAGGATGTCGGTGACCGGACGCGGCCCGACGTATCCAACGATTCCGCACATGAGAAAGCTCCTTCAATCGACGCGCCGGGAGGCGCGTGGGTACGAGAAAGAGCCGCGACGCCGACCGTCAGCCGGCTCCACATCGGTGGGCTTCTGTTCCCGGAGTCACCTCCGGGGTTTGTACCCATCCGTCACGACCGTGGATCGGCCGGGAAGGCATCCGCCGAAAGATTCGATCACCTTCCACCTCGTCATCTGCTCCGGATTCGGACCAGATCTGGCGCTTGCTGACCGTTTTCGCGACAGAATTGCGCGCTATGGCGCGCTTTTCGTGCGCGAAAAGGGGTTGTCGCGGCTGTTCAGTGGTCTGGGTTGGGCACTTACTCCTTTCCGAGGGTGTCGGCGGCGACTGCCGCCAGACGATTAGCATACTTGCGGGCGGTCTCCAACGAAGGCGCTTCCACCATCACCCGCACGAGGGGCTCGGTCCCGCTCGGCCGCACCAGCACCCGGCCCTCGTCACCGAGGTCCTCTTCCACCTCGGCGACCTCGTCCCACAGGGCGGTGGCGCCGGCGACGTCGGCTCCCCGCTGGATGCGGACATTCTCGAGTACCTGGGGATACTCGGTGATGGCCTCGGCTCGCAACCGCCGCAGCTCCTTGCCGGTGCCGGCCATGACATCGAGAAGCCGGACGGCGGTGAGCAGCCCGTCGCCGCTGCGGCCCTTGTCGAGGAAGATGACATGGCCCGACTGCTCCCCGCCCAGAACGCCCTTGCGTTCACGGAGGGCCTCCATCACGTAGCGGTCGCCCACCTTGGTCTCGACCATCTCGATGCCCGCCTCCTGCATCGACTTGCGGAAGCCGAGGTTGGACATCACGGTCGCCACCACCAGGTTGTTGCGCAGGCCACCGTTGGTCTTCCAGTGACGGGCGATGATCGACATGATCACGTCCCCGTTGGCGGGGCGGCCGTCTTCATCGACGGCGATGAGGCGGTCGGCGTCACCGTCGAAGGCGAGGCCCACCCGGCCCCGGCTGTGGGCGGCCAGGTACTCGGGGTGGGTGGCACCGCAGCCGTCGTTGATATTCATACCGTTGGGCTCGGCCGCCAGCACCTCGACATCCGCCTTGAGCCGCCTGAACAACTCCGGTGCCGCCTTGAAGGCGGCACCGTTGGCACAGTCGAGGGTGATCCGGAGACCGCCCAGGCTGTAAACGGCCACGTCGGCCAGGTAGTTGACGTATTCGTAGAGGGCATCGGAGTCGACGAGGCCGATGCCGATGGCGCCGTTTACGGCAGACCGCCGTCCCGAGGCGCGCAGGCGGTCCTCGATCGCCCGCTCCTGCTCATCGGGCAGCTTGGTGCCGTGCTCCCCCAGCAATTTGATCCCGTTGTCGGGTGCCGGGTTGTGGGATGCCGAGACGATGGCGCCCATCCTCGCCGCCGACCGGTCGGTGAGGATGCTGATGCCTCCCGACGGAAGGACGCCGACATCGATGGTGTCGATTCCCACCGCCTGGAGGCCGGCAGCCAACGCCGCCGAGAGCATGGTCCCGGACCGGCGGGTATCGCGACCGATCAGCACCGGACCGTGGTTTAGTTCTCCTCCGGCGGCTCGCCCGATGGCCAGAGCCAGCTCAGGGGTGAGTTCGGTCCCGGCCTCTCCCCGGACACCGTCGGTGCCGAAGATCGGCTGACCGGCCTCGAGCAGAGCCCAGAGATCAGCCAATGCCGGCGGCTCCGATCAGCGCTTGGTGTACTGCGGCGCCCGCCGTGCCTTGCGGAGCCCGTACTTCTTGCGCTCCACGCGGCGGGCGTCACGAGTGAGCATCCCCGCCTTCTTGAGGCCGTCCCGCAACTCGGGGTCGAGGGCAATCAGGGCCCGGGCGATCCCGAGACGGAGAGCATCGACCTGGCCGGTGACGCCGCCACCCTCGAGGGTGGCGTCGATATCGTAGCGACCCTGGGTGCTGGTGATCTGCATCGGCTCCATCACCCGCATGCGCTGGGCCATGGTGGGGAAATAGGTCTCGAGCGAGCGGCCGTTGAGGGTCATCTGACCCCCGCCTTCGCGGAGACGTACCCGGGCGACGGATTCCTTGCGGCGGCCGGTGGCCTGGACCAGTGGCTTCGACATCAAGCATCAACCTTTCGGATCTTCAGATCGAGTGGGGCGGGGCTCTGGGCCTCGTGGGGGTGATCGCCACCGGTGTAGACCTTGAGCTTGCGCGCCATCTGGCGCCCGAGCTTGTTCTTGGGCAGCATGCCCCGCACGGCGCGCTCGATGATTGCCTCGGGACGCCGGGCTTTCAGCGCATCGAAAGTCTCGGCCTTGATGCCGCCCGGGAAACCGGAGTGGCGGTAGTAGATCTTCTGCTGGCCCTTTTCCGATGTCACCGCCACCTTGTCGGCGTTGACCACGATGACGTGGTCGCCGGTGTCCATATGGGGGGCATAGGTCGGCTTGTGCTTGCCGCGCAGGATCTGGGCGACCTCGGAGGCGAGGCGTCCCAAAGGGAGGCCGGAAGCGTCCACGACCCACCAGACACGTTCGATGTCGGCGGGTTTGGGCGAGTATGTCTTGTTTGTAGTCATGGGTAAAAAGTCCCTCGGCTGGTTGAGGGGGTTCGTCGGGGAAACGAGCTCCTGACGGAGCCCACTTATGCTACGGGACCGTGAACGAAACCGCCAATCCCGGCCACCGATCCTCCGTGACCCCATCCGAGGTCGTGGCCGCCCGGGAGCGTTTCGCCGGTCGGGTGGCCGTTACCCCGTTGCTCTTCGCCGACTCTCTGAGCCGCATCAGCGGGCGCCAGGTCTGGATCAAGGCCGAATCTCTGCAGCGGACGGGATCCTTCAAGGTCCGGGGGGCGCTCAACGTCATCTCCCAGCTCGACGGGGCTCCCGTCGTGGCGGCATCGGCCGGCAACCACGCCCAGGGGGTGGCGCTGGCCGCCGCATGGTCCGGATCCGAGGCGACGGTGTTCATGCCCGAGATCGCACCGCTTCCCAAGATCAACGCCACCCGCGGCTACGGCGCCCGGGTCGAACTCACCGGCACCAACCTGGCCGACGCCGTCGTGGCCGCCCGCGAGTACGCCGACAAGACAGGAGCGGTCTTCGTCCATCCCTACGACGATCCTTGCATCGTGGCGGGTCAGGGAACCATGGGAATGGAGATACTCGAGCAGCTTCCCGAGGTGGGCACGGTGGTCGTTCCTACCGGAGGCGGGGGCTTGCTGGCGGGAACGGCCGTGGCGATCCACGCCGCCCGACCCGAAGTCCGGATGGTTGGAGTCGAGATCGACCAGGCCCCGACCTACATCGCCAGCCGGCGGGCCGGTCGACCGGTGCGAGTTGCCGAGGGCCGCACCATGGCAGACGGGATCAATGTCATCGTCCCGGCCGACTTCGTCTTCGACCTGATCGAGGCCCACGTCACCGACCTGGTGGCGGTCGACGACGCCCAGGCCAGTTCGGCGCTGACCGTGATCCTGGAGCGCTCCAAGCTGGTGGCCGAGCCGGCGGGAGCGGTGGCGGTGGCCGCCCTCCTGGCCGGCCTGATCCCTGACGCGGCTCCCGACCCACTGGTGGTGGTACTCTCGGGTGGGAACATCGACCCTCTCCTCCTGCGCAAGGTCATCCGCCACGGCCTGCAGGCGGCCGGCCGCTACGCCACCTTCCGGGTGTGGGTACCCGACCAGCCGGGACGCCTGGCCGAGGTCCTCGAACTGATCGGGGGCCAGGGAGCCAACGTGATCACCGTCGAGCACCACCGGGAGGGCTTCGAACTCCCCTTCGGAGTGGTCGAGATCGACATTTCGGTCGAGACCCGCGACCCCGACCACGCCGAGGAGATCCGGCAGTCACTCCAGCCCTACCGCCCGTAGTTGGTGGTGGGTGGTGGGTGGTGGGTCCTGAGTCGGAAGTCGGAAGTCGGAAAGCCAAACCCGCGACCTCTTACGCGGCGGCAGCATGTCGGGCGACCGGCGTCTGTTCGGGGCACGGCCCCGAACAACCCAATAGACGCGAAAGCAACGGGGTCAGCGAGGCGAAGCCGGCCCCGAAGTCGCCCGACCAATCAACTGGATGTGGTTTCCGTCGGGATCCTCGAAGGTGGTGAAGCGTTTGGGGCCGGCGTCGGTGATGTCGGGGTCGATGGGCTGGACTCCCCGGGCCACCGCCTGATCGATGGCGGCGTCGAGGTCATCCACAGCCAGCGCTATCACGGCGTTGACCGTTCCCGGGTGGTCGTCGAAACGGTGGAGGGCGAACACCGTGTTACCACCGACGTCGAGCACCTGCCAGTCGCCGTGGCGGGGCCCCGCTGCCAGACCCAGCGCCTGCTGGTACCAGACCAGGGACCGGTCGAGGTCGGTCACTTTCACGAACACGGAGTCGACGCCGGCTATCCGCATGGCCTGAATCTAGCCACGTCGCTGGGGCCACAATGGGCCCATGACTTCCAAGAACGATTCCAGCCATCGCCGTGTCGAGGTGAAGAGGACCGCCCTAGGCGAGTACCGGGCCACCAACGAGCGGGGCGGAACCATCACTCTGCACGTCAACCCCGAGGACTTCACCTCCGTGGAGCTCCTGCTCACCGCCATCGGCGCTTGCACCCTGGCGGACGTGGACCACATCACTACCCGCCGCGCCGAGCCCGACCTCCTCTCGGTCGAGGTGACAGGAGACAAGGTGAGCGATGAGGAGAAGGGCAACATCATGCGCAACCTCACCGTCACCTTCCGGGCCTCCTATCCGGAAGGGGAAGAAGGAGACGCCGCCCGAGAGATTCTCCCGAAAGCGATAGCTCGCTCTCATGACCGGCTCTGCACGGTGGGACGCACGGTGGAAGCGGCCAGTCCGATCGACTCCGTCGTCGGAGATCCCGAGCGGGCTGGCTAGTCGAAACCGACCTCCCACAGGACCAGACCGTGGGGAGGGGCCACGGTCCCCACCCGCTGACGATCCCTGGCGGCGATGACGTCCCCGACGCTGTCGGCCGGGATCCGGGCGAGGCCGACATCGACGCAGAAACCGACCAGCGAACGCACCATCTGGTGGCAGAAGGCCCGGGCCCGTACCTGAAAGCAATGCCGTGGTCCATCCATCTCCCAGTGGGCCCCGTGCACGGTTCGGGTGGTAGTCGCCTCGGGACGCCGGCGACAGAAGCTGGCGAAGTCATGCTCACCCACAAAGCCTCGAGCCGCCGCCCCCATGGCCGTCAGGTCGAGATCCCGGGCCAGGTGCCACACCCAGTTTCGAGTGAGCGGGTCGGCCGCCGGACGTGAGTCGATGAAGTACCGGTAGGAACGCCATGTGGGCGAGAAGCGGGCGTTGAAGTCGTCCGGCGCCTCGGTGGCGGCGGCCACCGAGATCTCGGGACCGAGGACGCTGTCGAGGGCGCGCCGCAAACGGGCCAGGTCGGGCAGCTCGCCTGCGGAGAAACTCACGACCTGGTGGCGGGCATGGACACCGGCGTCGGTCCGACCGGCCCCGGTTGTCTCGCAATCGAACCCCAGAACCCGGGCCAGGGCCTTTTCCAGTTCGCCCTGAACCGTCCGCACCTGGGGCTGACGGGCGAAGCCGTGGAAGTCCGTCCCGTCGTAGGCGAGGTCCAGCCGGATCACCGGCACGTCAAAACAAGGAGGACAGGGCCATGAAGGGAAGTCGGAAGAGCAAGCGCACGATCACGACCAGCGCGAAACCGACCAGCACCGCCGCCACCGACTTCAACGTGTCGAGCGACGCCGCCTCGCCGGTGGCCGGCACCTTGGCGGCCAGGGTCCAGGCCAGACCCAGCGTCCCGATGATTCCACCGAAAATGGCCAGCAGCATCGGCAGCTCGGCGTGACCATGGAGCCGCATCATGGTCTGCATCTGACCGCTGCCGTCGAAGAGCTTGGTGGCGGCCACCCAGGTCCCCACCGCCAGGATCAGCCATCCCACCACGGCGTAGATCACCGCTTCCAGCAGAGCGGTTACCGAGAAGGCGCCAAAACCAATCCGGGCGAGGACCCCGAAGTAGACGACGGCACCGATGGCGGCGACGAGGAGAACGGCGTCGGCGGTGGCGTCGGAGTCGAAGAACAGCTCGGTGTTGACCTTGCGATCGAAGATCGCCGAACGTACGGCCCGTTTGAGTGCTCGCATCGCCTGGGAGCGTAGTCCCGGGCCGTCAGTCTCCGTCGACGGGCAAGAGGCGCCCGGTGTCGACGTCGTACACGAACCCGGTGACCCGGTCCCGGTGCAGCAGGAACGGTGTGGCGCCGAGGCGCCGGATCGACTCGGCCACGTCGGCGTGGGCGTCCTCGAAGCCACCCGCCCGCCACCGCGGGACGGCACCGGTGTCGGCCTCCAGTTCGGCGGCGAAGTCGTCGTCGGACACGCCCAGCAGGCCGCAGTCGGTGTGGTGGACGAGGACGATCTCCCGGGTTCCCAGGGCACGCTGAGAGAGAGTGAGCGACCGGATCACATCGTCGGTGACGATGCCGCCGGCGTTGCGAATCACGTGGGCATCTCCCACTTCGAGGCCGAGCATGGCAAAGATGTCCATTCGTGAGTCCATACAGGCGACAACGGCGAGGTGACGGGCAGGACGTACCGCCCCCGCTCCGGTAAAGCCCTCGGCATACGACCGATTGGCGGCGGCGATCCGTTCCGCCTCGGTTGCCATCACCTTCTCCTCAGGTGGACGCGGGTCACCGAGTGATCTCCCGACTTCTCCAGGATAAGGGTGGCTCGCTCGCGGGTGGGAGCGATGTTCCGTTCCAGGTTGGGACGGTTGATCTCGTTCCAGATGCTTGTCGCCACGGTGCGCGCCTCCTCGTCGCTCAACTCGGAATAGCGATGAAAGTAGGCGTAAGGGTCGCGGAAGGCGGTGTCACGGAAGGTGAGAAATCGGTCGACGTACCAGCGCTCGACATCGGCGGGATCGGCGTCGACATAGATCGAAAAGTCGAAGTAATCGGATACGTAGGTGCCGTAACCGCCACCCTGGAGGACGTTCAATCCCTCGAGGATCACGATGTCGGAGCCCTCCACCACTCGCTCGTCGGGTTGGACGTCGTAGGCGATGTGGGAGTAGACCGGGGCGGCCACCCGCTTCTGGCCCGACTTGAGATCGGCCACGAAGTCGAGCAACCGGCGCCGGTCATAGCTCTCCGGAAAGCCTTTCCGCTCCATCAGACCCCGTTCCTCCAGCACGGCGTTGGGATGCAGGAACCCGTCGGTGGTGACCAGGTCGACCCGGGGATGATCGGGCCAGCGCGACAGGAGCGCCTGGAGCACGCGGGCGGTGGTCGACTTCCCCACCGCCACCGATCCGGCGATTCCGATCACGTACGGGACCGGAGTGGTGGGCTTGCCGAGGAAGGTGTCGGTCACGGAGAACAGACCCTGGCTGGCGCGGACGTACAGGTTGAGCAGGCGGGAGAGGGGGAGGTAGATCCGCTCGACTTCGTCGATGGAGAGCTCCACGTTGATGCCCCGAATCGCTTCGACATCGTCCTCGGTGAGGGTCATCGGGGTGGAGGCGCGCAGCGCGGACCATTCGGACCGCGTAAAAGCTAGGAACGGAGTCGGATCGGGGCTCATCGAAGAGACGCAGGGTACCTACACTGCCGCCGGGTGGAGAAGCTGATGAACTGGGCGGTGACGGTTCCCTTCCTGGTCGCGTTCGGCCTGGTGCTGGTGGTGTACGACATCGTGGGGCGCATCGTCCGCCCTTTCTCGCTGACCGCCTTCGAATGGGTGATGGGGGCGCTCCAGGCCACCCTGGTGTGGGTGTACCGTATCTTCGGCACCCGGCTCACGGTCGAACGCTCTCCCCGGGTGAAACCGCACACCGGCTACATCATCATCTCCAACCACCAGTCTCTCTATGACATCGTGCTCATCGGGGGGCTGATGTTCTCCAACCTGCCCAAGTACGTCGCCAAGGCGGAGCTGGGACGGTGGATTCCATCTGTCTCCCTGAACCTCAAGCGGGGGGAACACGCCCTCATCGACCGTGGCGACGCCGCCCAGGCCCTGGATGAGATCAGAGGACTGGGCGAGCGGGTGCAGGCCCGCAACCGTTCGGCGGTGATCTTTCCCGAGGGGACCCGCTCCCGGGACGGCAGCCTCGGTCCCTTCAAGCGGGCCGGCGCCCGGGCGCTGCTATCGGCGGCCGACCGGCTCCCGGTGGTTCCGGTGGCGGTGCAGGGATCGTGGCGGCTCAACAAGCTATGGCCGTTCCATCCCGGATCGAAGGTCCGGATCGCCATCGGCGACCCGCTCGAACGTCATCCCGACGACGCCGCCGAGGTGCTCAAACGGGCCCGCGAATGGATCGCGGCCCGGGTCGACGAGGGTATCGAGTAATGAGCTAGGTGGTGAGTACTCAGTACCCACCACCCACGACCCGGTACCCGACAGTTGAGAGGCGTGATCCCGACGGGATCAGACCAACTCGAGGATGGCCATTTCGGTACCGTCGCCGCGGCGGGGGCCGACCTTGACGATCCGGGTATAGCCTCCCGGACGATCGGCGTAGCGGGGCCCTACCTCGCTGAACAGCCTGGTGACGGTATCCCGGTCGATGAGGGTCCTGCGGACCACGCGCCGGTTGTGGGCTCCGTCCTGGCGGGCCTTGGAGATCATCTTCTCGGCCACCGGACGGACCGCCTTGGCCTTGGCCAGGGTGGTCTCGATCCGGCCCTCGTTGATCAGGGCCGACGTGAGGTTGGCCATGAGCAGGCGGGAATGCGCCGGAGAGCCGCCGAAACGGGGACCCTTCTTGGGACGCGGCATTACTCGCTACCTCCGCCGCTACCGGCGTCTGCCAGCGACAGGCCCAGCTCGTCGAGCTTGGCCACGACCTCTTCGAGGCTCTTCTGTCCGAAGTTGGTGATATTGAGCAGATCGTCGGAGGTACGGGAAACCAGTTCGCCCACGGTCTTGACCTGGGCCCGACGCAAGCAGTTGCGGGGCCGCTCGGAGAGATCGAGCGCCTCGATGGGAAGATCGAGGTCGGGCGATCCAGTGCCCTCGGGCTCGACATCACCCAGCTCCAGACCCACGCCCTCGGCCATGTCGGCGAACAGCCCCATCAGCTCACGCAGGGTCTTGCCGGCGGACGAAACCGCCTCACCCGGCTCGATGGCGCCGTTGGTCTCGATGTCGAGGATCAGCTTGTCGAAGTTGGTCATCTGTCCGACCTGGGTGTTCTCGACCCGGTAGGCGACCTTGCGTACCGGCGAAAAGATCGAGTCGACCGGGATCACACCGATCGCCTGACCCGACTCCTTGTTGGAGTCGGCGCCGCGATATCCCACTCCCTGGCCGACGGTGAGTTCCATCTCCAGCCGGCCGCTGGCCGACATGGTGGCTAGGTGGAGATCGGGGTTGACGATCTCGACTCCGGCCGGGAGCTTGAGGTCGCCGGCGGTGACCTCGCCGGCCCCCTTGGCGGACAGGTACAGGGTCTTGGGCTCGCCGTCCTCGAGGCGGACGACGATCTGCTTGATGTTGAGGATCAGGTCGACGACGTCCTCCACCACACCCTCGACGGTGGAGAACTCGTGTTCCACGCCTTCGATCTGGATGCTGGTGACGGCGGCGCCGGGAATGCGCGACAGCAGGGTGCGGCGCATGGTGTTGCCGAGCGTGTACCCGAAACCGGGCTCCAGCGGCTCGACGATGAAGCGCGACCGGTTTTCGGCGACCTGCTCTTCTTCGATATGGGGTCGTTGGACGATTAGCACTGTCAGTTCCTCACTTCGAGTAGAGCTCGACGATCAGCTGTTCCTGGATGGCGGTGTCGATCTGGTCGCGGCTGGGGAGGTCGCGAATCGCCACCCGGCGATCCCCCAGGTTGACATCGAGCCATTCCGGCGCGACCCGATCAAGCGTGTCGACCGAGTGCTGGATGATCACCAGATCGCGGGAGGCCTCCTTGACGGTGACCACGTCGTTCTGGCGCACCTGGTAGGAGGGGATGTCGACCTTCTTGCCGTTCACCTCGATGTGACCGTGGTTGACGAGCTGGCGAGCCTGGGCGCGGGTGGCGGCCAGACCCGAACGCCAAACGACGTTGTCGAGTCGACTCTCGAGGATCTGGAGCAGCGCGTCGCCGGTGATACCCGGGCGGCGAGCCGCCTCTTCGTAGTAGCGGCGGAACTGCCGTTCGAGAACGCCGTACATGGTGCGCAGCTTCTGCTTCTCACGCAGCTGCACCTGATAGTCGCTCTCACGGATACGACCCCGACCGTGCTCGCCCGGGGGATAGGGGCGGCGGTCGACGGGGCACTTCTTGGACTGGCAGAGCGGGGTCCGTGCCCGGCGGCATGCCTTGTGCTTGGGTCCGGTGTAACGAGCCATATCAGCCCCTCCGCCGCTTCTTGAGACGGACACCGTTGTGGGGAATCGGAGTGACGTCGCGCACACCGCTCACTTCCATACCCATGTTCTGGAGGGTGCGGACGGCGGTGTCACGACCGGAGCCGGTTCCGGACACGATCACGTCGAGTTTGCGAATCCCGTGTTCACCGGCCCGGCGGGCCGCCTCTTCGGCGGCCACCTGGGCGGCGTAGGGGGTGGACTTGCGCGAGCCCTTGAATCCGACCGACCCACCCGAGGTCCAGGCGACGACGGCGCCGGTCTGGTCGGTGATGGAGATGATCGTGTTGTTGAAGCTCGCCTTGATGTGGGCCTGGCCGTGGGAGATGTTCTTGCGCTCCCGGCGCCGGACCCGCTTCTGGGCAGGTTTCTGCTGCTTCGCCATTACTTCTTGACCTTCTTCTTGCCGGCGATCGCCTTACGCGGGCCTTTGCGGGTACGGGCATTGGTGTGGGTGCGTTGCCCGCGCACCGGGAGCCCGCGTCGATGTCGGATCCCCTGGTAGGTGCCGATCTCGATCTTGCGCTTGATGTTCTGCTGGACCTCACGGCGCAGATCACCCTCGACCTCGAACTGCTGGTCGATGAAGCGGCGGATGCGGGTCACCTCGTCATCGGTGAGCTCGCGCACCTTGGTGCCCGGTTCGATCCCGGTGCCCTCACAGATGAGTGAGGCCCGGCTGTGGCCGATGCCATAGATGTAGGTCAGGCCGATGGCCAGACGCTTGTCGCGGGGGAGGTCTACTCCGGCTATACGTGCCATCAGGCGATCACCCCTGCCTCTGCTTGTGCCGAGGGTTGGGACAAATCACCCAGACCCGCCCACGGCGGCGGATGATGCGACATTTCTCGCACATCTTCTTTGTCGAAGGACGCACCTTCATTGGTCTCTCCAGACGTTTCCGTCGGCCGGTGGCAAACACCGGCACTTCGACTTGCTTACGGGTTACAGTTCTCGAGCGCCGCCGGGCAGACGACGCTGCGCCGCACCTGGGAGGACTGCTCAGAGATAATTCGTGGCCGTGCCCACCTCTAAGGGTTCATGAAGGCATGGCAGAGCCACGAACCAAGAGCAAATGATAACGCTACGACGGGGCCGATCTCAAATCGTCGATACCGCCGGCGCCTCTTCTACCGGAACCGGCTCCTCACCGGCCGTGAACACCATCGGACCGTCCTTGGTGATGGCGACCGTGTGCTCCCAGTGGGCCGAAAGGGAGCCGTCGGCGGTGCGGACCGTCCAGCCGTCGGCATCGACGCTGGTCTCCCGCCCACCGATATTGAACATGGGCTCGATGCACAGGGCCATACCGGTGCGCAGCTTCATTCCCTTGCCCGGCTCTCCCAGGTTGGGCACCTGGGGCTCCTCGTGCATCTGGCGGCCGATGCCGTGTCCCAGATACTCCTCGACGATCCCGTAACCGTAGTGACGACCTACTTCTTCGACGGCGGCGCCGATGTCGCCCAGGCGGGCGCCGTGGCGCACCGACCGGATCCCGGCCCACAGACCTTCCTCGGTGCGGTCGATCAGGTCGCGTACCTCGGGGCCGACCTCCCCGATCGCCATCGTGAAAGCAGCGTCGCCGTGGAATCCCTGGTAGATGGCTCCGGCGTCGACCGAGAGGATGTCGCCTTCTTTCAGGCGGTAGTCGGTGGGGATGCCGTGGACGATCACGTCGTTGGGAGACAGGCATAGCGTGGCGGGATAGGTCCCGTGATAGTGAAGGAAGGAAGATGTGCATTCCCGCTCCTCCAGCACTCCCCGCGAAATGTCCTCCAGTTCGAGCAGAGAGACCCCCGGCCGGGCCGCCTCGCGCACTGCGCGGTGGATGGCGGCGACGCAAGCGCCGGCAACCGCCATCTTCTCGAACTCGCGTCGGGACTTGATCGTGATCATGGGAAGAAGCCAGTTTACCCGGCCGGCAGATCCCTTCTGTAGCCGTAAACGCGACCCACGACCGAGGCGGAACGTGGCTTTTCGCGACAGAATTGCGCGCCATGGCGCGCAATTCTGTCGCGAAAAGGTTCCGGCTCAGGCCTCGCCGAGTTCAGCCAGGGCCGCCCCGAGGAAGCGGTAGGTCCACTCCTCGGCGAACTTGCGGTTGTCACAGAATACGATCGGCACCCTTGGGTAGCGCACCTGGAGCCGGGCGACCAGTTCGGCCAGCCATCCCGCTTCGACGTGCTCGGATTTGAAGATCGATGTGTAGCGGTCCTCCACCACCACTGCCGCCGCCGGCAGCGTGGAGAGTTCGGCCATCACGAAGCCGATCTTGCCCGAGACGAGGTCGGCGCTCAGGTTCTCGAGCGTCTTGCGCTCGACGGCGGCGACGACCGACTCGTCCACCATCACGG
This sequence comes from Acidimicrobiia bacterium, assembly GCA_035461175.1. Taxonomy (GTDB): domain Bacteria; phylum Actinomycetota; class Acidimicrobiia; order Spongiisociales; family ZC4RG35; genus DATHVR01. The sequence continues at coordinate 514 of DATHVR010000174.1, read as the reverse complement.
CGTAGTCACCGGCGGATAGCGCCCGCCGCTCGGTGGTCACCGGCCGATCGGCGAAGCGATACGGGTACTTCTCCCGCGTGTCCACATAGACGGTCCACTCCGACAACCCCGCCGCCCGCCGTGTGGGCACCCGGGACCCGGGTCGAGCCTTGCGGGTCACCTTGGCGGTCTGCCAGAAGATCATCTCCCGGCCCCGGCTCTCGATGAATACGAACTGGCTGCGGTAATTGGTGCGCCGGTCCAGGATCAGATCGATGGCCGAGCCCCGGCGCCGACACAGGCTGACGTCAACCTCCTCCAGGATCTCGGCGTCCTCGGGCCAGTCCTCGGCGGGATGGCAGTAGGACCGATTGGCCCGGGGCCACGACTCCCGGGTCTTGAGCACCAGTCCACCCTCGATCGGCAACCGCACCAGATAGGGCAGGCTCGACTCGGGATCGGGGTTGCGGGCGACGACGAAGCGGTCCACGGGCACCGAGTCTGGCAGCGCCAAGAGCTTTTGTGGGTCGGGAAT
>DATHVR010000173.1:0-30545 GCA_035461175.1 Acidimicrobiia bacterium | reverse complement strand
CGGTTCGGCCGGGTGGATGTACCGGGCCGGGGTGGAGTGGATCCTCGGCTTCCATCTGCGCGGCACCCGCCTCGGGCTGGATCCCTGCATCCCCCGCGCCTGGCGGGAGTTCTCGATCACCTTCCGCTACCACTCGTCGCTCTACGAGATCCGGGTCCACAATCCCGACGGCGCCACCAAGGGAGTGGTCGGGTTGACGGTCGACGACAGGATCCAGCCGGCCGGATCCGACATCGACCTCGTCGACGATGGCGCCACCCACCACGTCGAGGTCGTCCTCGGATAGGCGACTCCCGGCGGGGTGGAGCCCCAGGCCCCACCCCGACCGGGTCAGGCGGTCTCGCTCGGGCCCGCACTACGGCCGGCCGAGACCCCGAAGGTGACCGCCAGTACCGCCAGGAACACGAGGTAGGCGATCCGCCCCGCGCCGGGCTTCAGATCCGAGAAGGTGCGAAGACCGGCGACGAGGGCGCCGGCCGGGTAGGCGGCCAGGGCCAGGGTCGGAAGCGACTGGCCGGGCCGGAACGCCGACCAGGCGGCCATCACCCCCAGGAACACCAGCCAGGACCCGAAGAAGCGTCCCCCCAGTCCGGCCAGGTCGTAGGGGAGCAGCTCCGAGGCAGCCTCCGGAGCCGCCCACATCACCACCGCCCAGGTGAACAGCACGACGGCGAGCAGCGCCCTTCCCATCCCGTAGCTGCGGCGCCGGGACCGGTCGGGACGGGGACCGGCCCAGAGCAGCCCACCCCAGAACGGAGGCGCCGACACGAACAGGGCCAGCCACGCCCATGCCTGCCAGCGGCCGAAGTCGAAGACGTCGAGATGGATGAGGGTGGCGACCAGGGTGGGGGCGGTCAGCCCGAGCGCCGCCGCCAGCAGGCTACGGATCCCGAACCAGTCCAGGCGCATGGCGAAGGCGAACACTATCGACGAGGCCAGATAGAGGCCCCCCACCAGGGCAGCCAGCGGCGGTGGTCCCAGACCCCACGAGAAGAACGAGCCCGTAGAGCCTGGAAAGAAGAGGAGGGCGGCCCCGCTGACGCCGGCCGCCAACACCACGGCCCCGAACCCGCCTCGGGCGGTGAGGAGGCGCGGATGGACGGTGACTTCGTGCATGGAACCGTGGGGCATCCTAGATCCTGTCGGCTCCGGCGGCCGGCCATCTCGGGGGTAGTCTCGGCGCCCCAATCGCGATCGAGGGAGAGCCCATGTCCGTGAGCTATGTCAATCCGGGTCAGGTCATGGCGCCGGCCGGCCAGTACAGCCACGTCGCCGTGGCCGAACCGGGCCGGCTGGCCTTCATCGCCGGGCAGGTCGCTCTCGACGCCGACGGCGAGCTGGTGGGCGTGGGCGACCCCGGAGCCCAGTTCCGCCAGATCTTCTCCAACCTGGCAGCCATCCTCGACAGCCTCGGCGCCACCCCCACCGACGTAGCCGACCTCAAGACCTACCTGGTGGGGGAGGAGAGCCTTGCCTCATTCCGCGACGCCCGTCAGGCGGTGTTCGCCCAGTACTACCCGGACGGGGCGTATCCGCCCAACACACTTCTCATCGTCTCCGGGCTGGTCCATCCCGATCTAAAAGTGGAGGTATCCGCCACCGCCCGGGTGCCTTAGACGCTCGAACCGGCGACGGGTGTGACGACAGCACGACTGACGGGCGACATCTCGAGGATGCCGCCCGTCAGAGGCTCGGACTGTTGGTTATCGGCAGGCGATCAGACCGTAGGAGGAGTCGTCTCGGTGTGGCGGGTCTCTTCTACCAGTGCGGCGTCGGCTCGCTGGTGGAAGCGCTCGCCGAACATCCCGCCCATGTAGCCGCCCAGCAGGGCCGCCACTATTCCGGCCAAGGCTCCGGCGATCGCCTTCAAGGTGACGTCGTCGGCGCCGATCTGGCCGAACCAGTTGGGGAGGTCGAGAGCGGCAAAGGCGTTGTACTCCTGCCCCAGCCAGATTCCGAGGGCACCGAACACGGCAACCACCAGGAGGAACCACAGCGCGGTTCCCATCCCATTGATGGCGCCGTCATAGCGGGCCATCCTCCCGGCCGCCCAGCCGCCGACGAAAAAGGCGGCCAGCACCACCAGGATTCCGACGATGGCGCCCACCACCTCGATTTCCTGCAGGTTCCCATCCAGATCCACCTGGTTGAGCTGGTAATCGAGGCCGGCGTTCCCCGCCATGATCAGCGACCCCAGGAAGACCAGGACGCCGAGAGCGGTGAACATGCCCAGAAGCCCGGCCACGAGGTCGGCACCGCCGAACCTGTCCCGGATGGACTCCATCTCCACCTCACGTGTGCGAAATCGGGTATCTCTCGTGGTCATCGCCTCTCCTCTCGCGGTATCGTCGCCACCCCGAGGGGGCGGCCGTCGGGCCGCGCCAATTCCCGAAGGTGGGTCTGGTTTCGCATACCCCGCCTGCAGACTTTCAAACCGCTTCCCCGTCGCTTCCCGACCCGGGAAAGGGGAACCGACAGGGTCGGGGTACCGTCATATCCACGTGAAATGGAAAACCTGGAGCCTGGTCGTGACACTTGGTCTGGTGGCCGTGGCCTGCGGAGCCGACACCTCCGACGTGCCGACGACCGATTCCATCCCGGCCACTTCCCCGACGACGGAGGGGAGGGACGATGCCGGCACCAGCACCCTCCCGGAGCGTGTACAACCCACCATGGAAACCCCGCCCGAATCCGACCCGCCCGTAGTGGGCGAGGTTCCCCAACAGATCCTCGACGAGATCCTCGTTGACGCCGCGGATCGAACCGGTCTCTCCGCCGGGGACTTCACCGTGCGCCGCAGCCAGGCGATGACCTGGTCCGACGGGGCGCTCGGCTGTCCGGTCCCGGGGGAGTTCTACACCCAGGCGATCGTCGACGGCTACTGGGTGGAATTGGTCGACCCGGATGGCACGGTTCTCGACTACCGCGTCGGTGACACCGGCTACTTCAAGCTATGCGAGGGTTTCACCACCCCCCGCTCCGGCGGGCCCACCGGGGGCGAGACGGGCACCAACCCGGAATCGTGATTAGAGGCCGCGGGCGGCGGCGGCCCGACTAGGGGCGCAGCCGGCGCAATGACGTGTCGATATCGGTCAGCAGCTCGCCGACCCGGCGGCTGCTGCTGGGAGCGAGGGGATAACGCCGGAGGACATCGCTGATCAGCGGGCCGGCCATGTCCGCGGCCTCCTCGATGTACGCGGTCCCGACGGCACGATCGTCGCCTGCATCCAGCTCGAGGGCCCGTGCCGCGTGCACGGCCGACCCGAGAATATGGATGACCTGGCTCGGCCGTGCCAGCGGATGCAGATAGGCGGACGCAGCCGCATGACCGGCAGCCCGCGCCCCTTCGGCGGTGGCCTCGCGCCCGCTCTCTTGAGCCGCCCGGGCCGCTCGATGCGCCGCCAGCGCCTTCACCCGCAACGCCTGGTTGCGCCCACCTCCGGCGGCGAAACGGCCTGCCTCGTCGAGAGCCTCCCGGGGTCGCGGATCGCCCGGACAATGGCGTTCGAAGACCGCCAGCGCCGGGCGGGCACAGGCCACGGCAAACGCCGTGATCGCCCGCAGTTCCTCCATGGTGAGATCGATCGTCGCGCCTCTGTCCACCGGACGATTCTCGCTCATCGCCACCGGATCGGGCCCGTCACGGCGCCAGCACGATGACGAGAGGGGCCCCGGTGCGGGGCCCCTCTCGAGTAGCCGGACATTTCGCCGGCGCCTACGGGAAGGCCGGGTACAAGTGGATCGCTTCCGTCCCTTCGGTGGCGCCACCGCGGGCACTGGCGCCACGGTCGCCGTTGGTGAACAGGAGCACCCCATCCTCGGGCGTGTTGCCCGGGAAGGGCCCGAAGTCGTAGATCTCGACCGAACCGGTGCTGTTTCCGGCGATGTCCTCCGGTAGGCCGAAGTACTGCTCACCCAGCGGCGTGATCGTGAACACGTCGGTGGCATCCCCGGGTCCGCCGAAGTAGATGTCGAAGGCGAAGGCCTGGGCATCCACGTTGGTGGTGAGGAGATCTGCCGACGTCATCCCGATCTGCTCACCGCAGAGGTAGAGGGCGACATTGCCGGTAACGGTGGCGTGCTCCGCGAAGAAGAACGCGCTGGCGTTTCCGATCGTGCTGGGGAACGACACGTAGGGGGCCGCCCAGGTGACGGTGCGTCCGTCGCCCAGGTTGGGTATCCCCGACAGGTCCCAGGTGAACACGGCGTAGTCGGGCGTCCCGTCCTGGTTCGTGTCCAGGTCCACCCAGTAGCTGGCCGGCACCACGGCGTGGGTCTCCCGCTCGTGCATGTCGAAGGCGAAGGCCCACACGAATCCGGAGTCACAGACTTCGGATGGCACGGTGAAGGTGTTGACTCCGACCGCGGCGATGTCCGGCGTGGGCGCTTGCTCGCCGGGTCCGCCCTCGGGCAGTTCCGGCGAGGTGGCCACGATCGAGTATGCATCGATCTGGGCCGTCCCGACTCCGTTGTTGGTCAAGCCGACCGTGGATGGGAATCCGCCCGCCGCGAACTCGGTGCTGTCGGCCACCACCTCGGCCGCCGCTCGGGGAAGAACGTGCCAGGCCAGGCGGATCGGCGCGTCTCCGTCGAGGGTGAGGTAGCCGTCGTACTCGGCGGCGGTGAGAGCGTCACCGTTGCCGCCTTCACTCCCCGAGTTGAGCGGGTTGCCGCCCAGCAGCCAGCCGTCGATGGTCATCGTCACGTCGAAGCGGGTGGTGTTGAACTTGCCGGACTGCAACGTGACCGAGGCGGGTGCGTCGATCGTGACGGCGCCGCTTCCCTCCGGGCCGAGGGCCCGGAAGCTGACGTCGACGTCGTAGGTCTGCTTCTTCCCGGTCAGGTTCATGACCTCGACCGTCTTGGTGATCTCGGTCACGCCCGTGACGTCGTTGTGGAAGAAGCTCAGGGACCCGGAAGGCTCGTCGGCGTCGTAGGCGACGGCCGTCGCATCCATGGCCCGGTCGACCCGCACCTCGCCGCCGCCAATCCGGCTGATGGGCGCCAGGCCCGCCCCGGGGGCGGTGTCGATGTCGGTCTCGGCCGTGTTCATCAACAGCGCCTTGGTGGCCAGGGGGCTCAACCCTTGGCCGGACGGGTTGCCCGGAGCACTGCCTTGGCCCGTGGTCTTGCCGCCGCCGTAGGCGTCCTGGACCAGGGCGGCGGCTCCCGCCACCATGGGCGCGGCGCCGGAGGTCCCGCCGAACGGCGTCAGCCCGGTGCCGGTGCCGGCCTCGGCCGACACGGAAGCGCCGGGGGCCCCGATCTCGGGCTTGATGCGGCGGTCGTCGAACTGCGGCCCGCGGGCCGATGACCCCACCATCGATCCGACCAGCGGGGTGCCGGTGGCGGGATCGAAGCTGACCACGGCGTCACCGTCGCGCAGGATGTCGCCGGCGGCCTGGCTGATCATGTAGCCGGGGATCTGAGGAAGATCGCCGCTGCCGAAACCCCCCGGGAAGGGGGCCTCGTCCGTCACGAGCATGATGATGCCGAGGATGCCTCCGGCCGCTTCGATGTTCTGAATCTTGAGGCTGAAGTTACAGGCGCCCCGGTCCACGGCCACGATCTGGCCGGTGAGGGAGCCGGGTGCCACATCCGTGTCGCATCCGAGCGTGTCGGTGCCTCCGCCTGCCAGGGGAACTCCGTAGACGACAGGTCCCGCGATCTCGTCGGTGAGGGCGGCCGACCAGGGCTGATGAACCGCCTCGTACAGGCCGGCGTCCTCGACCGGCTCGATCACCTCCATCGGTACCTCCGTCGCCGAGGGCACCTGGGTCTGGGCCACCGAGAGGGCAGTGTTGGCGGCACCGGGAGAGCCGGTGATGAATGGCTTGTCGGATGAGTTGCCGGCCGACGCCACGGTCAGCACTCCCAGCGCGGTGGCACCGTCGACGGCCTGGGAGAGGTCGTCGTCGAACGGCTGGCCGTAGGGGGAACCGATCGACATGTTGATGATGTCGACCCGGTCCTTGACCTTGCCGTCGAAGTTGGGGTCGACGGCGTACTCCATGCCCAGGATGAGGGCGATGCCCGAGCAGCTGGTCGAGATCGAAGAGCACACCTTGATGGCGTGGATGTCGACGCCGGGAGCGACGCCGTTCATGCCGCCGATGATGTCGGCCACGTGGGTGCCGTGGCCGGCTCCGGGGCCGTCGTCGAGAGGATCGGGGTCGGGTTCGATCGGGTCGGCGCTGCCGGCCCAGTTGGAGCCCACGAAGTCGTAGCCCCCGACGATCTTGTCGGTGGGGAAGGTGCCGGGCTCGATCACGGTCGGATCGTTGGCGGCGTAGTCGGCCGGATCTCCCGATCCGCCGAGATTGGCGTGGTGATAGTCGACGCCGGAGTCGATGACGGCGACCGTAATTCCCGAGCCGTCGTGGCCGTCGGCCTGCACGTCGTCGGCTCCGATGTAGGGAACGGTTTCGGTCAGGTCGAGTTCGTACTCACCGACCGGGGCGATGCGGCGGACGGCATCGTCGGCGGCGATTTCTTCCAGGGCCGAGGCACTCACCTCGACGAAGACGGCGTTGATCACACGCTGGGCCGACCCGAGGAGGCGGGCGCCGGAATCGATCCCCTTGATACGGTCGAACAGAGCCGCCTGGGCCTGCTTGGCGGAGTTCACATGAGCCGCCTGCTGGCCGTCGCTCGTCTTGCCGGACTCGGCCAGGGATTCGGCCTTCAACTGGACGACGACCTGTTCGTCACCAGCCGCTCCCCGCAGCGAAGGATGCACCCCGTCCAGGTTCCCCGACGAGGTCCGGGGCGACGACAGGCGCAGGTCATCGATGTGTTCCGGCGTCGGCCGGTCGGCACGGTCGGCCACCTCGGCTGCTCCAACCGGTATGGCCATCGCGATGGCGGTCGCCAGCGCGACCAGCAGTACCAATGAGCGTCTCACAGTTTCTCCTGTCTGTTTGCTCGGTCTCGGGTCCAAGCCAGGGTCCCCACTCTGCGTGACCATAATCACTCATGCATACCGGTGGCGGAGGAAGCGGAGGATTTCCCGCGGCGATTCCGGGTCGTTCGGGAAGTAGGCTGAGTGGGTGGCGCCGCACTTCTCGCCTGCCCTGTTCAGGTTCCTCGCCGACCTCGAAGCAAACAACGATCGGGACTGGTTCCAGGCCAACAGGGACCGCTATGCCGAACAGGTCCAGGAGCCGGCGTTGGCATTCATCATCGACTTCGCGCCCCGCCTGGCGGCGATCAGTCCCCATTTCCGGGCCGTCGCCAAGGTGCAGGGCGGCTCGCTGTTCCGTATCCAGCGCGACACCCGGTTCAGCAAGGACAAGACCCCCTACAAGACCAATACCGGGGTGCAATTTCGCCACCAGCGGGCCAAGGACGCCCATGCCCCCGGCTACTACCTCCACCTCGAACCGGGGCAGTGCTTCATGGGCGTGGGGCTGTGGCGTCCCGAGACCGCGTTGGCCTATCGGATCCGGGAGCGCATCGCCGAAGATCCGGCCGGATGGAAGGGAGCCACCAAGCCGGAGAAGTTCACCGACGTGTTCTCGCTGAGGGGTGAGTCGCTGCTACGGCCTCCCCGGGGATTCGACGCCGCCCATCCCCTCATCGACGACCTCAAGCGCAAGGACTTCATCGCCTCGGCGGCCCTGACCGAGGAGCAGGTGACCGACGAATCGTTTCTCGACCTGTTCGCCGATCGCTGTCGACGGGCGACGCCGTTCATGGCCTTCCTGTGCGGGGCGGTGGGAGTCGAGTTCTAACGATCACCAGAGATCCCGGACCACACACCCTGCAGGCGGCCCCTGGGTCGGAGGTGGGGCGCTGTCCCACACGCTTTCGATCAGGAGGTAACGGGGCACGGGTCGGTTGAACCTCGCCAGGAGGACGGCCAGCAGTACCCCACCGCCACCGGCCGGTGGGCTCCAGCCCCCTCGCTTCGCTCCGGCGGGCAAAGGGGTGAACTGTGTCCCCCACGGAGTGGGGGAAATTCCCTGCCGCCGGAGCTCGCGGGGCGGTTGGTAGGGGCGAGTTCCAACTCAGGACCCACCACCCATCACAGGCGCCGAAGGCGCCTACCCGCGGATAGCGGCTTGGGCGGCGGCCAGGCGGGCGACCGGGACTCGGGGCGGCGAGCAACTGACGTAGTCCAATCCCAGGGTCCGGCACAGAGCGATCGACTCGGGATCGCCCCCGTGCTCGCCACAGATGCCGGCCTCGAGACCGGGACGAACCGCCCGGCCTTTCTCCAACGCCACCCGCATCAGCTCACCCACACCCTTGGGGTCGATGGTGGCGAACGGATTCCGGTCGAGGAGGCCTCTTTCCAGATACTGGACCAGGAACGCCTTCTCGGCGTCGTCGCGACTGATCCCGTAGGTCATCTGGGTGAGGTCGTTGGTCCCGAACGAAATGAACTCGGCGTGCTCGGCGATCTCGTCGGCCGTGAGCGCGGCGCGGGGGATCTCGATCATGGTCCCGAACTGGTAGTCGACCGTGATGTTCTCCTCGGCCATCACGTCCTTGGCGACTGCCTCGAGCTCGGCCCGCTGGCTGATCAGCTCGTTCACGTGGGAGACGAGCGGAATCATGATCTTTGGATGTACGTCGACGCCTTCCTTGGCGACCGCGCAGGCCGCCTCGAAGATCGCCCGCACCTGCATCCTGGTCAGACCCGGCATCATCAAGCCCAACCGAACGCCGCGCAGGCCCAGCATCGGGTTGGCCTCTCGCAGGCTCTCCACCCGCTCGAGCATGTGCTCGCCGTCCTCGATCTTGCCCAGCAGATCGTTGATCCCCTGGAGGGAGGTGGCCGACTGAATCCGGATCTTGAGGTCGGTGAGGTCATGGGTCAGTTCCTCGAAGGCCGGCAGGAACTCGTGCAGGGGAGGGTCGATCAGGCGAATGGTCACCGGCAGCCCGTCCATGGCCCGGAACAGACCCTCGAAGTCGGCTCGCTGGAACGGGAGCAACTGGTCGAGCGCGTCGGAACGATCGGCGGGGATGGTGGCTGTGATCATCCGCTGCACGATCGGGAGCCGGGCCTGGTCGAAGAACATGTGCTCGGTCCGGGCCAGGCCGATGCCTTCGGCTCCGTAGGAGCGGGCCAGCCGGGCGTCGTCGGGTAGGTCGGCGTTGGTCCACACCCCGATGTCGCGGACCTCGTCGGCCCACTCCAGAAGGGTTCGCAGCCACGTGTTCTCGAGGTCGGGGGTCTGGGTGTCGAGACGACCCAGGAGGACCTCGCCGCTGGTGCCATCGATCGAAATCCATTCGCCCTCGGGAACCACATGGTCGCCCACCCGCAACACACGTTCACTGAGATCGATCTGGATCTCCTCGGCGCCCACCACGGCGGGCTTGCCGAACTGGCGAGCAACCAGGGCGGCATGGCTGGTGCGGCCACCGCGACTGGTGAGGATTCCCCTTGCCGCCAGCATGCCGTGGACGTCGTCGGGCTTGGTCTCGGGACGGACCATGATCACGTCCCGGCCTTCCTCTCGCCCCCACCGGTCGGCCAGGTCGGCGTCGAAGGCGATCACTCCAACGGCTGCTCCCGGGGAGACGTTGAGCCCGGTGGCGAGGTAGCGGCCCTCGTCCTTGGCCGCCTCAATCGCTTCGGCCACGAAGGAGGGGTGGAGGAAGAAGTCGATCTGGGCGGGAGTGACCCGCATCAGGGCGGTCTTCTTGTCGATCAGCTCTTCTTCGGTCATGTCGACTGCGATCCGTACCGCCGCCTGGGCGGTGCGCTTGCCGTCACGGGTCTGGAGCAACCACAGCTTGCCGCGCTCGATGGTGAACTCCATGTCCTGCATGTCGCGGTAGTGGCCCTCCAGGCGACGGGCGATGGCGGCGAACTCGTAGTACAGCTCCGGCATTTCCTCGCTGAGCTGTTCCATCCGCTTGGTGACGCGGATGCCCGCCACCACGTCTTCGCCCTGGGCGTTGGTCAGATAGTCGCCCTCGATGTGGGGCTCGCCGGTGGTGGCGTTGCGCGACATTGCCACCCCGGTGGCGGAATCACTGCCCATGTTCCCGAACACCATCGTCTGGATGTTGACGGCGGTGCCCAGGTCGTGGGCGATGCCGGCGGCATTGCGGTAGTCGATGGCGCGTTTGCCGTTCCAGGAACGGAACACCGCTTCGATTGCCGCCTGCAGCTGGTCCTTGGGCTCATCGGGGAAGGGGCGTCCGGCGTAACGCTCCACGATTCCCTTGAACTCCCCGGTGATGGCCCGGAAGTCGTCGGCGCTCAGGTCGGAGTCATCCACCACTCCTCGTTCGGCGCGGTAACGCTCGAGCACCTGCTCGAACGGCTCGTCGCGCACCCCGAGCACGACCGACCCGAACATCTGCACGAGCCGGCGGTAGGAATCGAAGACGAAATGCTCGTCGTCGGTGAGCTGGATCAGTCCCTTGACCACCTCGTCGTTGAGCCCGATGTTGAGGACGGTGTCCATCATCCCGGGCATTGAGAACTTCGCCCCGGACCGGCAGGACACAAGCAGGGGATTGTCGGGATCGCCGAAGCGCTTGCCGGCGGCGGTCTCGATTCGGGCGAGAGCCGCGTCGACCTGCTCCAGCAGGCCGGCGGGGAACTCTTCCCCGGCGGCCAGGTAGGCGTTGCAGGCCTCGGTTGTGATGGTGAAGCCGGGGGGCACGGGAACCCCGATCCGGGTCATGTCGCCCAGGTTGGCTCCCTTGCCACCCAGCAGCGCGCGAGCAGCTTCCCACTCCCCGCCCACCGACTCTTGGGCCTGGTCGATCTCGTCGAAGGCGTAAACCCATTTCTCATTCACAGCAAACCTCATCTTCCGCGAAGGGCATTTCCATTCTCCCGCCTCCGCCCCCCAATCCTTAGGGGAGTGGGTCCCTGGAGGGAGGGGCATAAGGCCCTGCTTAACGCCCGCTCATACAGCCACTGACGTGCAGATTCCGGCCGCCCCGGGGGATATCTGCACCTCGGTTCTCTCTCCGGCCCGGGCGGCTCGGCAGTAGGCTCGAACGCCGTGGAAATGCACGAGCTCAGCGGGGAGCAGGCCCGCCGGATCGCGGTGCGGGCGCAACAGCTCGACGCCCACCGGCCCACCGACCTGGTGCAGCTGGTCAAGTGGCTGGGGCTGCTCCAGATCGATCCCACCGCGGCCGTCGCCCCCAACGCCGACCTGGTGGCGTGGAGCCGGCTCGGATCCTCCTATCAGCCCGTCCACCTCAAGACAGCACTCGAGGAAGAGCGGACCCTGTTCGAGCTCGACGCCCTGGTTCGGCCAAGCGACGACCTCCCGCTCTTCCTGGCCGCGATGGAGGGCCGGCCGCGTTCGAAGGAGGGGCGGGCGTGGCTCGAAGCCAATGTCGGCTTCCGCCTCGACATCCTGGCCCGGCTCGAAGAATCGGGCCCCCTCCTGTCGCGGGACATACCCGATACCTCGTCGGTGCCCTGGAAGTCGTCGGGCTGGAGCCACAACCGCAACGTCACCCTCATGCTCGAGATCCTCATGCTGCGGGGCGAGGTGGCGATCGCAGCTCGTCAGGGTCGCCAGCGGATGTGGGATCTGGCCGGGCGGGTGTACCCGGACGTGAACCCGGTCCCGGCCGAAGAGGCCGAGCGAATCCGCAACCGGCGCCGGTTGCAGGCGCTGGGCGTCGCCCGGGAGTCCACCACCAAGGTGCCGCTCGAGCCCAACGACGTGGGGGAGGTGGGTGAGCCGGCCGTGATCGAGGGCACCAAGGGGACGTGGCGGGTCGATCCGGACGCACTGGAGGCGGTCGATGTGCCGCTCGAAGGTCGCACGGCGTTGCTGTCCCCCTTCGATCGCCTGGTTTACGACCGCACCCGGGCGGAGCAGTTGTTCGACTTCGAGTACGTGCTGGAGATGTACAAACCGAAGGACAAGCGGCGATGGGGGTACTTCGCCCTCCCCATCCTCCACGGCGACCGGCTGGTGGGAAAGCTCGACGCCAAGACCGACCGCAAGGCCGGCGTGCTCGAGGTCTACGCCGTGCACGAGGACGTCGAGTTCACGCCCGAGGTGAAAGCAGGCGTGGGAGCCGAGATCCAGGATCTGGCCAACTGGCTGGGTCTGACGCTCGACCGTTGATCTGATTCAGCCGATGAGTGGCGGGCGAGCTAGCGGGTGGCCAGATCGATCCATTCCTTTAGACCTTGGGCGCCGGCGTCGTTGGCAATGCGAAGAGCGTCGGCGGTGATGGCAGCCCGGTCGGCGTCACCGTGAGGTAGGAGGCGCGCCGCGGCCACCATCATGCTGACCGCGTACGAGCGGAGCCGATTCGCCTCGAACCGGGATACCTGGGATCGGACCAGTTCCAGCCCGTCGGACCCTTGGTCCAACAAAGCGAGAATCGCGCCGATCCATCCCTCCATATGTTCTCTCCAGTGGCTGGCAGGCAGCTTCGCGATCATCTCACGCGCCTCTCTCAGGGCGGAGCGGTCGCCGGCCATCGCCGCCGCTTCCGTGAAGCACGCCAGTGTTGCCCAGGGATGGAAGGGCTCGTCTGAGTTGAAGCGCTGACGGAAGAGGCGGATGCTCTCGTCGAACTCCATGTCGAAGATCTGGAAGTGGTGAGCTGTGAAAGCGAGATTTGACACAACCTGACGGTCCGATACTTCGCTCGATCTCCGGCGGGCGGCGGCAAGATATTCGTCGGCCCTTGCTCGGTCACCTTGCAGCTGGGCGAGCCGCGAGCGAGAGGCATCCAGGCTGACGCTGTCGGCGGGTGGCGGTTTGCTGGTGACCGGATCGTAAAGCAGCGCTGCGGCGTCGGGAAGTTCGAGGTTGAGGAGATGGGCTTCGACCAGGTTGGCCAGGGCGAAAAGGCCGTGACTCTTGTCTCCGATCCGGCGGGCCTCCTCGAAAGCCTGGCGGGTCGCCTCCGTCGACTCGGCCGTGTCCGGCGATCCGAAGCCGATGTTGATCAGCGCCCGGAGGGTGGTTCCCGTCAGCCCGTTCTTGCGAGCTATCTCCAGTGCTCCCTTGAGGAGTGCCATACCCTGATGTGTCCGGTCGATGACGAGGCCGGTGCCCATGGTGATGAGAGCGTCGACGGTCTCTTCGAGCATGCCGAGTCGTTCCAGGGTTCCCAGTACCTCGTGGGCGATGTCGGCTGCCAGCATGCCGTTGCCCTCGAGCATGTAGACCCGGGCCAGGTACACGGCGATCCGAGCGAGATCCGGGTCGTCGCCAGGTTCAGGGTTGGCGGCCAGGTGGTCCTCGAGGATCTGGCGCACCGAAGAAGAACGGCGGGTCTCGTTGGCCACATACCCGCGCAGGGCGACGGCCCGGTGGGCGAACTCTGGCAATTGGGTGGCGATGGCCGCCGCCTCCTCCACGTGATTGTCGGCGACGGCGTTCTCCTGGTGACGGACGGCTGACTCGGCGGCAATTCCGTGGAGCTCGATGCGGGCCTCGAGTGGGACCAGGGGAAGCGAAGTGTTGACCAGGCTCAGGACCTGTTCATGGGCGTGGACGGAGCGGGCGCGGTCGATCGCCCGCCGCAGGGTCCCAACCATCTCCGCCTCCAGGGCCGGGTCGGGTCGGGCTTGACCGGCGGCGACGAAGTGGGAGGCGGCGATCGGAGCGAGCTCTGGATCGTCTAGATCGCGAAAGTATCGGGCAGCGAGGAGATGGAGGTGATGGCGGTCCTGACGTCCGATCCGTCCGTAGGCGACCTCGCGCAGCAGCCCCTGGACCCAGCGGAACTGCCCTCGCTCCGGCGACAGTGGATCGCGAACCATCTCCAGAATCTCGCGACGAACCAGCTCTCCAAGCCGACGCTCGATTTTGTCGGTAGATTCGTCCCGCAGCGCCGTAAGGGCGTCGATGGTGAACGAGTTACCGAGGATGGAGGCGTCGCGAGCCATCTCCCGCTCCTCGAAGGGGAGCCGGTCGAGACGGGCGGATATGACGGCCTGGACGGAGGTGGGGATCTCCAGTTCGGTCACGTCGGCAACGGTGGTGCCCTCCGGCTCGATGCTGATGGTGCCGTCACCGATCAACATCCGGATCATCTCCACCGCGAACAACGGGACGCCGCCCGCCACCTCCACCATACGTCCGGTGATGCCTGGCGGGATCCCCGCCACAGTGCCCTCGATCAGTTCGGCCATCTCTGCGTCGGTCAACGGGCCCACGTAGAGGGAGGTGAAACCCCGTCGCCCCGAGCCCCAGTCCGGCCGGCGCTCGAGCAATTCGGGGCGGGTCATAGTGATGACGAGAATCGGATGGTTCTGGGACCAGTCGGGAAGCTCTTCTATGAATTCGAGCAGGCTGGGGTCGGCGAACTGGAGGTCTTCGAACACGAGCACCACGGTCCCCTTGAGCGAAAGTCGTTCGAAGAAGGCGCGAGCGGCCGCGAACAGCTCCTCCCGCTCCTGGCTGGCCGACTCGCCCGCTCCGAGCAGCCCGGTGAGACGCTCGCCGATCCATTGCTGCTCCGCTTCGTCGGGAACGTGAGCGGCCAGTGCCTCGGCGAGACGCTGCTGGGTGGTGGCCTCGTCGTCGGTTTCCTGGATGCGGGCTCGCTGGCGAAGCATCTCTCCCAAAGCCCAGAGAGCGATCCCGTCACCGTACGAAGGCGAGCGGCCCTGGTGCCAGAACACCGTTTCCACCAGTCCATCCAGGTATTTCCTGAACTCCCAGATCAGGCGGCTCTTCCCGATCCCGGCCTGGCCCACCAGTGATACGAGGCGAGCTCGACCGTCGTTGCCGGTGGCGTGGAACAGGTCTTTGATCAGGCGCAGTTCCGACGCTCTGCCGACGAAGGGGGGCTCGAGGGCATCGGCCCGACCCCGCCCGCCACGTTCGGCCAGGGTGCGGACCGCCCGGAAGGCGGTAAGCGGCTCTTCCTTTCCCTTTACGTTATGGGTTCCGGCTTCGACGATCTCGATCGACTCCCGGACCAGATCGGCCGTCACCGGTCCGGTCAGGACGGTGCCGGAGGCGGCTACCGACTGGATGCGGGAGGCGCTGTTGACCAGATCCCCCAGCAACAGACCTCTCTCGTTGCCGCCGGGACCCACCGACGCCTCGCCGGTCATCACCCCGGCCCGGGCGGTCAGCTTCAACCCGACCTGCTCGCCCAGCGACGACACACGGTCGACGATTTCGAGAGCGGCCCGGACCGCACGCTCGGCGTCGTCCTCCTGGGAGGCGGTTGCACCCCACCACGCCATCACCGCATCGCCGATGAACTTGTCGACGGTGCCGCCGAATCGGTCGATGATGCCCTGGGCGAGCGCGAAGTATTCGGTGATCAGTGAGCGGACGTCCTCGGGATCGCGGCCCTCGGAAAGGGAGGTGAAACCTACGAGGTCGACGAACAAGACCGAAACGATGCGGCGCTCGGCCACCACCGGCCGTTCCGGCGAAGTCGGCGCCGGCACGGGCTCCGACTCGACGGGGGGAGGGGCGCCGTCCGTCAGATGAGTACCGCATCCGCCACAGAAGCGGTCGCCCGGGGCGTACTCGGTCGAACACTGCGGGCAGGTTTGAACCAATGCGCTCCCGCACTGGCTGCAGAAGCGCTGTCCGGGGCGTGCTTCCACCCCGCAGTCAGCGCAGCTGGGCATCGTCGCAGACTAGCGCCGCTCTCCCCGTCCGAGCGATCGACCGAGCTGGCATGAATCCAGAGGTATTCAGCGGGGCCGGGTACCGTGAGCCGAGGGAGAGAGGTCAAGCCCATGGGTATCGGTAGCGTCCTGGCGCTCGGAGTCGAACGGATCATCGCGCCCGTGGAGGACATCCACTCCCTCATCGCCCGTCGCTGGCTGGGCCGCCTCGGTCCGCTCGGTCGGCACGTGGGGCCTCCCTACGAGGCCGCCATCCGATTCGTGTATGGCTCGGTGCGACTGGGAACGGCGGCGGTGGGTGCCGGCCTCGACCGGGTGCTGACGGTCGAGCCCGTCACTCTCGACGCCCTCCGAAGCTGGACCAACGGCTTCTTCGGAGACGGCCTGGGCCGCCACGAGACGAGGCTGGGGACTTCGATGATCGTGCCGGAATCCCCCGGGTCCGACATAACCGGGCACCTGGTCGTCCTGGTTCACGGGCTCGGCAAGACCGAGCACTGCTGGGAAGGGCCACCGAACGGGACGGGTCTCGCCCAGTCCCTCGCCGACCATCCTCGTCTGACTCCGGTGTCGATCCGATACAACACGGGCCGGTCCGTTGCCGACAACGGAGAGCTACTCGCCGCGCTGCTCGAAGAACTGACGGCCGCCTGGAACGTCCCGATCGAGTCCATCGCACTGGTCGGCCATTCGATGGGCGGGCTCGTCGCAGCCGAGGCCCATGCAACTGGACGGAGAGCGGGCCGGACCTGGGCCGGGCACGTGACCGACATCGTGGCGATCGGGACCCCCCACTGGGGTGCTCCGCTGGAGAAGCTGGTCGTTGGCGTGGCTCGGGGGCTGGCGGCCTTCGGGACCACCCGGCCCCTGGCCGAGTTCGTCGACGGGCGCTCCGCCGGGATCAAAGACCTCGGCTTCGTCAAGGCCGAGCCAGATGCGCTACCTCCGAGGGTCAGATATCACCTGATCGCCGGTGTCGTCACCCCCGATCCCGCCCATCCGGTCGGACGCATCGCGGGCGATCTGATGGTGCGGACCACCAGCAGCACCAGGCCGCGTGTCGCCGAGGCAACCAACACCGTGATCGTCGGTGGGGTCACCCACTTCGACCTGACCGACGCCCCCGCAGTGGTCGACCAGGTGATGGAGTGGCTCGAGCCGCCCGAGTAGACGAATACGCCGCTTCGAGCACGGAACCCGGACGGGGGTCGGACACGGTTCCGGCCCCACCCGCGCGGGACTGTTTTGTGGGTCGGAAATGATGCTCGGAGCGTCATTTTCGACCCACAAAACGATTCGGGCCGTCCGGCAAACCTCAGACACGAGTGACGGCCCGCTCGTAGACTCGTCCCGTTGAGGACGGTGGTTTCAAATGACCGTGGCGACTGAGTCAAAAACCCGATTCGTGGTGGCCCTCAATGCGGACGTGGTCGGCTACTCGCGTCTGATGGCCGACGACTTCGAGGGCACCGCCGGCATCGTCGCCGACTACCACGGCCTCGTCGAGGAAAAGGTGGAAGCGTCGGGTGGGACTCTGGTCGTCTTCGTGGGAGACAATTTCATGGCGGTGTTCGACCGGGCCACCGACGCCATGGCGGCGGCGATCGCCATCAGCACCGAGATCGAGAACCGTAACGCCGATTTCCCCGAGCATCGCCGGGTCCGCTTCCGGATGGGGTTGGATCAGGGCGAGGTGACGATCACCCCCGAGGGTCAGTACTTCGGCGACGTCCTCAACGTCGCCGCCCGCATCCAGGCCCTGGCCGCCCCGGGCGGGGTCAGTGTCTCCGGATCCGTTTATCAGGCCCTCGACGAGCCCGAACTGCGCTTCAAGCCCGCGGGGCACAAGGCCCTGAAAAACATCCCGGGAACCGTCCCGGTCTACGAGTTCCGCGACCTGCCCGTGGATGGCCCGGCCGCCGCCCGGAAGCGTCCCGTGCTGGCCACACCCTCGGTGGCGGTGCTGCCGATCCACGTCGAGGACGTGGAGGAATCCCTCAGGTCGGCCGGGCCGATCCTGGCAGCGGATCTCGTCGACCGCCTCAGTGCTATCCCCGGGTTGCGGGTGGTCGACGCCACCGACGAGACCCGGCCGGTCCAAAACGAGCACGCCATCGACTACATGATCAATTCCGGGATCCATCAGTTCGGGAACAGCCTCCGCGTCTACGTGAAGCTGATGGACTTCGCCACGATCAACGTCGTCTTCTCCCGCCGTTGGGATGCCACTCCCGACACCCTGCTGTCGCTGTCGGACGAGGTTGGAGACGAGGTGGCTCGTTTCCTCGAGGTGGAGCTGGTGGTGGGGGAACCGGCGCGCATCTATTCGGAACTCGGGGACCCGAAGGCCCAGGAGAACATCTATCGGGGGTGGTTCCACCTCAACTCGTCCACCCGGGAGGGGTTTCAGAGGGCCCTGGAGTACTTCGAGGAGGTGGAGCGGAACCATCCCGACGTCGGCACCGCCACCGCCCTGTTGGCCTTCACCCACTGGATCGGAGCTTCCCAGGGCCTGGTCGACGACCCCGATCGCCATCTGCGGCTGTCCAAGGAGTACTCGCGTCGGGGTATCACCCACGGCGACCCGAGCGGCCTCAGCCAGATGGCCGAAGCGGCCACTCTCATCACCGAGCGGCGATTCGCCGAGGCAGCGGATCGTCTGGAGGAGATCGAGATCACCCGTCCCACCTGCGACGTCACCTTCGGTCTGGAGGGAAGCTCCCGACGTTACCTGGGGCAGTGGGAGAGGTCGGTGGAGGCGCTCGACCGGGCCATGCGCCTCACCCAGGTGGTCAACCCCTGGTATCCCACCGTGCAAGCGTGTGCCTTCTTCATCGGTGGTCGATTCGAAGATGCCGCCGCCTCCGCCGAGGCGGTGCTCGAGCACCAGCCCTACAACCTCGAGGCCCTGCTGGTGCTCACCGCCGCCCAGCACGAGATGGGTCTGGATCGCCGGGCCCGGGCGACGGCGCAACTGGTCAAGGACAATTATCCCGCCCTCGACGTGTCGGCCTGGGTCGCCGACCGCCCCTACCAGGACCCCGAGCTCATCGAGCGCTGGCGCCGGGTGCTGGGTGAGGTCGGCCTGATCTAGTCCGGGCCGCCCGCCGGGCCATCGGTGACGCCCTCACCCGCCGTCGGTTGGCGCGTGGCGGAAGTCGGCACGGTCGAACCAGCGAACGGGGAGGGCGTCGGACACGGTCCAGGGCCCGAGGCGATCAGGGCAGATACACCTGGGAGATCGCGGTGACCACGTTGTCCTCGACGGTGAGAGTCACGGGGAACTCGCCGGCGTTGAGCCCGTAGATGACCACCCCGGTGCTCTCTCCACTGAAGGCGGTGGCGAGCTGGGCGAGACCGATCTCCGTCGCGATGATGTCCCCGGTCGAGTCGAAGGTGAGAATCGTCACGGCGATACCGGGGGCCACCCCGATACTCAGCGGGCCGGGCTCGTTGTTCTGAATGTAAAAGTCGTTGGGAAGGTCCTCTCCGGCGGTGATGAGGCCATCCCGTTCGGCCGCTTCTCGGGCCGCGTCTCCCGTCAGCATGGCGGCAGGGTCGATGGTGATCGAGTCTCCGTCGATGGCGTTGATGAAGGCGAACATGTCGCCGTCGGTCCAGCGTTCGAATCTCATCCCGAGGGCGAATGCCCCGGCCACCACCACGACGGCGAGTGCGATGCCGATCCACGGCCAGGATTTACGGGCCTGCTCGGGAGCAGGCTTGGTTGCGGTCACGAAAGGTTCCTTTCCTAACGGTGTGCCGGCCAGCCTGGCCGACACACCTTGGAGTCTTCTCGGCAACGGCTTGGATGCCGGCCACGACGCTCGGCTCCCTTTTCGGAGAGAATTCTCCGCAAGAGATCGAGTGTGCACGGACCCGCGCTGAGCGCGGCGGGATGCACTCTGGTGGCGGTCAGGGCAGGTCGTAGTGGAGCTGGATGCGGTGGGTGTCGTCGTCGGCGCCGATGTGGGCGTGGCCCGAAATGCCCTCCAGCTCACCGGTTCCCGAGCCCGGGACGATGATCCAGTGGCCGGTCGGCTCACCAATCTCGTCCAGGGTGCCGAGGTGGAGGAGGACGAAGGTGCCGACCCGGTCGCCCAGGCGGCCCACGATCCGCTCCATCGCCACGTAGCCGGCGCCGTCAGGGGAGCGAGTGGCCAGCATCTCGGTGATGCTGGAGCCTTCCAGGTCCCCGGCGAAGGTCTTGGTGAACGAGTTGTGGGACAGGTCCACCCCTACCACCGAGGCGACGTCATCGGCGGTGGGCAGCAGTTCCTGGTCCGAAAGCTCGAAGGTGGCGTTGGCTTCCACGGAGGCCGAGGGTACACAGACCGACGAAAGTGCAACCGCCCGCGCTCAGCGCGGGCGGTTGCACACTCGTCGGGTTGAGAAGTTCAGGATCCGAAGGCCTGCTCCCACTGCGCCTCGTACTCGGGGGTGGCCACTCCCGAGTAACCGCAGCCGTTGACGACGCCGTCGGTGGCGGTGATCAGGTAGCGCTGGCCTACCTCCAGGGCGGGGGTGCCGATCAGGGCTTCGAAGCCGGGCGTGTAGTTGATCTCCACCGTCTCGGCCTCGCCGTCGGTGTACCACCGGTCCACATCGAGGGTGGCGACCGAGTCGGTCAGTTCCACCACGGTGCCGGCGAAGGCGGGGGCCATGCCGGCCAGCGTCTCGACGTCGAAGACCAAGCAAGAGGCCAGGGCGTCGTCGCCGTTGGCCGCCAGGATCAGCGGATCGTCCGACGTGCCGGGGCCACCGAAGAGGGTGGCGCCGCCGATGACGACCACCAGGGCGGCGGCTACTGCGCCCAGGAGGCGGAAGTTGCGTTGTGCCGCAGGGGCGGGGGCTGTGGTTGACATGATGTCCTCCATCTGTGCTCGGGCCCGACCGCTCGTGATCGGGTCGACGGGTTGGGAAGGAGGAGTGGGATTGGCCGCCGCCATGCGCCGTCGCAGTTCGTCGTCGGTCATCGCCGTTCCTCCTTTCTTCTTTCACCCCGTCTGTGTCCGGAGGGCACCTGGTTCTTTCGTGCCGATTCGAGATTCTCGCCCAGTTTCTTCTTGGCCCGGTGCAACCGGATCGAGGCAGCGTTGGCGGTCGATCCCATCACGGTGGCGATCTCGGCCGCCTCCAGCTGTTCCCACGCCCACAGGCGCAGGATCTCCCGGTCGGATTCCCCCAACTCCGCCAGGGCGCTCTCGAGCTCGGGATCGAGCGGGGTGTCGGAGTGAGCAGCCGTCGGCGGCTCGGCCTCGATCCGCTGAATCAGCCGGAGATGGCGGCGGGCGCCGCGGCGATGATTGGCGACCTGACGGCGGGCGACCCCGTACGTCCAAGGGAGGGCGGCGTGTTGAGGGACGTCGTCGAGCCGTCTCCAGAGAGTGGTCATCGTCTCGGAAACGACGTCATCTACGGCGTCGGCGACGACACGTCGGCGCACGTATCGCTGCAAAGGCTCGTAGACCTCGGCAGCCAGCTCTTCGAAGCGCTGCCGTCGGGAAGCGGGCACTGTCATCCTCTTCCGACGTCGCCGAGTGATACCAGGTTCCAGAGTGTTCAGCAGCCGTAGCGCCTGGTACAGACGAGTGGATCTCAGGTTCCAGGACAGGGTTCGCTGCCTATCCCTGCAAACCGCTCCTGCGCCAACGGCCCCGTGAGGGCGGCAGATCCTGGAGTGGGCGAATGCCGACCCGGTGATGTTGCAGGCCGGATACCCTGGAGATCGCCATGCAAGCCGGAAGACGGTCACCACCATCAGATCTCCCGGCGAATCCCGCCGCATTCATGCTGAGCGGAGACGCAGCTTTGCGCAAGGTCGGTTCCTTCCGTTTTCCTGTGTACAAGTTGGCCACCGATGGTGAGGTTCTGGCCCGACTTGGACGGCCGGGTTGGTGGCGCATCTTCTTCGGTCGCGGACAGCCGATCGAGCTCGCTGATGGCACGCCCTGGCGGCTGCGCGCCGTCGGTCTGGCCGGTGCGATCTGTCCGGTGATCGTGGATCGTGACATCAGAAAGGTGGCCCAGGCGGCACCCGGTCCCGGTGGCTACGGCCTCAATGGGCGCGACTGGGCCTACGAGCTCGTCCCCTGGGAGAGGCACCGATTTGTCAGAGCGAACCAGTGGATTCTCCGAGAACACGAGAGAGACGTGGCCATTGTCACCAGGTCGCCGTGGGAGATCGCCACAACGTCACCTGTGCCACTCGGCGCGGCCATCCTCGCCCTGACACTGGCCCTGTACTCCATCCCCGGCGAGTCGGACCTGGGAGTGCCCCGTTTCCGATGGTGAGCCCGCGTCTCGCGAGAAGATTCTTGTGGCCCGAGGTGAGGCTGGTGTGAAGAGATGCTGATCCCAATGTCGCCTGCAGAGAAGGGGGAGTTCCTCCGCCGCTCCCTCCAGGTATTCGCTGCGGAGACGGCTACGGCCGCCGGGATCGACCGAGAAGCTGCCCTCGAACAAGCCCGGAAGCAAATGCAGTCGCTGCTGCCAGACGGTCCGGACACGGTCGGTCATCGGTTCTGTTGGATCGGGGATGGAAGCGAACGGGTGGGCCAAGTCTGGTTCGGCCCCGCGCCGGTGGGCGGCGGGGCGTACATCTTCGATCTGGAGGTGGATCCCGTCCACCGGCGCAAGGGACACGCTGCCAGAGCTCTCGACGAGGTCATCGCCTGGGCCCGGCGAGAAGAGTTCCCTTCCGTCGGCAGGTCGGTATTCGATCACAATCCCGGGGCCCGTCGGTTGTACGAAGCCGCCGGCTTCGCACTGGTCGGTTTCCGAGCCGGCCAGACGGAGATGCGGCTCGTCCTCTGACACGGCGCAAAAAAAGTCACACCCCTCCCGTACTTTGATCACCGGATGCCCGGTGTGCCGTTGGGCGGGGCCGGGGGCGGTATGCCGGGCATCCACCAACCTCGCGGGGTTGGGGGACGACGGGATGCCGGGCCTCAGAAAAGGGAGTGGACAATGGAAACCAATCAGGCGCTGCACATATCGGTGGTGCTGGATCGGTCGGGATCGATGGCGGCGATCGCCGACGACATCGTAGGGGGATTCAACGAGTTCCTGGCCCGCCAGCGGGCCGAGGCGGGCGAGGCCCGGATCACGGTCGCCCAGTTCGATTCGGAAGACCCGTTCGAGGTCCTGATCGACGGCATCCCGGTGCGGGAGGTGACCGATCTGCCGCGTGAGGCCTACCAGCCGAGGGGTTCCACGCCGCTCTTCGACGCCATCGGGTCGATGATCGGGCGGGTCGACGCCGTCTCGGCGGGCCGCGACGAGGACCAGCTGATGGTGATCGTCACCGACGGGCTCGAGAACGCCAGCCGCGAGCACGACCGGGGATCGGTGTTCTCGATGATCACCGATCATCGCCGGCGGGGCTGGTCGTTCATGTTCCTGGGCGCCGACCAGGACTCCTACGCCTCCGGCGAAGGCATGGCCCTGCCCCGGGCCAACACCGCCAACTGGCACAAGGACCGGGAGGGAACCCGCAAGATGTGGACGGACGTGTCCTACTCCACCGAACTCCAGCGGCGGCGGACCCGGGAGGAGCGGCGCCGTCGGGCCGACTCGGTCTACGAAGAGGACCCCGACGGGTCGTGACCGCTTCTCGCGAGAAGCCTTCGTGGCGGTCGCTAGCGTCGGCTCATCGCCGAGGAGGTCAGTGTGAAGGTCGGAGTGCAGTTGCCCGAGGTCGAGCGGGTGGTGCGATGGACCGAGCTCGAGGAGATGGCGCGGATGATCGAAGCGGCCGGGTTCGATTCGATCTGGGTGGGCGACCATCTCCTTTACGAGCAGGACGGGGTTCGCCGGGGGCCCTGGGAGGCGTGGACGCAGCTGGCGGGGGTCGCAGCCGTGACCGAGCGGGTAGAGCTGGGTCCGCTGGTGGCGGCGCTTCCGTTCCATAACCCGGCAATGCTGGCCAAGCTGGCCGCCACCGTCGACGAGATCAGCGGCGGACGTCTGATCTTCGGGGTGGGAGCGGGGTGGAACGAGGTCGAGTTCCGGGCGTTCGGCCTGCCGTATGAGCGGCGGGTGTCCCGTTTCGAGGAGGAATTCGAGATCGTCCGCCGTCTGCTGGGGGGAGAGCGGTTCGACTTCGAAGGCGAGTTCTACCGCCTCGATGGCGCCCAGCTTCTGCCCGCACCGCGCCCGGGCGGGATCCCCTTCATGATCGGCTCCAACTCGCCCCGGATGCTGTCGATCGCCCTGCCTCACGTGGCGATGTGGAACTCCTGGTTCAACGACTTCGCCAATTCGCCGGAAGGGCTGGCCCCGCTGCTCGTCCGCATCGACGATGCCTGCGAGAAGGCGGGGCGGGATCCGGCCACGCTCGAGCGGACGGTGGCACTGTTCCTCAGCTTTGGTGACTCGGGGGAGGGCCGCCAGGTCGAGCCGCATCCGATCACGGGCTCACCACAGCAGATGGCGTCGGTACTGGCTCGGATCGGCGAACTCGGCATCGGCCACGTCCAGCTCGTTCTCGACCCGATCACCACCGGGTCGATCGAGCGGGCCGCCGAAGTCGTGAGACAGTTGGACCGCTGAGCCCCGGGCCGCTCCCGTCGGCGCCCCGTACAACTCCCGACTGGCGCCCGCCCGGTGATGCCCCTGCGCCATATGATGTCTAAGTGCAGAGGATCATTGATCGTGGCGCCCTCGACGGTACGACCCTCCGGTTTGACGACGAGGAGCTGGAGCACCGGTACCAGGCAGAGGAGGGAGCCCGAGGGCTGACGGCGTTCCGCATCACCGCCGCCGGCGGCGTCATCCTCTGGACGCTGGCCGCCATCCTGATCCCGTTCGGAACGTCCATCCCGGTCCGGTCGGCCTGGCTGACCGCCGGATCGATGGCCGGTGCCAACCTCTTCTGCTTCCTCCTTCATCGCCGCGCCACGACGCTCGACCGTCAGCATCTGATCCTGGCGCTGCTCACCACCGCCAACGGCCTGATCCTGATCTGGCTGGCAGTGATCGGCGATGTCCTTCCCGGCTACGCAGTGGGGGCGATCGGGCTCCTGTTCGTCCTCGGGTTCATCTCCCGCACGGGGTTCGTATTCGCCGCGATGAGGACGGCCGTCATCGCAGCTGGGTTCTTGACGGCGGCGGCAACCTATCGGGGTCAGCGAGATCTCCTCATCGACGTCTTCCTGTTGGTGGCGATATCAGCCGGAAGCCTCCTGGGACTGCGTCGCCTGGAGCGGGACAGGCGGGTGGTCTTCCACCAGGCTCTCGTCATCGCAGAGCAATCGGCCGAGATCCAGCGGGAGCAGGAGGAAACTGAGCGTCTCCTGCTCAACATCCTCCCGGCCTCGGTGTCGCGTCGCCTGCGAAGTGGGGAGTCGCCGATAGCCGACAGCTATTCCTCGGTGTCGGTGCTGTTCGCCGACATCGTCGGCTTCACCCCGCTGGCCGCCGCCATGCGTCCCACCGAGGTCATCGAGTTCCTGAGCGAGCTCTTCGTCTCATTCGACGGCCTGGTGGAGGAACGGGGGCTGGAGAAGATCAAGACCATCGGTGATGCCTACATGGCAGTGGGCGGTCTTCCCGATCCACTCGAGGGCCATGCCGTGCGGGTGGTGGATCTCGGGATCGAGATGATCCGGGCGCTCTCGAACCGGCGCGATGGCCCCTCCTTGAGCCTTCGGATCGGGGTCCACTCGGGTCCCGTGGCCGGGGGCGTGATCGGGAGACGTCGCTTCGCCTACGACGTCTGGGGGGACACGGTCAACCTGGCGAGCCGGCTCGAACAGCAGGGCGTGGCCGGACGAGTCCACGTCAGTGAGGCGACCGGGGCTCTCATCGCCGAGCGGTTCACGGTGCAGCCCCGGGGGCCGGTCGAGTTGCGGGGCCATGGGGCCATGAACACCTTCTTCGTGGTCGACGCCACCGCAGTCTGAGCTCGGCGTCCGCACCGGATGGCGTTGCCGGCGCGCCGCCGTGTCAGGACCCCGCCGGGCCGCTCAGCGGCACCGTGTAACAGACGGCGGTTCCCTCGAGAGCCACGGTGCCGTCGTCGCGGATCACCCGGGTAGCCAGGTTCGTGATCGGCTTGTCCTCGCGTACCCCGGTGACCTCCACGATCCCGGTGATGGCGTCGCCGGGACGGACCGGAGCCCGGAAATCCCACTCCACGTGCAAGAACACCGTCCCCGGGCCGGGGAGGTCCTCGGCGACGACGGCGTTGAGGATGGCCGAGGTGACTCCGCCCTGGACTATCAGCTGGCCGAACGGAGAGTCCGCCGCCGCGGACTCGTCATAGTGGAGGGGATTGCGGTCACCGCTCATCTCCGTAAAGCGGACGATGTCCTCGGAAGTGACCTGCCGGGTTCGCTCGGCCCGAGCCCCCACCTCGGGTCCGCCGTTGGGCCAGACGTCGCCGGCGGCAGTCGGCTGTTCACTCATTCCCCCGAGACTAGAAGGTGGCCGGTCAGGCCACGGTCACCTGGCCCTCGAACAGCGAGAGGATGATCTGCCGGCGCCGGTAGGTGGCCTCGGCGATGAGTGTGCCCTCCCAGGCCACCAGGTGATGGAGGCAGGGAGCGCCGTCGCACCTTTCGAATATCACCGCTTCGAGCGGCTCCTGGCTGTGGCGGCGAAGGTGGATCTCCGACAGCCGGCCCTCGAACTCGGCGAGGATGGCACGCGGACCCAGGGTCGTCCCACCGCTGCGCCGCGCTTCCAGCCGGGTTCCGTCCTCGGCAGAAACCAGCGTCACCAGGTCATCGGAGCCGTCGCCGTCGACATCGAACCAGCGACGCCATCCCTCCTCCTCGTCCGACCGGGCCGACCCGATGGGTCGGGGAGCGGCGAACCCGTCCTTTCCAGCCTGCTGCACGAACCAACAGCGGCCGTCGTCGCAGTCGTTCGCGTACACCAGATCCTGACGTCCGTCGCCGTCGACGTCGGCCGCGGTCGGGTCGGATCCACCGGTGGGCGGGGCGCCGGCATCGATCGGCGGTTCGAGCCCCGAGCCATTACTGAAATGAGTCCGCCAGCAGGGGCGGGCGTCGTTTCCGCAGACGCTCTGGTAGGTGAGGTCGTCGCGACCGTCGCCGTTCCAGTCGCCGGTGACCAGGCGCGAGGTGGTACCCGTGAACCGGGCTCCGTCACCCCAGTCCGACCCGGGTCCGAAGCGGGATCCCGCCGAGCGGTGCACCCGCCAACAGGGTGTAGAGGCCCGACAACGCCCCCGGTAGAGGATGTCGTGGCGCCCGTCCCCGTCGAAGTCGCCCAGGGCGAGGCCGTTGGACAGGGTGTCGAGGGTGAACCAGCCACCGGTGCCGGCTCGCCGGCCCAGGCGACGCCCGGTCAGGACGGTGGACTCGATCCGAAAGCAGTTGCCGTCGGGGCAGTCACCCCAGGACACCCGGTCCTCGAAGCCGTTGCCGGTGACGTCGCCGGTGAGCGGAGCCCGCAGCTTCTCCTCCCCACCGCAACCGATCCGGGCCGTGTCGACCGCCACCTCGTCGATCGTCAGTCCCATGTCCTTCTCGGCGGTGGGCTTACCCCCGTAGTAGACGTTGAACCAGAACGACTCGATGCGGATGTTGGGTTCGTCCGGGCGGCGGAACTGGATGCCGGCAGCGTCGAAGGCGGGGGTGCCGTCGACCCAGGCCCGCAAGGCACCGTCGGCGAGACCGGGCGTGTTCAGGTCCACCTCGCCCTCGATGCAATACCACTCGCCGGGGACCAACTTGCCCGCCTCGTTCCACATCATCTTGTCGCCGTATCGGCGCTCCTGGCCCAGGTGATAGACGTAGTAGCCGAGCCGGGCGCGGGAGTCGTTGGCGTGGGTGCCGAAGAACTGAAGCCGGGCCGACCACCCGGGGGAGGTAAGACTGCTGCGGTAGCCGCCCTTGCCGCTCCTCCCGTACACGCCCGAGAACCCGGGCAGTTTTCCGCTCCACTTCGGAGACCAGTCCGGGTCAAGGCGCAGCATGTATCGGAAGTAGAGGACCTCGGGGTCCTCTCCCACCACCTCGTCGAGATCGAGTCGGAAGTCGGCCCCGTAATGGGACCCACGGGGAATCCCCACCCGCATGCCCCGGCCGTCGTACCCGCCCTCGGTGAGCGCGACCCGGTTGCGGCTGCTCACCGACCGGCCGTCCCACAGCCGCAGGTCCTCGAAGCCGTCCGAGAAGTCGAGCCGGGACTCGGGTGGCTCGTCGCCGGCCGGCGCCGCCGTGGCGACGCCCAGCGCCGAGACGACGGCGAAGGCGGCTTCGTCCCGTGTCACCTCCCGGTCCGGGCACATACGCTCTCCCACCGGCGGGTCGCACGGCTCCAGGTCGCCGCGGCGACCGAGCAGTGCCAGGGCCGGCCCGAACTGGGAACCATCGAGGTCGGTGAAGAACGAGTTTCCCGCCGTCTCCCAGCCGAGACTGGTCGTGATCAGCGATGCCATCTCACCCCGGGTGAGGACCCGGTCGGGACAGAAGCGGCCCTCCCCGCATCCCTTGGTGACTCCCGCCGCCACCAGGGCCTCGATCGAGGGCTCGGCCGGATGCCCATCGTCGTCGCTGAAGTGGTCGCCGTTGCCCGGGTCGAGTCCGGCGGCGCGGTGGAGCATGACCGCCATCCCCGCCCGGGTGACGGTGTCGTGGGGACAGAAGCGGGTGTTCTCGGGCGGATTGCACCCTCTCACCAAACCCACCCGTTCGGCGGCGTCGATGTAGGCCTCGTAGCGACTGCGGTCGTCGTCGATGAAACGTCCCGAGTAGTCGGTTGCCAGCGCGGGGGCAGACAACAGCCACACGCCAAGGGCGATGAGGAGCACATGGGACAGTCGGGGCATCGGCTGACAACGTCGGCGCGATCGTCTGAGTTCCTGAGGATTCTTCGGCGAGCTCGCGAAATTCTCCCCGCTGGGGGAAGTAGTTGAGGTGGAGGTTCGCAGGCGTGAGACTGGAACGGTGCGCAACGGAGTGCAACTGATCACCTACGTCGACCGCTTCGGAGGCGGCGACCTCGACGCCCTGGCAGATCTGCTGGCCGGACCGCTCGATGGAGTGTTCACCGGGGTCCACCTGCTGCCGTTCTACCCGCCCTACGACGGGGCCGATGCCGGCTTCGATCCCATCGACCACACCCGGGTCGACCCCCGGCTGGGTGACTGGGAGGCTCTCGGGCGCCTGGCCGCCCACCTCGACGTCACCGCCGACCTGATCGTCAACCACATCTCCAGCCAATCGCCCCGGTTCCTCGACTTCCTCCAGCACGGGGCGAACTCGGCTCATGCCGGAATGTTCCTGAGCTACTCCGACGTGTTCCCCGAGGGCGCCACCGAGGAGGAGTTGCTGCGCATCTACCGGCCCCGTCCCGGCCTGCCTTTCACCGCCCTCACCTTTGGCGACGGATCCCGGCGGCTGATGTGGACCACCTTCACACCGGCCCAGGTCGACCTGGATCAATCCGACGAGCAGGCCCGGGGCTACCTGCTCGAGGTGCTCGACCGCCAGTCCGCTGCCGGCGTGGCCCAGGTCCGTCTGGACGCAGTGGGGTACGCCGTCAAGACGGCGGGCACCAGCTGCTTCATGACTTCCGAGACCCGCAGGTTCATGCGCGACCTGGGCGATGAGATCCACCGGCGCGGTATGGAGTCGCTGCTAGAAATCCATTCCCACTATTCGGACCAGATCGAGACAGCCCGGCTGATGGACCGCGTCTACGACTTCGCCCTCCCGCCGCTGATCCTGCACGGCCTCTACGCCGGCTCGGCCGCCGCCCTGCGTGACTGGTTGCGGGTCAGCCCCCGCAACGCCGTGACGGTCCTGGATACCCACGACGGGATCGGCGTCATCGACGTCGGTCCCGACGACACCCGTCCCGGGCTCCTCTCCGCTCCCCAACTCGACGAACTGGTGGAGGGACTCCATGCGGCCACGGCCGGACAGAGCCGGCAGGCCACCGGGATCGCCGCCTCCAACCTCGATCTGTATCAGGTCAACTCCACCTACTTCTCGGCGCTGGGCCAGGACGACGACCGCTATCTCCTCGCCCGCCTGATCCAGTTCCTCGCCCCCGGGATCCCGCAGGTGTATTACGCGGGATTGCTCGCTCTGTCCAATGACATGGATCTGCTGGAGCGCACCGGGGTGGGGCGCGACATCAACCGGCCCTATCTGAGTCGGGACGAGATCGAGCGCCACCTCCGGCGCCCGGTGGTCCGGCGCCTCCTGGATCTGATCCGATTTCGCAATACCCATCCCGCCTTCAACGGCGACTTCCAGCTCCGCCGCGGAGGCGACGATCACCTCCTGATGCTGGGATGGGAGTCGGCCGAGGCTGCCATCGAGGCCCGGATCGACCTGGCCGGGGTCGAGTTCGAACTGGATGTCGCCGCCGGCGGTGAGAAGGAGACAATCTCTGACTGGGAAGGACTGGCATGACCGATTTGGCCGAACGTTCGACTCGCTCCCGCATCTCATTGACGGTGCTGGCGGCACTGGTCTTCCTGGTCGGCATCGAGCTGGCCCGGTTCCAGTTCGGTTCGTTGGGGTGGTACCAGCGGGACACGCTCGGGGTGGGGGCACTCGATCTGATCCCGCTCGCCCTGGCCCCGTTCCTGGCCGGCTCGTTGATCCCGCTCGCCTCGCGGGTGCTGAGCCTTTCCACCACTCTGCGCAGCGGCCTCGTCCTTCTGGTGGCGGCCCGCCTGGTGGTCCAGTTCTCCGGGGATCCGGCGGTGGATCACCTCGCCTCGGCCGGGGGCGTGGCCGCCTTCGTCGGCCTGCTGGCGTTGCTCGCCGGGACCGCTCGCACGGTGCTGGTGGGCGGGATCCTGGCCGGAATCACGCTCGATGCCGCCTTCAAGGCGGTGGGGTCGAGTCTCGATCTCGCCTATCGGGATGGATGGGTACCCGGGTTGGCGACCCTGGTCGTGGCGGCGGCGATCGTCATTCTGGGATTCACCACTGAGGTGGAGCGTCGGGCGGGCCCGAGTTGGCTGGCAGGCGCCACCCTGGCCGGTCTCGGACCATTT
>DATHVR010000172.1:0-20197 GCA_035461175.1 Acidimicrobiia bacterium | reverse complement strand
GACGACTCGCCGGGCACCACCGTCACCACCGTGGCCGAGACGACCGAGACGACTGCCGCCACCACGCCCCCCACCACCGCCCCGCCTCCTCCCCAGCCCAGCGGAGGCCAGGCGTGTCCCGTGGCCGGGCCGGTCTCGTTCATCGACACCTGGGGTGCTCCCCGTTCCGGTGGCCGCGGCCATCAGGGAGTGGACATGATGGCGGCCCGGGGCACCCCGGTAGCGGCTATCTTCGACGGCACCATCAGCCGAACCGGCTCGGGAAGCTCGTTGGGCGGGATCACGATCTGGATGCGCTCCAGCGCGGGCGACTCCTTCTACTACGCCCACCTCGACTCCATCGCCGGGGGCATCTCGTCGGGGACTTCGGTGGCGGCGGGCCAGGTCATCGGAACAGTGGGTAGCACCGGCAACGCCTCGCCCGCCTATCCCCATCTCCACTTCGAGTACCACCCCGGCGGCGGCGGTGCCGTCAATCCCTACCCCCTGGTCCGGGGCATCTGCGGCTGATCCCCCTTTGGCTCATCCGGCGCGGGGTCCCGGCAAAGAAGTTCCAGGCCGGTTCGGGCAAAAAAGTACCGGGCGGCACGCTGTGCCGCCCGGTTGACGAGTCTCTGCGGGGGAACTCAGAGCCTCGTGCTACTCCGAGGCCCCGGGGGATCGGGGCCTCGAAGAACGTTGGGCAGATGGCTCCCATTCCATCTGCCCGGATGCCTCCCATGACACCGCCTAGTTCGGATGGCCGGCCGAGCCGGCTCCAAATCCAGGGCACGTTCGCTGCATATGATGTCGGCCGCCACGGAGAGTGGTAGGCGGATTTCGGATGCACCCGAAAGGACTAGTCACTCCGGCGACGTCGGGAGTGGTGGTCAACCCTGAACGGCGGGCCGCGGGTCCAGCCTGGCGGCGAGGTCCTCATCCAGGTCGGCCACCAGTTTGGCGATCCGGCCCGTGCAGGTCTCGTCGGCGATAGGGGGCATCGCTTCCATAACTCTGCCGGCCAGGGCGAGGAAGGCCTCTCCGGCGGCGCCTCCGGGAACCGCCGCCACCACCGGGCGGCCCTCGTCGCCTCCGGTCACCACCGCCGCGTCGAGCGGAATTCGACCCAGGAGGGGTACGTCCATCGTCGAGGCCAGCTCCTCGCCGCCGCCGGTACCGAACAGGTCATAGGTCTCGCCGTGGTCGCAGACGAACCCGGCCATGTTCTCCACCACGCCGATGACGGGCATGTAGGAGCGGCGGGCCATGTCGGCCACCCGTACCGCCACCTTCTGGGCCGCCTTTTGCGGTGTGGTGACGACCAGCATCTCGGCCTGGGGGAGCATCCGCGACAGTGCCATCTGGACGTCGCCCGTGCCGGGGGGAAGGTCGACGAGCAGATAGTCCAGCGTGCCCCATTCGACCTGGGTCAGGAACTGCTCCAGCGCCTTCGACAACATCAACCCCCGCCACATGAGGGCTGTCTCTTCGGATTCGATGATCAGGCCGGTGGAGACGACCGACACTCCGTGGGCGATCGCCGGCTGGATGAGCCGGGTGTCGTCGTCGGCGTTGAGGGGGCCTTCCGCTCCCAGCATGCGGGGGATGGAGAAACCCCAGATGTCGGCGTCGAGGACTCCCACCCGGAATCCCTGCTCCTTCAGGGCCAGGGCCAGGTTGACCGTGACCGACGACTTGCCGACCCCGCCCTTACCCGAGGCCACAGCCACCACCCGGGTGGTGGTGGCGACCTGGGTCGGCTGGGCCTGCTCCCGGGCCCGGCGCCGGGCCTTGCCCATCAGCTCGGCCCGCTGGGCCTTGGTCATGGCGGTGGTCCGAACCACCACGTCGGAGACCCCGGGCAGCGCCAGCACCTTGCGGCGCGTCTCCCCTTCGATCTGGGAGCGCATCGGGCATTCGGCCACCGTCAGGGCGATGCCGATGATGGCGACGCCGTCGTCGTCCAGATCGACCGAGGACACCATGCCGAGTTCGACGACGTTGCCGCCCAATTCGGGGTCCTTTACCGCCTCCAGCGCTCTGTATATGTCGTCATGTGTGGCCATGTGGGCACCGGGGTAGAGAGCCAGCCAAATGCTGGGAGTTCACAAACCAGGCTATCCCCTATACTGTGGGATTCGGGAACCCAGTCGTCTAGCGGGTGAATTCAAAATGACTCAGCTTCTCAACATCCGGTCCAACCAGCCTCAGAAGACCGTCAACCTGACCGACACCGCCGTCGCCAAGGTGGGCGAGTTGATCGCCGCCGAGGGCGAGGAGGGGATGGCCCTGCGGATGGCGGTGCGGCCCGGCGGCTGCTCGGGGTTCTCCTACGAACTCTTCTTCGACACCCAGATAGAGAACGAAGACATCGTTGAGGAATTCGGCGATGTCCGGGTCGTGGTCGATCCCCAGTCGGCCGAGATGATCAAGGGAGCCACCCTCGACTTCAAAGACGGGTTGATGGGGGCCGGTTTCGCCATCGACAACCCCAACGTCTCCCGCACCTGCGGCTGCGGCAACAGCTTCGGCTGATTCCCCTTCGGGGTTGTGAGTCGTGGGTTCTGAGTGAGTAGCCACCAGCATCCCTGACTGGTCCACACCTTTGTCCCCCTTGTCCCCCGGAGCGAAGCGAGGGGGGAAGGGGCCCCCGCCGGTGGCGGTGGGGTCGTCGTCAGAGCGGGGTGGGGGCGACCCCGCCGGGGTCGGGCAGAGCGCGCCACAGAACTTTCGCGATTGCCCCCCACCCCCCGCCTCCGCAAGCTCCGGCGGCAGGGCGGGACGTCGACCCATTTCCCACCACTCACCACCCGCTACCCGTGCCTGCGTAGGCCGTAATCGGTCTGGTCGGCTGGGCGCGCGATCCCGGTAGCCTGGGAACGTCCGCGCCCCGGGAGTCTGAACAGATGCACAAGGTCCTCGCAACGCCCTCGGCCCCTGCCGCCGTGGGCCCGTACTCGGTGGCAGTCGAATCGAACGGATTCGTCTTCTTCTCCGGCCAGGTGGGCGCCGATCCGGAGACCGGAGATCGGGCACCCGACGTCGAGGGTCAGACCCGGCGGGTCATGGACAACATCGGCCTGATCCTGGGCGACGTCGGATTGGACTATTCGGACATCGTCAAGACCACCATCTTCATGGCGGACATGGGCGACTACGGCGCCATCAACGAGATCTACAGCGGCTACTTCACCGACCAGCCTCCGGCGCGTTCGGCCATCCAGGCCGCCGCCCTTCCGGCGGGATTCCTGGTCGAGATCGAAATCGTGGCCGCTCTACGCAACCCGGAGGAACAGGGATGAACCAGCAGGAAGTATTCGCCGCGTTCGGATTCGGAGACTCAGACCCCATCTCAGGCGTCAGTGTCGCCGGGGAGTGGCGCCAGGGCGGCGGCGAGGTGATGGAGATCCCCAACCCCGCCACCGGCGAGACCCTGGCCCGGGTGCGGATGGGCGGAGCCGACGACTACGAGGCGGCGGTGCAGTCCTCGGTCGAGACTTTCGAGCGCTGGCGCGCCCTCCCCGCTCCGGTGCGGGGCGACTACATCCGCCGGCTGGGTAACGCCCTGCGCGAGAAGCGCGACGCCCTCGGGGCACTGGTCGCGCTCGAGGTGGGCAAGATCCATCCCGAGGGAATCGGCGAGGTCCAGGAGATGATCGACATCTGCGACTTCGCCGTGGGTCTCTCCCGCCAGCTCTACGGCAAGACGATGGCTTCCGAGCGTCCCAATCACCGCATGTACGAGCAATGGCATCCGCTGGGACCGGTCGGCCTGATCACGGCCTTCAACTTCCCGGTGGCGGTGTGGTCGTGGAACTCGACGATTGCCGCCGTGTGCGGCGACACCGTCCTATGGAAGCCGAGCGAGCGCACCCCGCTCACCGCCATCGCCGTCACCAGGATCGCCAACGAGGTGATGGCCGGCAGTGGATTCGAGGGCGTCTTCAACCTGGTGGCCGGGACCGGCGCCGAGGTAGGCCAGGCTATGGTCAACGACCGGCGGATCCCCCTGATCTCCGCCACCGGTTCGATCCGGATGGGCAAGCAGGTGGGTCCGGCCGTCTCGGCCCGCCTCGGCCGCAGCATCCTCGAGCTGGGCGGCAACAACGCCATCGTGGTGATGGACGATGCCGACCTCGAACTGGCCGTCCGGGCGGCGCTCTTCGCCGCCGTCGGTACCTCCGGCCAGCGTTGCACTTCTCTGCGGCGTCTGCTGGTGCACCGGGCCATCGCCGACAAGCTGATCGATCGTCTCAAGGAGGCCTACGGCCAGGTGAGGATCGGCGATCCGTTGGAGGGGGGGACCCTGATGGGGCCCCTCGTCAACCAGGCCGCCGTCGATCAGATGATGGCTGCCCTCGACACCGCCCGCTCCCAGGGCGCTCAGGTGGTGGTGGGAGGCAACCGCATCGATCGGCCCGGCTTCTTCGTCGAGCCCACCGTCGCCCGGGTGCCCAAGGACGCCGCCATCACCCAGGAGGAGACCTTCGCCCCCGTCCTCTGGATCACCGAGTTCGACTCGCTGGAGGAGGCGATCGAGATCCACAACGGCGTGGTCCAGGGCCTGTCGTCGGCCATCTTCACCCAGTCGCTCAAGAACGCCGAGCGGTTCCTGTCCGCCACCGGCTCCGACTGCGGGATCGCCAACGTCAACATCGGCACCTCGGGTGCGGAGATCGGGGGCGCCTTCGGCGGGGAGAAGGACACCGGGGGTGGCCGCGAGGCCGGCTCGGATGCCTGGAAGGCGTACATGCGGCGCCAGACCACCACCATCAACTGGGGCGACGACCTGCCGCTGGCCCAGGGGATCGAGTTCGGCTGAAGTGAGCCCACGGGACGACAAGTTCCGGCGAGCGCTGGAGGCCTTCGTCGGGGTCACGTTCCTCGAGGGGAACTCGGTGCAACGACTCCGCAACGGGGTCGAGATATTCCCGGCCATGCTCGAGGCTATCCGGCTGGCGGAACGGCGGATCGACTTCGTCACCTTCGTCTACTGGACGGGTGACATCGCCCGCCAGATGGCGACGGCCCTGGCCGAGCGGGCCCGGGCGGGAATTTCGGTCCGGGTCCTGCTCGACGCGGTCGGGGCCCACTCGATGGACACCGGCCTGGTGCAGCAGATGGAGGACTCCGGGGTGGAGGTGGCCTGGTTCCGTCCCGTGACCAGATGGAAGGTGTGGGAGATCGACCACCGCACGCACCGCAAGATCCTCGTCGTCGACGACCAGGTCGCCTTCACGGGTGGAGTGGGGATCGCCGCCGAGTGGGAGGGCGACGCCCGCGACCCCTCGGAGTGGCGGGACAGCCATTTCGCAGTGCGGGGTCCCGCCATCGACCCGTTGCGCTCGGCCTTCGTCAGCGACTGGCGGGATGCGGCCGGCGAGATGTTCCGGGGCGACGAGATACCGGCTCGGCCCGCCCCGGCCGGTGACGTGGCCCTGGGGGTGATCGACGCCTCGGCCGAGATCGAGCTCAACACCGCCGGAAGAGCCTTCGAGGCGGTGGTGGCCGTGGCCGAGCACCGGCTGTGGATCGCCACCCCTTACTTCAACCCTTCCGAACGGCTCACCCAGCTCCTGGTCGAAGCCACCGAGCGCGGGGTGGAGGTGCGACTGATGATCCCGGGCGACCACATCGACAAGCGGGTGTCGCTCATCTCGGCCCAGGAGCAAGCCCGCCAGCTGGTCGAGGTCGGCGTCGCCCTTCATCGCTATCAGCGGACGATGCTCCATCTAAAGCAGCTGGTCGCCGACGAGAGCCTGGCCATGTTCGGCTCGGTCAATTTCAACGAGCGCTCCCTGTTCAAGGACGAAGAAGTGGCCACGGTGGCGATCGACTCGAGCCTGAATCGATTGCTGGCAGACGACTTCGTGAACGACCTGGATGCCTGTGAGGTGGTGCTCAACCCCGACGAGCTGCATCGATCCACCACCGAGAAGATGATCGGAAAACTGACCACTCCCTTCCAGGGAGAGATGTGATGGATGCGACAGGGTGGGACGAGCGGTACCGGGAGAAGCCGCTGGTGTGGTCGGCCGGTCCCAATCAGTTCGTGGCCGAGGACCTGGCCCACCTCGAACCCGGCACCGCCCTCGACGTCGCCTGCGGTGAGGGGCGCAACGCCGTCTGGTTGGCCGAGCAGGGATGGGATGTCACCGGGGTCGATTTCTCGGAAGTAGCCCTGGAGAAGGCAGCCGGCATGGCCCGGGACCGAGGCGTGGAGGTGGAGTGGATCCGGGCCGACGTCACCGCCTGGGCCCCCGACCGCACCTTCGACCTGATCCTGATCGCCTATGTGCACTTTCCGGGCCCGGCGTGGACCGACCTGGTTGCCCGGGCCTCGACCCGGGTCGCCCCGGGTGGCCACCTCTACCTGGTCGGCCACGACGTCGTCACCGTCGGCGTGAGCGGGCCGCCCGATCCGGAACTGCTGTGGGATCCCGAGTCGGCGGCATCCGCAGTCGGGGGTTTGACGACTGTGCGCGCCGAGCGGCGCGTGCGCCTATTGGACGAAGGGCAGGAGGCGGTCGATACCGTCCTCGTCGCCCGCAACGAAAAGTGAGGGTCTATGTATCACATCAGTAAACGACTCGAGGGCGCCGACTTCGAGACCGTGGTGGCCGACGTGCGCGAGGCGCTGACCGGCCAGGGGTTCGGGGTTCTGACCGAGATCGACGTGCAGTCCACTCTCAGGGAGAAGCTGGGCGAGGAGATCGGGCCCTATCTGATCCTGGGCGCCTGCAATCCGCCCCTGGCTCACCGCGCCATCGGCGCCGCCCCCGAGATCGGGGTGCTATTGCCCTGCAACGTGGTGGTGCGGGTCGCCGAAGGAGCCGTGGTGGTCGACGCCATGGATCCCGCCGCGGTCATGGCCGTGGTCGAAACCCCCGGAGTGGCGGAAGTCGCCGCCGAGGTGCGGGATC
Organism: Acidimicrobiia bacterium; assembly: GCA_035461175.1. Lineage (GTDB taxonomy): Bacteria > Actinomycetota > Acidimicrobiia > Spongiisociales > ZC4RG35 > DATHVR01. Next base: position 13,295 of record DATHVR010000172.1, on the reverse strand, counting down.
GCCTGGCCACGGTGGTCGAGATCCTGGGCTGACGCCCCCAACCCAGGATTCGGCACGGCGGGAACCGCTGTCGGCAACCCTGGGTTCGGGACAGCGGGAACCGCTGTCGGCAACCCCGAGTTGGTCAGACTTGGGCCAGGGCCTGGTCCAGGTCGGCGATCAGGTCCTCGGTGTCCTCGAGGCCGACCGAGAGGCGCACCAGCCCGTCGGTGATCCCCGAAGCGATCCGTTCGTCGCGGGGGATGGCGGCGTGGGTCATGGTGACCGGGTGGGTGATGATCGACTCCACCGCTCCCAGGTTCTCGGCCAGCGACCAAAGGCGCACGGCATTCATGAGCGTCTTGCCCGCTTCGACGCCGCCCTTCACCTCGAACCAGGCCATGGCGCCGAAGCCCGAAGCCTGTTTGGCGGCCAGGTCGTGGCCGGGGAAGGAGGGGAGGCCGGGATAGCCCACATTCTCCACCTTGGGGTGGCCCTCGAGCCATTCCGCCACCTCCATGGCATTCGCCGACTGGCGGTCCATGCGCTCCGACAGCGTCTTGACGCCCTGAAGGGTGAGCCAGGCCACCATCGGCGACATCACCAGACCGGCAGAGATGCGGGCGAAGGCGATCTTCTCGGCCAGTTCCGGATCCTTGACCACCACCGCCCCGCCCAACGTGGCGTTGTGCCCGTCGAGGTACTTGGTGGTGGAGTGGACGATGACGTCGGCGCCGAGTTCGAACGGTCGCTGGTAGTACGGGGTGAGGAATGTGTTGTCGGTGACGTGCAGGATCCCCGCTTCCCGGCACAGATCCGAGACCGCCTGCAGGTCGGTCAGCTTGAGGGTGGGGTTGGCGGGCGTCTCGGTGAAGACCAGCTTGGTCTCGGGGCGGACGGCGAGCCGGATGGCATCGACATCGGAGGCATCCACGAAATCCACCGTCACCCCGAACTTGCGCAGGAACTGGTCGGCGAAGCGGTAGGTCCCGCCGTAGACCACGTCGGCGATCAGGATGTGGTCGCCCGCCTCGAGCAGGCCGAGCATCACCGCCACCGTGGCCGCCATCCCCGAGCCATAGGCGGTGGCATCGGTGCCGCCTTCCAGGGCCGCCAGCTTCAGTTCGAAGGCGCGCACCGTCGGGTTCCCCGCCCGGGCATAGCTGTAGCCCCGCCCCATGTAGTCCTCGACCGATTCCTGTACGAAGGTGGTCGACTGGTGGATGGGGGTGAGGATGGCCCCGGTCACCGGATCCGGTGACACCCCGGCATGTACCTGCTCAGTTCGAAATCCCATGGGACCATTGTGGTCGATCCCAGAACTTTGCCGTGCAGATACCCACCGTGGCGGCCGGTATCCGCACGCCGATGGAGCGCCCGGCAACTGGCGTGCACTTGCCCCCCGTCACGGCACGGAAATGCACGCCGCAACTGATGTGCATTTACCCCCCGTGACGAGCGGTTCCTGCACGCCGATGATGTGTCCGGCGACTGACGTGCATCCGTCTCCCGTGACGGGCTGAACCTGCACGTCAGATCCGGACCCGGGTCCGGGTGCGTCCCGTCTCGAGCAGGACCCGGAGGCAATACTCCGGCTCGTCGACCAGCATCCGGTAGGTGAAGCGCACCACCACCAGGCCCATGGCGAGGGCGGCGTTGTCCCGACGCCGGTCGCGCTCGAAATCGGCCCGCCGGGTGTGCCATCGCCGCCCGTCGGCCTCGGCGATCATCCCCCAGTCGTCGATGAAGGCATCGAGGACGGCATCGATGCCGTCGTCGAGTTGGATGGGACACTGGCGGGTGTACGAAGGGATGCCGGGGTGGTCCAGCAACGGGTACAGATGCGCTTCCAGCTCCGTGGTTGCCGGCTGATAGGCGTCAAGCCTGCGATCGCCCAGGACCCGGCGGAGATTGGGGCCCCCGGGTCGCCGCTCGCCGTGGATCCGGCTGAGGAGGGGGTCGAACATGTCCACCTCCAAACGGCGAGCCGCCAGCTGATCGTCGACCAGACGTTCGAGTTCACCGGCGGAACTCTGAGCGGCCATGGTCCAGATCGTCTCGGCCACCGTGGTGACGGTGAAGCCCTCCTGGACGGTGGTGGCGATCGTGTCGAAGTGGCTGTCGCGTCGTATCCGGGCGAGCGGCGAGCGGGCGTTGGCGGAGGGCGGCACGATGATCTCAGGCCGGCCCCGTCGGACACCTTCGAAGCCGTGGAGGTAGGCCGCCGAACGACCCCCGACGATGGCGCGGGGCTGGCTCAGGACCGCCGCCGCCATCTGGCGATGCCACTTCGGCGGTGCCGACGCGTAGGCGTAGACCCCCGAGGCCAGTCTGACCCAGCGGCCCTTCTCGAGCCGACGGGCGATCATCTTGTCGGTCATCCCGACTCGCAATGCCTGATCCCGCCGGATTACCCCGTACTGACGGGCCACGATCTCGTCGATGCGTGCGTCGATCTCCACGCTGGCACCCTGCCGGACCGTCGGGCCGATTGGAAGGGGTCTGTGACCGATGTGCAGATCCACCCCGCCACCGGAAGAATCTGCACGTCGATCCGGAGTAAGTCGGGTGGGAATGACGTGCAATTGCCGTCCGTCTCAGGCTGGCTCTGCACGTCGGATCGGTGGCAGGAACCGCCGGCCAACCGCCGTGCAAATGCCCCCCGTCACGGGCGGCATATGCACGTCAGTTTCGAAGAATCAACCGAAGCGGTAACCCACCGAGCGCACCGTGGTGATCCAGGAGGCGCGTTCTTCGCCCAGCTTGGCGCGGACGCGGCGGACGTGGACGTCGACGGTGCGGGCGCCGCCGTAGTAGTCGTAGCCCCACACCTTGGAGAGGAGTTGCTGGCGGCTCCACACCCGGCGCTGGTTCTCGACCAGGAAGCGGAGCAACTCGTACTCCATGAAGGTGAGGTCGAGCGGTCGGCCGTCCAGGGCGGCCTGATAGGTAAGGGGGTTGAGCTCGAGATCCTTGAAGCGGAGCACCTCGTCGGCGGCGGCGGTGGTGATCTGGCGCCGGAGACGCACGCCCAACTCGACGGGGTCGAGCGGCTCGAGCAGGAAGTCGGTGATTCCGTTGGCGCGCTCGATGAGGGGGAGCGAGGAGGGGTCCGCCACCACCAGCACCGGCAGGCCGACGTCCTCGGCGACCCGCTCGATGTGGCGCAGCCGCCGCATTGGCTCGTCGGCCAGTTCCACCACCAGCATCGCCGCCTCGGCGATGGCGGCAGCTTCGAAATCGTCGATCGGGGTCACCTCCGCCCCGGCCAGTGCCAGGGCGGCCGCCAGCGCCTCGGAGCAATCGGCGGGATAGGCGGCGACCTGCATGTGTCAGCTCACAGGATCGGGAGGTAGTTCTCGAGTTCGAATCGGGAGACGTGGCGCTGGTAACGCTCCCATTCCTCGCGCTTGTTGCGGAGGAACCAGTCGAAGACGTGCTCGCCCAGCGCCTCCGCCACCAGTTCGGAACGCTCCATGGCATCGAGCGCCTCGGACAGGCTCTCGGGAAGCCGGGCCAGCCCGGCCGCGGCTCGCTCGGATGGGGTCATGCGATAGACGTTGTCGGCCACCTCGGGGGGAAGTTCATAGCCCTCCTCTATCCCTTTCAGTCCCGCCGCCAGCAGCACCGCCATCGCCAGGTAGGGGTTGGCGACGGCGTCCGCCGCCCGGTACTCGACCCGGACACTGGACGACTTGCCCTTCTTGGGGGTGGGAACCCGCACCAGCGCCGACTGGTTGTTGCGGGCCCAGGACACGTAGGTGGGAGCGTCGAACCCGCCCACCAGCCGCTTGTAGGAGTTGACCCACTGGTTGGTGACGGCGGTGATCTCGGGGGCGTGGCGCAAGAGCCCGGCGATAAACGCCTGGGCGATCCCCGACAGGCCGCTCTCGGCCGAGGGGTCGGCGAACACGTTGCGGTCGCCCTCGAACAGCGAAAGGTGCAGGTGCATTCCCGACCCGTCGTGACCCTCGAGGGGCTTGGGCATGAAGGTGGCATAGATGCCGTGCTGGAGCGCCACCTCCTTCACCGTCAGCCGGAAGGTCATGATGTTGTCGGCCATGGTGAGGGCATCGGTGTAGCGGACGATGATCTCATGCTGGGAGGGGGCCACCTCGTGGTGACTGTGCTCGACGGGGATGCCCATCATCTCCAGGGCGTTGATCGTCATCCGCCGGTAATCCTGGGCGACGTCGAGCGGGGTGAGGTCGAAATAGCCCCCCCGATCGAGGGTCTGGGGCTCGGGGCCAGCGTCCTCGAAGTAGAAGAACTCGAGTTCGGGAGCCACGTAGAACGTGTAGCCGAGGGCCGCCGCCCGATCCAGGTTGCGCTTGAGCACGGTGCGGGGATCGCCCCCGAAGGGCTCGCCGTCGGGGGTATAGATGTCACAGAACATCCGCGCCACCTGCTGCTCCTCGCGCCAGGGCAGCACGGTGAAGGTGGAGGGGTCGGGCCGGGCCATCATGTCCGCTTCCTGCACCCGGGCATAGCCGTCGATGGCGGAGCCGTCGAAGGTCATCCCCTCTTCGAATGCCACCTCGAGCTCGGCCGGACTGATCGACACCGACTTCAGGAATCCCTGCACATCGGTGAACCACAGGCGGATGAAGCGAATGCCCCGCTCTTCCACGGTGCGGAGTACGTAGTCGGCTTGTCTGGTCATGCGGCTCCCTGGTCGCGGGTCACATTATGCGCCGCCGTCGGCCCGGCGTCTGCATCTCACCCGGCCGCAGTGCCCACAGGTGGCATCGAAGTGGAGGCGGCACCCCATCACGGACGGTATCTGCATGACGGTCGATCGGACATCGGCGTGCATTCACCCCTCGACACGGGAGGCATCTGCACGGTGGTTGGTCCGGGCTCTGTCCGTCGTGCTCGGCGTGCAGTTGTTGCCCGTCACGAGGGGTATCTGCACGGTGGTTTGTCCGGGTTACGTCCGTCGGCACCGGTGTTCAGTTGCACCCCGTGCGGGAGGCATCTGCACGGCGGTTGGTGGTCCGGAGTCCGCCCGTCTACCGGCGTGCAGTTGTAGCCCGTCATGGGAGGCATTTGCACGGCGGTTGTCTCAGTGCTGCAACGAGCGCACGGTCAGAAAGGCGAAGACCACTCCCGTGGCGACCACGGCAAAGACTCCCCAGGGGAGTCCCGCCGTTTCGGCCACCGCACCTACCGCGGCCGGTCCGGCCAGGAACCCGACTCGGCTCCCCAGGGTGAGGGCGGCCAGGCCGGTTCCCTCGCCGAAGCCCGGATGCGAGCCGGCCAGGCGATAGAGGAGGGGGAGGATGACCGACACCCCCAGGCCCCACAGGGCCAGTCCCGTCATGGCGAGGATCACCGAGCGGGCGGTGACGGTGAGGACGGTCGACGCCGCCACCAGGGCCAGGCTGGCATGGAGGGAGCGGCGGGGGCCGAAGCGGTCGACGATCCCATCGCCGCCCAGACGACCCACCAGCATCCCCACCGTGACGGCGATGAAGCCGCCCCCGGCGACGGCGGCGGAGGCATCGAGAACGTCGGTGAGAAAGATGGCGCTCCAGTCCGAGGGTATGCCCTCGACCAGGGCCGCACCCCCGCCGGCGAGAGCGAGCGTGAGCGCCACCCGGTAGTGAGGTCGGGGGCGGGCGCGGCGCTCGGTGGGTGGTAGGACCCGCCCGGCTGCCGCCAGGGCAAGCAATGCCACCACGGCGGTACCCATCAGCTGCGGTCCAAGACCGATACCGACGGCGATGGCCCCCGTGCTGATCGCCGCCCCTACCAGCGTCCCCACGCTCCAGAGCCCGTGGAGACGGGTGAAGACCGAACGGCTTCGCACCTCCTGGATCCGCACGGCGAGGGCGTTCATGCCCACATCGGCCACGGCGTCGGCGATGGCCATCACGAACACCGCCGCCGCCAGAGCCACCGGACTGGGAGCGAAGGCGATGAGCGGCAGCAGGGCTAGGACCAAACCGGCCGGGTGGAGGGCGGCGGCCCGGGCACCGAACCTGCCCACCACCCGGCCGCTGATGCCCGACCCCACCAGTCCTCCGACGTTGCCCACTGCCAGGGTCAGGCCCACGGCGGCGAGGGACATCCCGAGGCGGTCCCGGATCTCGGGCAGGCGGGGAAGCCAGCTACCCAGTACCACACCGTTGAGAAGGAACAGCGTCGCCACTCCCCCCACCGGGCTCGCGATCAGGGAGCGGGGCGAGCGCCCCCGGAGTCGCCCCATCGGCGTCTCAGAGCCAACCGGAGCGCTTGAACACCCGGTACAGCGCCCCGATCGCGACCACCATCAGGGCCAGGGCGAGGGGGTACCCCCACCACTCGTCCAACTCGGGCATGTGATCGAAGTTCATCCCCCAGACGCCGGCCAGCATGGTCGGCACCGCCGCCATCGCCACCCAGGCCGAGATCTTGCGCATGTCCTCGTTCTGGCGGAGCGAGACCTGGGTCAGGTTGGCGTTGAGGATCGAGGCCAGCAGGTCGTCGACGGCCATGACGCGGTCCACCACCCGGGTGAGGTGGTCGTGGACGTCCCGGTAGTAGTGACGAAGTTCGGGGTTGATGGCGGCGAAGCGACCCCGGGCGAGCCGGTCGAGCGGCTCGAGCAGGGGCTGGGTGGCCTGACGGAACCCGATCACCTCCCGCTTGAGGCGGTAGATGCGCTCGGTGGGGGTGGTCTCGCCGATCGAGAACACCTGCTCCTCGATCTGGCGAACGTCGTCCTCGAGCCCGGTGAGAACGTCGGCGTAGTCGTCCACCACCTGGTCGATCACCTCGAGCAGCACCGCCCCCGGTCCGTAGGTCATCTCCTCCGGATCGGCCTCGAGACGCTTGCGCACCTGGGCCAGCTGACTGGCGTCGCCGTGACGCACTGCGATGACAAAATCATCCGAGAAGAAGATCAGGATCTCGCCCATCGTCACCGATTCGGTGGCGTCGTCGTAGAGGGCGGGCTTGAGCACGACGAAGAGGGTTTCGCCGTACATCTCCAGCTTGGGCCGCTGATGGGCCGAGATGGCGTCCTCCACCGCCAGTTCGTGGAGGTGGAACTCCTCGCGGACTTCCTCGAACTCGTCGGGAGTGGGCTCGAACAGCCCGATCCAGCTGAAGGTGTCGTCGGGCTGGGAACGCTCGAAGGCGCCGGCCATGTCGAAGTCGGGCCGGCGATGTCCGTTCGTGTAGGTGGCGGCGTCGACGATCATGCTCACCGAAGGCTAGAGCAGCCCGGCGGCCCGGGTCCTATCCGTCCGCCTCCGACCAGCGATCGAGGATGGCGGCCAGCCGCTGATCGCCCCGGCCGGTCACGAACCACCACACCCCCACGGCGAGGGCAAAACCGGTCAGCCCGAGCAGTCCGACGAGATAGAGCGGCGCCACCGCGTCGTCGAGATGCTCGAGCCCACCGATCAGCCCCACCGCATATGCCCCGATTCCAAGCAGGGTGTAGAAGGCGGTCATGAACCCGAACCAGGTGAGCCCGCTGCCGCCGTTGCGATCGAGCGAGAACAGGTAGGCGTCCTCGAGCCGATGGCCCACCAGCAGCTCTTCCCCGGCGACGGCGTTGATGCGGCGCTCCAACGCGGCGGCGTAGCGACGGGAGAAGATGAGGTAGCTGGCGTCGAAGGCGGTCTGGCAGGCGCCGATCAGGGCCACGAAGGGGACCAGCAGCAGCAGGGCTTCGTTGAACGTCCAGGCGACTACGAACAACCCCAGCGTCACCAAGGTGATGTAGCGGACATCACTGAAGAAGCGGCGATGGTACATGGCGTCCATCGACCGCATCCGGACGAGCTGATGATGAAGGACGGTGAGTGGATCCGGGGCGGGCCCGGCGAGACTCATCCTGTCCGTCGCCTCCGCTCGGCCAGCCAGCGGCGGCGCAGGCGTTTGCGCTCGTCGGCGGTGAGACCGCCCCAGATCCCGTCGCGCTGGTTGGCTTCGAGGGCGTAGAGCAGGCAATCGTCGGCGACCTCGCAGCGGGCGCAGACTTCCTTGGCCCGCCGGATCTGGACTTCGGCCGGTCCGGTCTCGCCGGCGGGGAAGAAAAGATCGGTGGGATAGTCGGCGCAGGCGGCCCGCTCGCGCCAGTCGGTACTGATCTCGAGTTCTAGTAGTCGGGTTTCCATCATGTCTACTTTCACGATATGCCCAATTAGCGTTAAATTCAACCGATATGGGCGATTTTCTGACGCTCCACGAGGCCGCCGACCATCTCAGTGTCCACTACATGACCGCATATCGGTATGTGCGGCTGGGACGGCTGCCCGCCCACAAGAACGGGGGTACCTGGCGTGTCTCCACCGGGGACCTCGAGTTGTTTCAACAGCGGCTGGCGGCCGATTCTTCCGACTCTTCCCCCCGCAAGGGGGCACCCTGGCACGAGCGTTTCGAGAATCGCCTCCTCGACGGCGACCAGAGCGGAGCCTGGAAGGTGCTGGAGGGCGCCCTCACCGCCGGAACCGAACCCCTCGGGCTGTATTGCGACGTGATCGCCCCTGCCCTGGCCTCGATCGGACGCCGGTGGGAGGAGGGCGAGATCGGGGTGGCCCAGGAGCATCAGGCCACGGCCATGGTGTCGCGCCTCCTGGGAAGGATGGGACCCCATTTCGCTCGCCGGGGTCGACGGCGCGGCACGGTCGTCGTGGTGGGACCGCCGGGGGAGCGGCACTCGCTGGGCGTGACCATGGCCGGTGATGCCCTACGTCAGGGGGGATACGCCGTGGCCGACCTGAGTGTCGACATACCGATCGAGGAGTTCGAGCGGGCCCTGGCCGAGCGCAACGACATCAAGGCGGTCTGCATCGGCGTGTTCAACCCGGCCGTGCTCGACGATTGTCCGGACATGATCGCCGCCGCCCGCCGCCACCTCGACCCGGATGCCCCGGTGATCGTTGGGGGTGGCGCCATCTCCGGCGACGACCACGCCCGGCTCCTCGGTGCCGACCGCTCCGCCGACCTTCGCACCATCGTCGAAGCGATCGAAGCCGGCCGCGACGTCAGCGTTTCGGTCTGGGTCTGAATGTCGTGATTTTGTGGGGTTACTGCCCCCACACCCCGACGGCTGCTCGCCCAGACCGTCCCGTCGTTCATCGGCCTGTAACGGTGCGGCCCCTATCGCCGGAAGGAGTGCGTCGCCGGCAGTCGCCCGTGTCGGGGTTCAGCCGGCGCCCAGGCGGATCTCGCCCGGAGATCGAGGTGGTCAGTCCTTAGGGGGGCCGGGGAAGAAGGCGTTGGTCCGGCGGACGTACTCCTCGTAGCCCTCGCGGCGCGAGGAGATGGTCTTCTCGAGGAGGGCCACTCCGGAGACGCGCAACAGCAGGAACGTCATGAGCGCCGGCCCGATCATGGTCCACCATGCTCCCGCCGAGAGGGAGATCAGGTACAGCCCCCACCACACCATGAAGTCACCGAAATAGTTGGGATGCCGGGTGTAGCGCCAGAGGCCGCCGTCCATCACCTTCCCCTTGTTGGCGGGGTCGGCCTTGAAGCGAGCCAGCTGGGAGTCGCCCACCGCCTCGAAGAAGATCCCCACCGCCCAGGCCGCCGCCCCGACCCAGTCCAGCCACCCCAGCGAGGGCTCAGGGACCTGGCCCGCCTGGACCGGGAGTGACACCACCCACATCAGCACACCCTGGAGGAGGAAGACGGTGAACAGGCTCTTGATCCAGAAGATGTCGGGCGCCTTCTTGCGCATCTCCTGATAGCGATAGTCCTCGCCCTTTCCGACGTTGCGCCACGTGAGATAGCCGGAGAGACGCAGCCCCCAGATCGAGGTCAGCCCCACCAGCAGCCAGCGGCGGGGACCGGGGTCGCCGATGGTGAGGAAGGTGGCCCAGGCCACGAGGACGAACCCCAGCCCCCAGACCAGGTCGACGATCGAGGCGTCCTTCAACCCGACTGAAAGCAGCCAGGTCACCAGCATCAGGCCTACGACGGTGAGGGCCGCCGCGAGCATCACGTCAGTGGTCAAGAGCCATCCCCCGATCGTTGGCCCATTCGTCGATTTCGTGCCATACCCGGAACAGCCATTCGGTCCGCTCCTCGCGTGTCGTCGGTATTCGATCGTAGGGGATCCGCCACATCCGGACATCGATCGACTTACCCACCATCGCTCCTCGCCAGATGTCCTTGACCCGGGCGAAGCCCTCCAGTCCCCGGTGGGCGAGGATGATCACGTCGGCCCGGGCCGACTCCAACAGGGGGAGGACCCCGCCCGGGTGAGGGGGCAGGACCGAACGCAGTCCCTGGGCCAGTTCGGCCAGGCGGGGCGAGCGTCGCTCCAGACTCTTGCGCGACCGCTCCAGCTTGGCACGGCTGAATCGGGTCCCTTCCGGATAGATCAGCACACCGTCGTCGGGGCCGATGCCGCGGGCCAGGTCGGCGATCCGCTGCAGCGCGGAGGGAGACTCGCGGTCGATGAAGGCGTTGGGGAGGCGATTGCCCACCACGTCGAGGGCGGGATCGGCCAGCAGCTCCTGTTTGAGGACGTAGCGAAGCCGGATTCCGGCCGGAGAGATGTAACGGGCGGGGAGGAGGTTGTCGACGATCGAGGCGTGGCGGGCGAGCACGAAGATCGGGCCCGGTGCCACCGTCCCGGCACCATCGACGGTGAAGCGCAGCCCGAACAGGGTCGAGACGGTGCCGAGCAGGGTCTTGGCCCAGCGGGCCTGGACGCCATAGGTGCGCCGCCGGCGGGCGGTCTCCGTCCACGACGTCAGCCAAACCCAGGCCGCCGCCGCCAGCCCCAGCGTCTCGGCCAGGAGGTAGACGGTTCCGAACAGGATCAGGCGGGTGGCCATGAACGGGGTGCGGCGCGCCACCTTGCGCACCAGGTCCACCACCAGCGCCGCCGCCAGCAGTATGGGCAGCAGTGCCACGGCCAGGATCGATCCGAAGACCACGGCGGGAATCGACTTGAGACGGCGGGCGGCGCTTTCGCTCACCCTTTAACACTAAATGGTGGCCGGCGGCAGTGCGGGTGGATGGGGAGGCGTTGTCGAGACCGTCAACCGGCCAGGAAGCTGCGGACCGCCGCCGCCACCGCCTCGGGCTGTTCGACCCCCAGGTCGTGGCCGCCGTCGGCCACCTCGGCATAGGTCCCGTCGGCCAGGCGCCACAACAGAACCCGGGCGTCCTCGGGCTGGACCGCCCAGCTGTGGGCGCCTCGCACCAGCAGGGTGGGGGCCTGGATCGAGTCCACCGCCGTCCACAACTCGGCCGACGTGACACCCTCGGTGACGAAGGTTCCCACCCGGGCGGTGTCGAAGCGCCAGCGCAGGCGCCCGTCCGGTCCCGGCACCAGATTGTGACGGGCATAGTGGCGGAGCAGCGAAAGGCGGGCGAGGGCGTTGCCCTCCGCCCACACCGCCGCCGCCTCGGCGACGGTGGAGTAGCTGGAATGATGGAGCATCTGCAGCCACTCGACCAGGCCCGCGGACAGTTCTTCCCGCAGACTGTCGGGAGCGATGTCGACCAGGACCAGCCGCTCGACCAGAACTGGGCGCCGCGCCGCCACCAGCATCCCCGCCATGCCCCCCATCGAGTGGCCTATCAACCGGACGGGAGCCAGGTCGAGTCGCTCGATGACGGCGATGGCGTCGTCTGCCATGGCGTCGGCCGTGTAGGTGTCCGCCCAGTCGCTCTCGCCGTGGCCGCGCTGGTCGAGAGCGACGACCCGGTGGTCGCGGGCCATTTCGGTGCTGAGTGTGTCCCACTCGTGGGCCACCCCCATGATCCCGTGCAAAACCAGCATCGGGGATCCCGCCCCGGCGGTCAGGTAGTGGTAGCGACGCCCGTCCAGCTCGAGCTGGCCATCGATGAGGGGTCGGGTAGTGGTGGTTGTCATGGCTTTTCCTCTCAACAAACCGACTAGTTGGTCTAAAAGCCCACAGACCAACTAGTCGGTCTGCAAGGCGATAGACTGGGATGATGGCCGTCACCACCCGCGATCGAATCCTCGACTCAGCCCGCGACCTGGTTCTCCGCCAGGGCTTTTCTGCCACCACCGTCGACGCGGTGCTGGCGAGTGCCGGATCCTCCAAGGGCGCATTCTTCCATCACTTTCCCTCCAAGGCGGCGCTGGGTCGGGCCCTCGTCGAGCGCTATTCCGAGGCGGACGCTCGTACCCTCGACGAGGCGCTGACCGCCGTCGAGCAGGAAGAAGACGACCCCGGCCGGCAACTGATCGCGTTCGTGCGCGCTTTCGAGGAGGTGGCGGACGAGGTGCTGGAGGCTCCACCCGCCTGCCTGTTCGTCTCCTTCATCTATGAGAGCGAACTCGGCGACGAGGAGACCGCTCAGATCGTGGCGGGCTCGATCCTCCACTGGCGGGAGCGCTTACTGGCCAAACTGGAGGAGGCAGCCGCCGCCCGACCAGGTTTCCCACCCGTCGATCTCCCCTCACTGGCCGACCACGTCTTCACGGTGATGGAGGGCGGCTTCCTCCTGGTGCGCGCCCTCGACGACCCCACCCGAATGCGGGCCCAACTGGCCCACCTCCGCCACTACCTGGAGCTCCTCTTCGGGGAGCCAGTTTCATGACGACGTAGGACCTCCCCCACCCTTCCCCCAACGAAGTTGGGGAAAGGGCCCCCGCGAAGCGGGGTAGGGGGCAACCCGGAGGGGTCGGGCAGGGCGCGCCTTGGATCTGTCGCATTTGCCCCCTACCTCCGCCTCCGCAAGCTCCGGCGGCAGGGACCTTCCCCCACTTCGTGGGGGACAAAGCTAGGCGGTAGAGCGCGTCAGTTTTTGCCCTACCTTTCGATGGGGTACTGGGTGGTGGGTCGTGGGTCAGACCCAGAACTCACCACCCACTACACAAGCGGTCAGCCAGGCAGACCTCCGACCTCCGACCTGCCGCCCTCAGGGAAGCCAGGCGCTCCAGACGTCTTCATTCTCTGCCACCCAATCGGCAGCGACGTCGGCCGGATCGCGGCCGTCGATCTCTACCGGTGGCAGCATCGAGAGCTGGTCGTCGGTGGTGATGGTGAAGTTGTTGAGGAACTGCCACACCGCCGGGTCCTTGCTCTCCAACTCGGCCGAGGCAGCTTTGAACAGCACGTCCTCGGGGTAGTCGCAGTCGATGGTGGCCGGATCCTCGTAGCACTCGTCGCTGTACTCGGGCAGGAGCACGTTGACCAGGTCGTATTTGGCAACCGCCGCGGTCGGCGTCCACCAGTACATCAGGATCGGCTCTTCATTGGCGAAGCGGGTGTCGAGCTCGGCGACCGTGGCCGGCTCTGAGCCCGAGAACTCGACCTGGAAGGGCAGATCGAGCTGTTCGATGATCGCCTCGTCGTACTGGGAGTAGGAGGGATCGGTCCCCAGGAAAC
>DATHVR010000171.1:0-2813 GCA_035461175.1 Acidimicrobiia bacterium | reverse complement strand
GTTCTCCGTCACGCCACAACCAGCAGTGGGCGTGATCAGCCGGCCGACTGCTCGGCGACGAACTCCTCGGTGTACTCACGCCACAACTCGAGGGCTTCGGGGGCAAGACTGACCAGACCGCTTTCCTGGTGCATGATCTCGATCGCATCGGGATGCGCCTGATTTCGCCATGCGGTGAACCGGTCGAAGGTCTGGGCCATGAACCGGCTCGGCATCCGAAGTACGGCATAGGTGACCTCGCCGACCTCGATTCTCATCTCCGCGAGAGTCTCGACCGGTTCGACGTCGAGAGCTTCAGCCCACGCATTGGTCAGGGTGAAGTCACACTGGGCGAGCCCGCCTTCACTCGAGGCCGGAGCCGAAACGAGGTGACACTCACCCGGAGTCAGCCGCATATCAACCGCTGCCCAGAACTCGCCAATGACAGGCACGTCGGTGATCCGGTTCACCGTCGCGATGTCCACGTCGGCGTCGTCGCTGAGCAACCCGAGCAACATGGCCGAGTCGCCCTCGGCGATCGCCTGGGCCATGGTCTGGGCGATCTCTAGCAGCGCCGTTTCCTGGTCGGCCACGGGGTCTTCATCATCGATCAGCCCGGTCTGGGTCAGAACCGCAATCACTGCCACCACCGCTACCAGAGCAGCGGCGATGCCCAGCCAGCGGGGCGGATTCGCCTTGGGGGGCTGTCCTCCGATGATGGGATCGCGGACGAGTGTCTGATCCGTTCGCATGTCGTCTCTCCATTCGTTTTCCGGGAGGAGGTCGCCGTCTGCCAGCGCCGACTCGGGGACCGGGTTGGCAGCCCTGACCATGCGGTCGACCTGGTCGAGGTTCACGATCCTCCTCCTTCTTCGACGACGGAAGGGGCGATCTTGGCCGGGGCGAGACCCGGCTCGAGGACACGGGCCAGTCTCCGGTAGGCCCGATGGATGCGCTGGTCGACGGCCGAGCGGGACATTCCCATCATCTGGGCGATGTGCTCGCGGGGCAGGTCCTCCCAGGTATACAGCATCACGATCTCGCGGTCCGTCGGCCGGAGCTGACGGACCGCCGCCTGAACCTGCGAATCCGCCTCCCGGCGCACCACCACCGTGGCGGGGTCGTCAGGAGAAGGTTCGTCGGCCAGTCCGAGGAGCCGTGACCCGAGCCGCTGGCGGCGCCAGTTGGAGCGTCGCTGATTGCGGATCACGTTGTGAGCGATGGTGTAGAGGTAAGGAAGGGTGCGGGGCGGGGGCGGGATCTCGTCCGCCCGCCGCCACGCCACCAGGAAGGTCTCAGAAGCGGCGTCGGCGGCGTCGGAGGGCCCCACCCGCCGCATGCAGTAGGCGAGAATGGGCCGCCGGTACTCGGCATAGAGAGCGTCGAAGCGCTCGTCACGCGGTTCGGGAGACTGCGTCATCACCAACTCATGTCCGCCACTCCTCCGAGCCTGACACAATTTCTTCCCGGCCGACCTCCAATTCGACCGATTCTTTGGTTCCGCCGTTGCGGTCTTCCACACCACCCCGTCCAGCACCGGATCCCCGGGCCGTTCCTTATTCCTCCCGTGACGATGGCCGTCACGAGAACCAGAGAACGGACTCGCCGCTACGCCGGTCCAAACAATTCGTCATACGATGACAGCCGCCGGACACAAGAGGGTGAATCGGAACCACCGGTTTCGACGACGAAGGGGCTGACGGGATCGGGGCGACCCGATCCCGTCGGTTAATCCAGCCGCTCAGCCGGTGAACCACCAGCCTTCCCGGCTCTCGGCCACCGGACTCAGTCCGCGGTCGTAGCGACGGTCCGGGCGCTTCCTGGTCCAGTAGAAGATCAGGCCGAAGACCGTGACCAACGCCATGCCGGGAAGCCCCAGCGCGTGGAGCCATGCGCCCACGAAACCGATCAGGTCGAGCACGAACTCTATGGCTTTCAACCTAGCTTCCGGAAGCAACGGAGCCCGATCCTGTCACACCCCCTGCCAGCATGAACAGCGGGATGCAGCAATCGGGAGTGGAGATGACAGACGACACACACGACAACGAAGTGACCTATCGGGACCGAGTCCTGGGGATGATGTTGGGCGGTGCCATCGGAGACGCCCTGGGGGCAGCGGTCGAGTTCTCCTCGCTCTCGACCATCCGTCGCCTCTACGGGCCGGAGGGAATCAAGACCTACGCCAACGCCTACGGGGGTCGGGGTCGCTGGACCGACGACACCCAGATGACCCTGTTTACCGCCGAGGGCCTACTCGATGCCGACACCGCCGGGGCGACCACCCGCACCGAGGTGGTCGACCACATCCACGCCGCCTACCGGCGCTGGTACGGCACCCAGACCGGCCACGGACCCGGTGGCTCCGGCCTGTCGGCCCTCGCTTCGATGCACCACCGCCGGGCGCCGGGGGCCACCTGCCTCTCCGCCCTGGCACAGGCGGAGCCCGGCCGGGTCGACCACCCCATCAACGCCTCCAAAGGCTGCGGGGGCGTCATGCGGGTGGCCCCGCTCGGGGTCCTCGACGACGCCTGCGCGGTGGCCAACGCTGCCGCCGCTCTCACCCACGGCCACCCGTCGGGATGGCTCGCCGCCGGTGCCCTGGCGACGACGATCGGCCGCCTCCTGCACGGCGCCCATCCGGAGGAAGCCGTGCACAGCGGTCTCGAATCGGTCAGGAGCGAACCGGATTCGGATGAGGTGGTGAAGGCGGTCGAGACGGCAATCTCGCTGACTCGAACGGCCCCGGTCGGCGCCGAGACGGTGGAACGGCTGGGGGCAGGATGGGTGGCCGAGGAGGCACTGGCCATCGCCGTCTACGCCTTCCTGGTCGCCGA
>DATHVR010000170.1:0-8653 GCA_035461175.1 Acidimicrobiia bacterium | reverse complement strand
TCTCGACGGGGTTGCGCCGGGACTTCTGGGCCAGCCCCTGCAGATAGTGCACCTCCCATTCGATGATCCGCTGGACTCCCGAGCGTCCCAGTCGTGCGCGCGTCTGATCGTCCAAGCGCCCGATGATGAAGCGCACGGCGTCGGAGATGACATAAGCCCGCTCGGGTGGACCCGGTCGGCGCTTGGCCTCCTGCCAGACCATGAGCCCGACGATCAGGAGGAAGAGGGCGAACAGCAGTGCGCCCAGGACGATGGCACCGCCGGTGGTCACCCGATGCCGAGCCGGTCGGCCAACCGGGTCCGGTGGTAGACGCTGTCGCCGAAGAGCAGCTGGCCGCTCTTCGCCCGCTTCAGGTGAAGGTGGGCATGGTGCTCCCAGGTGAACCCGATGCCCCCGTGGATCTGAATGGTGGAGGCGGCGGCCCGGTAGTAGGCGTCGGCGCAATAAGCCTTGGCGAGAGGAGCGGCGATCCTTGCCTCCCCGGGGTCGTGGTCGATCGCCCAGGCCAGGTGATAGGCAGCCGACCGGGCCGACTCGACCTCCACCAGCATGTCCGCACACATGTGCTTGACCGCCTGGAAGGACCCGATCGGGCGCCCGAACTGGTGCCGATCCTTGGCGTACTCCACCGACAGGTCGAGACAGGCCTGGGCTCCGCCCACCTGTTCCATCGCCAGAGCACCGACGGCGCGCACCACCATCTCCTCTCTGGCAGCCTCGACATCCTCGTCTCCCTCTCCTAACGGACGGGCCGGCGTGCCCTCGACGGAAACCCGTGCCATGGGTCGGGTGAGGTCGAGCACCGAGTCGGGCCTCGCCTCCAGACCCTCGGCACCCATCTCCACCAGGAACAGGCGGCTCTCCCCGGCAACACCGGCCTCGACGATCAAGAGGTCGGCCGTGTGCCCATCGAGGACGAAGCCGGCTTCACCGGTGAGCCGCCACCCGCCGTCCACCTCGGTCCCGGCCACCGATACACGAGCGGCCGGCGCAACCGCGGCCGCCAGCCGGAGGGCGCCCCCGGCCACATCCGGGAGGATGGAGCGGCTCTGTTCTTTGGTGGCTACTCCGGCTACCAGGCCGGCGCCGATGACGACCGTCGAGAGGAAGGGGGACGGGAACAATGTACGTCCCATCTCCTCTGCCACCACCGCCAGCTCCATGAACCCGAGGCCGCCACCACCAAAGTCCTCGTCGAGTGCCATCCCGAGCCAGCCGAGTTCGCCCAAATCCGACCACAGAGAAGGGTTGAAGCCCGCCTCGGTTTCCATCGTTTTCCTGACCACGTCGATCGGCGCTCGCTCGTCCAGCCATTGGCGGACATAGCGACGGATCTCCTCATGCTCGTCGGTGAAGGCTCCACTCATCGGGTGCACCGTACCGTCGCCGACTTCAGGGTGCGCGCGAGGAGCATCCCGGAACATTCCCCCTGACACCTCTGCGTCCGGACCCTTCGGTCAGAAGGCAGCCTCGTCGAGCGACATCAGCGAGCCGTCCTCGGCCTCGGCGGCATGGCGCCGAGCCTCGACCTTGGGGGCGACGTGGCGGATGAAGAAGCGCGCCGACGCCACCTTTCCGGCGTGGAACGGTGAGTCGGCGGCCTGAGGCTGGGCGACCTCGGCGTGTCGGAGGAGCTGCCAGGCGATCATCACCTCGGCCATCGACTCCAACAGCGAGCTGGCGTGGAGGCCCACCTCGTAGATCCGGGGAGCATCACCACCCATCGAGGCCATCAGATCCTCGACCATGTGGCCCAGATGTGCCTGGACCTGGTCGAGCGCCCCGCCCAGCATCACCCGCTCGACTGCCAGGGCATCGCCGTCTTCGCCCCCCTTGACGAACTCAGCGATCTCGGCTGCCAGCGCGGCCAGGGTCTGGCCCTGGTCCCGGGCGATCTTGCGGAAGAAGAGGTCCATGGCCTGGATGCCGGTGGTGCCTTCGTAGACGGTGTCGATCTTGGCGTCACGGATGTACTGCTCGACCGGGTAGTCCATGGTGTAGCCGGACCCGCCCAGCACCTGCAACGACATCGCCAGCATCTCGTACGCCTTCTCCGACGAGTAACCCTTGACGAGAGGAAGCAGGAAGTCGCTGCGACGGTCCCAACCGCCTTCCGGTTCGAGAATCGCCATCTGCTGAGCCCAGGCCGCGTACATCCACAGCGCCCGCATACCCTCGGCGTAGGCCTTCTGGGTCAGGAGCATGCGGCGGACGTCGGGATGCTGGATGATCCGCACCCGCGGCGCCGTCTTGTCGGTCATCCGGGTCATGTCCGGGCCCTGCACCCGTTCCTGGGCGAACTCGAGGGCGTTGAGATAGCCCGTCGACAGGGTGGCGGCCGACTTGGTCCCGATTGTCATGCGGGCGTGCTCGATCACCCGGAACATCTGGCGAATGCCGTCGTGGACGCCGCCCACCAGGTAGCCCACCGCCGGGCGGTCCATGCCAAAGGTCAACTCGCAGGTGGTGGACCCCTTCAGGCCCATCTTCTTCTCGAGACCGGTGGCCAGGACTCCGTTTCTCTCGCCCAGCGACCCGTCCTCGTTGACCAGGTACTTGGGGACGATGAACAGCGACAGCCCCTTGGTGCCCGCCACCGCACCCTCGGGCCGGGCCAGCACCAGATGGATGATGTTCTCGGCGGCATCGTGCTCGCCGCCGGTGATGAAGCGCTTCACCCCCTCGAGGTGGTAGGTGTTGCCCTCCACCTGGAACGCCTTGGTGGTTCCCGCCCCGACATCGGATCCGGCATCGGGCTCGGTGAGCACCATCGTCCCGGCCCATTCCCGGTCCACCATCGTCCGGGCGAGTTGCTTCTGCGTTTCGGTCCCCTCCTCGAACATGATGCGGGCGAACAGGCCGCCCCCGAAATAGAAGACGGCGGTGGCATTGGCCCCGAGCAACAGCTCCTGGGTCGCCCAAAAGAGGGTGGGCGGAACTTCGACTCCCCCCAGCTCCTCCTGGAGGCCGAGACGGGTCCAACCGGCCTCCCGGGCGGCCTTCAGGCTCTCCCTGAGACCCGGGGGCAGCGCTACCTCGCCATCCACCAGCGCCAGCGAGGTCCGGTCCCCCTCCACGAACGAGGCGGCCCACTCGTTCTCGGCGAACCGGGCCACCTCCCGGAGGATGTCGCGAGCCGTATCCACGTCGAGTTCGGGCCAGGCTCCTAGATGGTCCTGGATCCGGTGCATCTCGAACAGGTTGAACTCCAGATCGGGGAGGTTCGAGCGATAGTGACCCACGAGCAACCGCCTCTCGTCGATTTTGAGTGTCCGCTCAAAGTATATCCGGTTCGCCTGCGGGATGCGATATCACGGAGGAGATCGCGCCCGGTTACCGTTCTCTCCCATGCGTTATCGAGTGGGGCTGGAGACCCGGGACAGGATCCTCGAGGCCACCCGCGCCCTCGTCGGGGAGACGGGCCTCGATGGGACGACGATCAAGGCGATCTGCACCCGCGCCGGGATCCTGGCGGGAAGCTTCTACAACCTGTTCGATTCCAAGGAAGAGGCAGTTCTTTCCGTCGTGCGGGAGGCCATCCAGGCGGTGGAGCCCGACCCCGAGCAGGCGCTGGACATCACCGCGCTGGTCGACGCCTACGCCGACTTCTTCGAGCAGCAAGAGGCCATGGCCCGGGTCTACCTCGAGGTGGCCGTGAGCGGCAGCCTCCGCAACGAGGCACTTCGAACCCGGGTGATGCGCCACCATGAGCAACGACTGGAGATTTTCTCGGCCGCCCTCGCCCGGGCCGGGATCGAGGAACCGACCGAGGTCGCCGAGCTCCTCATCGCCGCCCTGAACGGCCTCGCCCTCCACCGTCTGCTCGACCCGGCTTTCGACCTTCGCAGCCAGGCCCACCGCCTGCTCGAGATGCGAGTTCCATCACATCAGGGGCCGAGTTGACGCGGGGAGGGCGAGCGAGGGATGATCCCGACTTGCCCATCAGCCGGACCGGTAATTCCATCCCCAGGTCTCGATGTCCGACTCACCGTTCTGGGTGATTTCCCGCTCGACTCGCACGTAGCCGCCTTCTGACGACACCGTGCCATATACCCGGCCTTCCACCTTGCGGCCATCGGAACCTCCATCATCGATGATGTCGATAATGGAGGACCTCGACCCCCGCGGGTGGTAGCCGGTCATCTGCCAGCCGCCCGCATTGCCCCAAAGTTCCACGGTAATCGAGGTAGAGGTATAGCGGGTCCGAATGGTGACTGGAGTCACGGTGTCGTTACGGAATACGACGTCGAGCGAAGAATAGCCCAGCGTGGCCTCGATCCCGACCGGATAGCGGTCAATCCACACGGTGTGGGGCCGGTGGTAGATGTCCTCATAACCGCCCCAGAAGATGGCGTTGAACATGGTGGTAGCGAACTGGCTGGTACCGCCCCCGATTCCCTGGCAGTAGCCGCCATCGCACAGGATGGGTGCCGCCACGTACCCCTTTGAGGTGGTTCGCGGCCCCACGACGTCGTTGATGGAGAACTCCTCGCCCGGATAGACGACATAATCGTCGAGGGTGCGCGCCATGAGTTGGATGTTGTGGACTCGGGGCTCGCAGCAATCGTGGTAGGTGGTGAAACGGGACACCCGCTGGATCTCCGGCAGCGGAGGCGGCTCAATCGTCTCCAGCTCGGGCAACGCTCGCACCAGGAAAGTGGCCATTTGCGCCCGCGTCACGGCCTGGCGGGGGCAGTAGTTGGTGTTGTCCGGTGGGTCACATCCCTTGGTGATTCCGGAGGCGGCCAGCGCCTCGATGTCGGCCCGGTGGACCGAGTCTCCGATGTCGGTGAAGCCGGACGAATCGGTGGCGTCCGGGAGATCCAATGCTCGCACCAGGAAGGTGGCCATCTCACCCCGGGTGACGTAGTCCTCGGGGCAGTAACGGTCGTTGTCTGGCGGGTTGCATCCCCTGGTAATGCCCGCCTCGGCGATCTTGGCGATCGAGCCGGCGAACGGCGAAGCGTCGGTGTCCGAGAAGAGTGACTCCTCGGCGGCCGGAAGGCCGAGCGCCCGATCGAGGAAGGCGGCCATCTCCCCCCGAGTGACGCCATGATCAGGGCAGAAGATTGGCTTCTCGTCGTGACAGCCGCGTGTGATCCCGGCTGCGGCGAGGCCCTCGATGGCCGGCTCGTGCACGCTCCCCTGATCGTCGTAGAACGACCCTCCGGGGGGCAACTCTTCCTGACCCAATGCGGCCGGGGCGGCGACCAGTAACAGCAGGACCGAGCAGGAGAAGAGAATACGACGCATTGTCGGCATTCTCGCAGACCGGGGGGATCACCTCCAAGCGGCCGGTACCGTAGGGCCATGATCTCCATCACCAAGCTCGCCGTCGGCGAGTACGAAAACAATGCCTACGTGGTCGCCTGCGAGCGCACATCAAGGGGAGTGATCGTCGATGCCGCCGCCGAGGCGGGCCGAATCCTCGCCGCGTGCGAGGAGGTGGTGGTGGAGTCGATCCTCACCACGCATGGCCATCTCGACCACGTCCAGGCGCTGGATCCGGTCAAGGACGCGCTCGGCATCCCCTGGTATCTCCATCTCGCCGATGTCGACATCGCCGGTCGCTCCCCCGACGAAGGACTCACCGACGGCCAGGAGATCGTTGTCGGTGAGATCGCCCTTCATGTGATCCATACGCCGGGCCACACCCCCGGATCCGTCTCGTTCGTGTTCGAGCCCTCCGACGACTCCGAGGTCCACGTCCTTTTCTCCGGCGACACCCTGTTCCCGGGGGGCCCCGGGGCCACCCGCTGGGATTACTCCGACTTCGGTCAGATCATGGACAGCCTGGAGAAGGGCCTGTTCCCGCTCCTCCCCGACGACGCCCTCGTTCACCCCGGCCACGGGAACTCCACGACCATCGGCGCCGAGCGCCCTCATCTGGGCGAGTGGCGCGCCCGGGGGTGGTGACGGTGGAGCTCGGCGTTCAGACCATGACCTCCTACGCCACCAGCCTCGAGCTGGCGCGCTGGGCGGAGGAGCGGGGGCTGGCGGCCTTCGCCGTCGCCGACCACTACATCTCCTCCTCCACCAAGCCCTATGCCCTCGACCAGCTCACAGTCCTGGCGGCGGTGGCCGCCGGGACCGACACGATCGAGCTGGCCAGCCTGGTCAGCCCCATCACCTTCCGGCATCCCGCCGTGATGCACAAGGTGGGAGTGACCCTCGACGAAGTCTCCGGCGGCCGGTTCAGCCTGGGCGTCGGTGCCGGCTGGCTGGCGGCCGAGCACACCGCCTTCGGGTTCGACTTTCCCGACACGAAGGAACGTTTCGACCGACTGGAGGATGCCCTCGCCTACCTCCATGCCGCCCGGGGTGGGCGCGGTCACGACGGACGATTCTACCGCCTCGCCCCCGAACCCCTCCCCGAGCCCCGGGGAGAGTCGATGCGCCTGGTGGTGGGAGGCTCGGGGACCCGGCGTACCCCCACCCTGGCCGGTACCTACGCCGACGAGTTCAACGTTTTTCCCGCCGAGGCATCGATCGAGAGCCGGGTGGAGACGGCCCGCGCGGCGGCACGGAAGGCGGGGAGGGACTCCGGGTCGCTCCGGATCTCGATGGCCTTCCCGCTGGTCGTGGGCGCCGACGAAGAGGATGTGGAGCAGCGCATCGAGGCGGTGGCCACAGCCCGCAACACCGACCCGGACCGCATCCGCACCCGCTGGCCCGAGATCGGGATCCCTGTGGGAACCGTCGACCGCTTCCAGGCCCGGCTGGCGGAACTCGAAGCCGCCGGAGTGGAAAGGGTCTACCTCCAGGTCGCCTTCGACTCCCCGGCGGACATCAAGCACTCCATCGGCCTCCTCATCGGCTGACGGAGAAGCGTCCGGAGCCTGTTTACCCTCGGGCCCCATGGAACTCTCTTGCATGACCGAGCCCCAGTTGGGTGGAACCTACGACCAGTTGCTCACGTTGGCCCGCTGGTCGCAGTCGAACGGACTCCACTCCTTCGCCCGCTCCGACCACTACTACTCCGGCCGCGATCCCAAGCCCGACGCCACCGATGCCTTCGCCACCCTGGCCGGGCTGGCACGGGAAACCGACACGATCCGGCTGGCCGTCCTGGTCAGCCCGATCACCTTCCGACACCCGGCGGTGATCGCCAAGAACGCCGCCACCATCGACCAGATGTCGGAGGGCCGACTCGACCTGGGGGTGGGTACCGGCTGGATGGAAGAGGAGCATGCCGCCTTCGGTCTCCCCTTCCCCGACGACGCCGAACGCTGGGAGCGGTTCGAGGAGTCACTCGACTACCTGGAGGCCGCCTTCGGAGAGGGACACGGGAGCTTCGGCGGCAAGCATTACTCGATTGATGCCACCGCCCGGCCCAAGCCGAGCGGATTACGCCTGATCATCGGAGGCTCCGGTCCCCGCCGCACGCCGACACTCGCTGGGGAGAGGGCCGACGAATACAACTGCCTGATCCGGCCCGCCGACGAGATCGCCGCCCGGATCCGGGTCATGCGTGAGGCCGCCGGAGACCGCCCCGTCGCCGCCACCGTGATGGGCCCGGCACTGGTGGGACGCACCGACCAGGAGTACCGGGACCGCCTCGCCTCGGCCGCCTCCCGTCGCAACATCTCACCCGAGGAGATGGAGGAGCGCTACGTCAGTGCCGGGATCCCGGTCGGGCCCCCGTCGCGGGCCGCCGAGGCCATCGCCGCCCTGAAAGAGGCGGGTGTGGAGCGCTGGTACGTGCAGTGGCTGGAGCCGGAGGATCCCGACGGCTTCGCCGCCACCATCGAAGCGATCAGGGGCGACTGAGCTCCGCCCAGGTCGGGGACGCCACGCGTTCCAGGTCCGCCAGGGAGATCGGAAACACCGTCGTCGGCGTTCCCGCCGCCGCCCACACCGGGTCGTGACGACGCAGCGCCTCATCGGCGAAGATCGGTAGGGAGTCGGCGTGGCCGAAGGGGGGCGTGCCGCCGGCGGCATAACCGGTGGCCTCTCGCACCGTGTCGAGGTCGGCCCGGCGCACCTTTCCGCCCCCGGCCACCTCCGCCAGGGCGGTGGTTTCGAGCCGCCGGTCGCCCGGCACGAAGGCGACCACCGGTTCTCCGTCGACCGTGAACACCAGCGACTTGACGATGGCGGCGACCTCGCAGCCGATGGCGGCGGCGGCGTCGGCCGCCGTCTTGGTCCCCTCGGGGAACTCATGCACGTCGATGTGGAGGCCAACCGCTGCGGCCGCCTCGACGACTCGCCTGGAAGCTCTGGGCAGGTTCATGAGTGAGGCAGGATAGAGCCCGGGGGTTACAGGGGGGTCGTCCCCCTCGCACATCACGGACTCGGAAGTCGGAAGTCGGAAGTCGGAAGCCACCTGGTAGCAACAGACGACCTCTGACCCGACAGCCAAGGCGGATGGCCCCGCCCTCCCCTCGGGTCACACGAGCAGCCGCGGGGGGTTGCAGGGGGGGGTCGCCCCCCTTGATCACCACCGCGGGGGGTTACAGGGGGGTCGCCCCCCCTTGAATATCACGAAGTCGGAACTCGGAAACCGAACCTATTTTCAGCGACAGACCACCTCCGACGCGACAAGATAGGGCGGATGGCCCCGCCCTCCCCTCGGCCGACACGAGCAGCCGCGGGGGGTTACAGGGGGGTCGCCCCCCTTGATCACCACCGCGGGGGGTTACAGGGGGGTCG
>DATHVR010000169.1:0-7377 GCA_035461175.1 Acidimicrobiia bacterium | reverse complement strand
GAGGTGGTGACGGCGGCGCTGGAAGACGCCCGGATCGATGCGTCCGACGTCGATGGGTTCGAAGTGGGCAACTTCGTGGGCGAACTGTTCACCGGCCAGGGCCACCTGGGCGGCATGGTGGCCGCCATCCACCCCGACCTGGCCGGAAAGGCCGGCTCCCGCCACGAAGCTGCCTGCGCCTCCGGCTCGATGGCGACCCTCTCCGCCCTCGCTCAGATCCAGGCCGGATGGCGGGACGTGATGATCGTCACCGGAGTGGAGCAGATGCGCAACGTCGACGCCCAGACCGGCGCCCGCCACCTCGGAGCGGCGATGTGGGTGGGTGAGGAGTCCCAGGAGGCGACCTATCCCTGGCCGCATCAGTTCTCGCTCATCGCCGATGCCTATGCCGAGCGCTACGGCCTGGATCACGCCCATCTGGCGGCCATCGCCGACAAGAACTTCACCAACGCCCGTTCCAACCCCCTCGCCCAGACGCGGGCGTGGGCATTCGAGCCCGAGGCCTTCGGCGAGGACGACGTCCTCAACCCCGTGATCGAGGGCCGGTTACGCAAGCAGGACTGCGGCCGCATCACCGACGGCGCCGCCGCGGTCGTTCTCGCTTCGGCCGGCTTCCTGGCCGCCCGCGGTCTCGACGCGTCGACTTTCGCCCGCATCGCCGGCTGGGGTCAACGCACCGCCCCCCTGCTCCTCGAGACCAAGCTCGCGGCGGGCGATGGCGGGGGACCGATGTTCACGCACCTGCAGGCGGCGATCGCCGAGGCCCAGGGCCGGGCCGGAGTCTCCCTCGACGACATCGACGTGGTCGAGACCCACGACTGCTTCACGATCTCCGAGTACATGGCTTACGACCACTTCGGGCTCACGCCCCCGGGTGAATCCTGGCGTGCGGTGGAGGAGGAAACCACCCGGATCGACGGCGGCCTTCCCTTCAATCCCTCCGGGGGCCTGATCGGAGCCGGTCACCCGGTGGGGGCGACCGGGGTGCGGATGCTGGTGGACGCCTCCCGACAGGTGACCGGCCGGGCCGGGGACACTCAGATCCCCGGCGCCCGAACCGCCCAAACCCTCAATGTCGGCGGAAGCACGACCACCGTGGCCAGCTTCGTGGTAACCCGGTGATCCCACCCGTATACCTGTGCGACGGGGTGCGTACCCCGCGAGGAAAGGCGTCGCCCCGCGGGGGCCTGGCGGGTGTCACTCCCCTCGAGATGACGCGGGCGATTCTGGACGAAGTCACCTCCCGCAGCGGGATCGACCCCGAGAAGATCGACGATGTGATCCTGGGGATCGCCAGTCAGACCGGACTCCAGGGCGGGAACCTCGCCAAAACGGCCGCCCTGGTGGCCGGACTCCCCGACACGGTCCCCGGGGTCACTCTCAACCGGTTCTGCGCCTCGGGCATCGACGCCGTCAACGACGCCGTGGGCCGGATAGCCGCCGGCGCCGCCGACGTCGTGATTGCCGGCGGCGTGGAATCGGTATCGGCCGTCCCCATGTTCTCGGACCGGGGGCCCCTGTGGGCCGACCCCGAGGTGGCGGCGAGCACCGGCTTCGTCCACATGGGGATCGCCGCCGACCTGGTGGCGACCCTGGAGGGCCTCGACCGCGAAGAAGTCGACCGGTACGGGGTCGAAACCCATCACCGGGCCGCCCGGGCCTGGAGCGAGGGGAAATTCGATCGTTCAATCGTCACGGTTCCGGGGCCAAACGGCACCCTTGCCACCGACGAGCACGTCCGCCCCGACGTCAACCTGGAACAGGCAGCCGCCCTGGAACCCGCCTTCACCGAGATCGGCGCCGGGGGCATGGACGCCATCGCCCTGGACCGATACCCGCAGGCGGGGTCGATCCGCCACGTCCACCACCGCGGCAACTCACCCTCCCTCGCCGACGGGGCCGGGGCGGTCATCGTCGCCTCCGAGGCGGGCATCGCCGCCGCCGGGCTCACGCCACGGGCCCGGGTGGTGTCGTTCGCCACCGTCTCGGTCGACCCGGTGATCATGCTCACATCCGGCCAGGAGGCGACGGTCAGGGCCCTGGATCGAGTGGAGCTGGGTCCGGACGACGTCGATCGCTTCGAGTTCGCCGAGGCCTTCGCCGCTCTCTGCCTCAGGTTCCAGCGTGACTTCAAAGTCGACCGGGACCGATTCAACCCCAACGGCGGCACCATCGCCATGGGCCATGCCTTCGGGGCCACCGGGGCCATCCTCACCGTCTGCCTGCTCGACGAACTGGAGCACAGCGGCACCGATCGGGGGGTGGTGGCGGTGTCGGGAGCGGCGGGACTGGGAGTTGCCACCGTCATCGAGCGGGTCTGAGGACGCTCGCTCGGCGCCACCGGTACCCTCCCCGGGTGGACCCGGCTCCAGCCACCGAACTCACCCTGGTGGAGGTCGAGGGCCTTATGCCCGGCGCCTCCAATGCCACCCTGCTGGCGCGCGACCACCTGGGTCGCCCGTGGGTCTACAAGCCCGCCCGGGGCGAACAGCCTCTGTGGGACTTCCCGCCCGGAACTCTGGGTCGGCGAGAAATCGCCAGCTATCGCCTCTCGGTGGCCCTGGGCCTGGAGGTGGTCCCCCCCACGCTGGTGGCCGAAGGCCCCTACGGATCAGGCTCGGCGCAGCGCTTCCTGCAAGAAGACTTCGACTGGGACCCCCGCTCGCTGATCGTGGGCGCCGACCCGGTGCTGTGGCCGGTGGTCATACTCGACCTTCTGGCGAACAACGCCGACCGCAAGATCGGCCACCTGCTGCGCGAGCCCGGAGAGGAACAGGTGTGGGCGATCGACAACGGTCTCACCTTCCACACCGACGACAAGCTGCGAACGGTGATGTGGTCCTTTGCCGGCGAGACGATCCCGCCCGAATTCGTCGATCGCCTGGATCCCGAGCAAGCGGCGAACGCAGTCGCCGACTTACTGGAAAGAACCGAGATCGAAGCGCTGAGAACGAGGGTGGGGGCGGTCAGGGAGAACCCGGTTCACCCGCCACCGCCGGTTCACCGACCGCCCATGCCCTGGCCGGTGTGGTGAAAGCCGGTGTGGCGATTGGCGCAAAGTGATAGTGGGCAGGGTTACGATGTATAGCACTCGCAGGCAGTCCGTCACTATGACGGAGGTAAGGAGAAAGCAATGGGCATCATTTGGACAATCATCATCGGCCTAATCGTCGGGGTGATCGGCCGGTTCCTCGTACCCGGGAAAGACCCGATGGGTTGGGTCGCCACAATTCTGCTGGGAATCGGCGGCGCGATCGTTGGTAGTTTCCTGGGGAGTCTCCTCGATGGCGAGGAAGGAGTGTCGATCGACGTCGTGAATACAGGGGTCTGGGGATGGGTCCTGTCGATCGTGGGAGCGGTGATTCTCATCTTGATTTATCGCCAGGTGAAAACCCGTACCTAGGAGCAGCCCGCGCAAACTGAAGGAACCCGGACCCGGGAGGGTCCGGGTTCCTCCTATTTTGGTGGCGGTGACCGGACGGCAGTTCCCGCCCTTCCTTTCGAGCCGAGCGGCATTGGCCGCCCTTGTAGTTCTGGTATCTGCTTGTGCATGGTCGCCCGCCAACGATGTGACTACCAGGCCTTCTCCGATAGCCGAAACGCCAGTGGCCCACCCACTGAATCCGACGACTGTGAGAAGAGCACCACCCTCCACGCTTTCCGCTCCGACGACCAACCAGACACCTTCCACCAGCACCACCACCACCTCCTCGGTCGGCACCGTCCCTCCCACCTCCAGCAGCACCACCACCGGGCCGCCTCATCCCCCCACCGCCTCGGTGTCTCGATGCCTCGGAGAGGCCTCGACGCCCCCACCGATCGGCGGGGATGCCGTGGAAGCCTCCCGGGCCCTGGCGGAACGGGTCGTCTGCGCCTCCACCGATGTGGTCGTCGTCGCCCCCGACGACCCCGACATCGCCAACGCCGTCCGCGCCGCCGCCTATATGCAAGCGCCGCTCGTCTACGCCGATGCCGAGCGCCCTTTCGACCCCAGCGGCATCGAAGCGGCCCGAGTGTGGACACCGGACCCCGACCTGGTACTGGCGGGAGACCATGCCGTCCTTCCCCTCCCCGACGAAGACGCCCCACTGCCTGCTTTGGTTCAATCGATCGACGCGGCGGACCTCGACGAGGATGGCCGGATAGTGGCCGAGGTGGTGGCCACGGTCACCGAGAGAGCCGAGCCCGCTGCCACCCTGTTCGTGGTCTCATCCGCCCGTCCCGACCTCGCTTTCAGCATCGCCAGTGTGGCCGAAGCGGTGGGCGGCGCCGCGGTCTGGGCGCGGCCCGGGGACATGCGCCGGCGCCGGGCCCTGAAGCCGTTCGCGGCTGCTGCCGCCGAACGCCACCTGGTGGGCGACTTCTCGTCCTCGGCCGCCTGGCAACTCGACGTTCTCGCCGCCGGCACCGAGCTTCCCGGTGGTGGCCAGGTCCTGTTCCCGGGCAAACGCCTGGTAGCCCTCTACGGACATCCCCACACGTCGGCCCTCGGAGTGCTGGGCGAACAGCCGGTCGAAGCCGCCGTAGAGCGAGCCGCCCAGCTGGCGGAGCCCTACGCCACCGAGGATGTCACGCTCGTCCCCACCTTCGAGATCATCGTCACCACGGCCTCCGCCTTCCCCGGTGATGACGGCGACTACTCGGCAGAGCTATCGGTGGAAGACGTCCGCCCCT
Source organism: Acidimicrobiia bacterium (assembly GCA_035461175.1). GTDB lineage: Bacteria > Actinomycetota > Acidimicrobiia > Spongiisociales > ZC4RG35 > DATHVR01. The sequence goes on along the minus strand of DATHVR010000169.1, from coordinate 2,703 downwards.
GGGTCGACGCCGCCGCCGCGGCCGGCTACTACGTGGTCCTCGATCTCCAGTCCGGCCGCACCGACTTCCTCACCCAGGCCCGGCGCTATGAGGAGTTGCTGAAGCTTCCCCACGTCGGCCTCGCCCTCGACCCGGAATGGCGCCTGGGACCCGACCAGATCCACCTCCGCCAGATCGGATCGGTTTCGGCGGCCGAGGTCAACCAGGTGGCCGAATGGCTGGCCGAACTGGTCCGTGCCGAACGCCTGCCGCAAAAGCTGTTGCTGGTCCACCAGTTCAAGCTGACGACGATCACCGAGCGCGAGAACCTGATCTCGCCCTCCGAACTGGCGCTGGTGATCCAGATGGACGGACAGGGCCCGCTCGCCACCAAGTTCGAGACCTGGTCGGCCCTCCTCCCCGGCGCCTCCGAACGCTGGCATTGGGGCTGGAAGAACTTCTACGACGAGGACAGCCCGATGGCCACTCCCGGCCAGGTCCTCGACCTCGACCCGGTCCCCGTATTCATCAGCTACCAGTAGACCGGAAGCCGGCCCCAGCACTTTTTCGCGACCGAATTGCGCGCCATGGCGCGCAATTCTGTCGCGAAAGCCTCATCCTCCGAAGAGGCGGCGGTCGCCGTAGGGGCCGCGGCCGGCACCGCCGGTGTCGTCCCAGGACCCGCCCCGGTAGTCGGGGGTCCAGGTGGCGTCCCGCACCTTGAGGTTAGAGCGGATGACCAGCGCCACCAGGACGCCGAACACGAACCCGCCGACGTGAGCGGCCCATGCCACCCCGGCGTTGGGGTTGGTGAAGAACTGGCTGACGAACCAGAAGCCGAGCAGCCACTTGGCCCGAATGTCAACCATCGTGATGAGGAAGAAGAACACCACCGTGCGCACGGGCGCGTTCGGGAACCAGACCAGGTAGGCGCCCATCACGGCGGCGATCGCCCCCGAGGCGCCCACCACGGGAATCGTCGAGTCGAGGTTGAGCCCGATGTGGGCGGCCGAGGCCACGAAGCCGCCGATGAGATAGAAGAGGAGATACTTCACGTGCCCGAGGTGATCCTCGATGTTGTTGCCGAAGATCCACAGAAACAGCAGGTTCCCGCCCAGATGGGCAAGTCCACCATGGAGGAACATCGAGGTGAGGAGCGCCAGCCACACCGACTTCTCGGGAAAGACCTTGCCGCTGTTCGCCGACCCGGCGCCGCACGCCTCCACGTCGATGCTGGACGAACCGAAGGTCTCCACCACCTCGTCGACGGTGAGGGGACGGCCCTGGACGACCTCGCACGGGATGGCGGCATTCTCCAGCGTGAAGGCGGTTGCCTCGTCGAAACGGAGCACGCCTTCGCTGGTAGGCACGTCGACCGCGGCGGACTGGCCCAGCGACGGCTGCCAGCCGAAGTACATCCACAGGCACACCGCGATCAGGACGACGGTCACGACCGGAGTGCGGTGGGTGGGGTTCTCGTCACGAATGGGAAGCACGTCGCCGCGAGATTACGGCAATCGGCTTGCCACCGCCGACTCTCCTAGAGTCGGGCGCAAATCTCCGGAGGTAAGCACTTGACTCAATTCGCCTATTTCTGCGGCCACGAACAGTGGCAGCCCGAGGAACTGGTGAAACACGCCGTCCTCGCCGAGCAGGCCGGCTTCGACATGGTGGTCGTATCCGAGCACTTCCACCCCTGGGTCGACGACGACTCGGCGGCCGGTTTCGCCTTCTCCACCATCGCCGCCATGGCCCAGGCCACGGAACGGGTCACCTTCGTCACCGGCGTTACCACTCCCCTGTTCCGCTTCCATCCCGCCGTGGTCGCCCAGGCCGCCGCCACCCTCGATCGCCTCTCCGGGGGCCGCTTCCGGCTCGGAGTCGGGACGGGAGAGAACATCAACGAGGGCCCGCTCGGCTACGACTTCCCCGCATACAAGGAGCGCAACGCCCGCATGACGGAGGCGCTGGAGATCATGCGCCGGCTGCTCGACGGCGAGAAGCTCACCTACGAGGGCGAGTACTACGTCACCGACCGGGCCAAGCTGTACTCGCCTCCGGTCCAGGAGCACCTGCCGATCTACATGGCGGCCGGAGGTCCCAAGTCGGCCACGCTGGCCGGCGAGAGGGCCGACGGGGTCATCACCTCGGTCAAGGACCCCGCCGACACCATGGAGAAGGTGGTGGAGCCGTTGCGGGAGGCGGCCTCGGGAGCGGGCCATCCCGACCCCACCGTCCTCGCCACCCGCTGGTCCATCTGGGCCCAGGACGACGACGAGGCCTGGCGGGCCCTCACCTCATGGCGGGGCCTTCGCGCCCCGGGCCGGCTCGAGGCGGTCGATCCCCAGACCCTGCGTGAACGCGCCGACGAGATGCCCCGCAGCGAGGTCCTGGAGCGCTACTCCCGGGTCGGCTCGGCCGAGGACGTGGTCGCCACCTACCGGCCTCTGATCGACGACCTCGGCGCCGACATCGTCACGATGCAGATGACCAGCCTCGACCAGCAAGCCCTCATCGCCACCCTCGGCACCCAGGTACTCCCCGCCCTACGGGAGTAGCCAAAACGAGTGGGGTCAGCCCGCCCGGGTGATGCGTTCGATCAGGCCCAGGGCGGCCTGATGGGTGGCGGGCGGTAGTTCGGTGTTGGCAGCCGCCACCCGCAGAGACGGCACCGACTCCACCAGGTGGGCCAGGACCGGAGAGGCATCGGCATTGGCCGAAGAA
>DATHVR010000168.1:0-12425 GCA_035461175.1 Acidimicrobiia bacterium | reverse complement strand
GGCGACCCTGATCAGCGGTTTCACCTTGCGGGCCAGACCGTCGTCGGAGGCGGGCAGGACCGGGGCCTGGCGGGCCAGATACTCGGGATTCCACTGCATCACATTGCCGAACAGGGTGGCCGCCTCATCGTCGAGGTTGTGGCCCATCACCAGGACGTCGTAGCCGCCCTCGCCTGCCACCTGGTTGAGGAGGTATCGCTTCGACAGCCCACAGGCCGAACAGGGAGTGCGAGCGCTGACCGAGGCTGCCTCCGGGACCGAGAATCCGGTGTCCGCTGGCAGGTCGTGGACCGTGAGGCGAAGACCCCGCTCCTCGGCGAAACGACGCGACAGGGTCAGGCTCTCGGAGGAGTAGTCGCCGATGCCGAGATGCAGGTAGACGCCGTCGACCAGATAGCCGAGCTCCGTGAGGATGTCCCATAGGGCGAGGCTGTCCTTGCCGCCCGAAACCCCCAGAACCAGCCTTTCCTCCGGTCCGAACATGCGGTAGTGATGGATCGTGCGTTCGACCTGACGGTGGATGTGGGTCACGAAGTGGTCCCCGCAGAAGTTGGCGTTGTGACGCCGAACCTGAATGACGGCCCTCCCCCGGCAGACCTTGCACTTCATGAGGGTGAAGTACCCCCGGAGATGACCGGGCGCAACTCGATCACGTCGTCGGCGCCCACGGCCATGTCGGTCGTCAGCAACTCCCCCGACCGGATGGCCAGATACGATTCGGGGACGAGTTCCAGGCGCCGGAACAGGTCCTGCACCCGGGCGACGCCGTCGAGTTCGATCTCGCGGCGCGGTTGGCGGAGGATGACCTTCATCCCGCGGCCACGGAGAACACGCCGGCGGCCAGGGTGAGCACCATGCCCACGACCACCACCCACACCACGATCTGTTGGAACCGCTTGTTGTTTCGCATCACCTCTCCAACAACTACGGTTCATAGACGGTAGAGGAACTGGATGGCTGTCATGAACCTCAAGTCGATCGGCTGGATGCGAACCCTGCGTGGCGTGCGCGAGGGCGATCAGATGATTCTGTTCACAGGACTCGCCCTGGTGGCGCTGCAGTGGTTGCGCGACTCCGGCCAGAAGAAGGAACTGATCTACCGCAAGAAGGTCCCGGTCGGTTCCTCGGTGCTGATCCGCCACGTCCACCGCGGCGCCCCCAAGATCACGATCCAAAAGCCGTAGGTCCGGCTGACGCCGTCCCTACGGCGTGCCGGGTAGTGAGTGGTGGGTGGTGGGTACCAACCCGCTTTGTCCCCCGGAGCGAAGCGAGGGGGGAAGAGGCCCCCGCGAAGCGGGGTTGGGGGCGACCCCGGAGGGGTCGGGTAAAGCGCGCCTCAGAACTTTCCCCTACCTCCCCCGTGTGACCCAAGGCTCAGAACTCACCACCCGCTACCGCCGCCGCGCGACGACGGGCTCACACCCGATAAACCTCCACCAACGCCTTGCTGCGCTTGCCCTTGCGGCGGCCGAAGAGGAAGGCCAGCAGCACGATGACGGCCACGGCGATCCCGGCCATCACGGCGGTGTTCTGGGCGGCTTCCTTGGTCTCGTCGAGGGCGATCTGGATCTGGCGGGCCTTGGCCTCGATGTCACTTGGCTGCACCATCAGCTTGCCATCCTCCATCCGATCAGGCCCGCTCCGGCCGCCGCCACGATGGTGGTGAGGCCGCGGGCGAGGACGTTGTACCAGGCGGTCTCGGGCAGGACGAGCTGGAACAGGGCGTACACACCCAGGATGCCGAAGAGGGCTGCCACCGCAAAGGCGATGGCTCCTCCGATCCCCAGGCCCGCGTACGAGCCGAGCTTCTTCATCGGCTCCACCGTCTCCTGCCGGAGGTACTCCTTCGACATGTCGAAGAGCTCGGTGGCCATTTGCGGGATCTGGGTTGGCTCAGGCATCGAGCCGAGAGTAACAATCCTGCCGGGCCTGAGCGATCCCGCCGCCCTAAGGTGACCGGTCCATGACGAGCCCACCGGGGGAAGGGTCCCTCACCACTCGCGGCCGGCACCTCGCCGGGGGCCGGGGCCTGGGGCCCCGGTTCCGGACTCTCTATATCGGCACCGCCGTCAGCCTGCTCGGCAACTACGTCGCCTATCTGACCATCCCCCTCCTGGTCCTGCAGATGATCGGAGGCGACGCCAACGAGAACGCCACACCGTTCTCGCTTACCTACGCCCTCGAGACCCTCCCCACTCTCGTCTTCGGCCTGGTCGGCGGCGTGATCCTCGACCGGGTGCGCCTGCGCTGGGCGATGATCCTGGCCGACGTCGCCCGGGCTGCCGCCTTCTTCTACCTCGCCACCGTCAGCGGGAACGGCGGACTCGGGGCCGACAACCTCCCCACCGTGTATACGGTGGCGTTCCTGGTGGGGTCATTCTCGGCCGTGTTCGAGAACGCCCTCTTCGCCATCCTCCCGGCGATCGTGAAGAAGGAGCAGCTGGCCCAGGCCAACGGGCGAATCGCCGCTACCCAGGCCGCCATGTTCGCCTCGGGACCGATGCTGGCCGGGGCCATGTCCGCCCTCTTCGAGAGCCCCTCCCCCGGGTTGTGGTTCAACGGCACCACCTTCCTTTTCTCGGCGGTGGCCGTCTTCCTGGTCGGACCGGTGGGTTTCGTCCATAGCGAAGAAGAGACCCGATCCGGCTTCGTAGAGGAGACCCTGAACGGACTCAGGTTCCTGGTCGGAGAGAGACGGCTGCGCGACTCCACCATCGCCGCCGCCACAGCCAATCTGGTGTTCGGCTTCATCGAGAGCACGATCGTGGTGATGGCCACCGCCGTACTCGGAGCCACCAACTTCCAGATCGGGGTCCTGATCGTTGCTTTCGGGCTCGGCAGCATCCTGGGAGCGGGGACCGCCGACCGGGTGATCCGCCTGTTCGGCCTCGGTCGCACCATGACCCTGGGCCTCCTGACGATGGCGCTGGGTATGACCCTGCTCGTCTTCTCCCGGTTCGGGGTGCCCGCCCTTGTGTTCGGCCTCGTGATGTTTATCGGAATCGGCCTGGTCAACGTTCCCATCGCCACCATCCGCCAGGTCTATACCCCGGCGTCGATGCTGGGTCGCGTCATCACCGCCTCCCGGGCTCTGTCGTGGGGGACGCTCCCCATCGGCGCCCTTCTGGGCGGAATGCTCGCCGATCAGACCAACTACACCACCACCGTCCGCTTCACGCCGGTGATCCTCTTCGGCCTGGCGATCTGGTTGTTCACGACCCCGCTGTGGAGCGACACCTTCGGGCCCACGCACCGCCGACTGCGGCCCTCATCCGAGCAGGATCAGCCCGGCGCCGACGACGATCAGGAACCCGCCGGCGAAGACGAAGTGGAGGGGCGCCAGCCCCAGGGGTAGGCGGAGGGCGATTCGGGTGTCCATGTGGCCGAGCGCTCCCACCACCAGCAAGGCTGCCCCGACCAGCAGCAGCGTGGACCCGGTGACCAGCGGGTAAAGGAAGGCGGCGGCACCGACCGCCAGCGTCGCACCCCCCAGCAACAGGAGCGGCAATGGGGGAAGGCGCCGGCGTCGAGCACCACGGACGCGTTGGGGGGCGGCGGCCCCTGCCGGCGGCTCGAGACGGGCGAGGAGTGCCGACCGATCGGTCACGTCCAGGTCGACCCGTTCTGACCCGAGTTCGAGACGCACCCCGGCGCCGGTGCGTTCGGCGCTGACGTTTTCCCGTGCCCAGGCACCGACCTCGACACCCTCGACGACCAGCACGACCCGGAGGTGGTCGACCCGCGCCTCTACAGGGACGGCGTCGTGGTCCCCCTCCATCCGCATCGTGCCTTTGAATGTGTCCATGGGGTGTCCCAAAGAGACTACGCCCCGATCACGAATGGTCTAGCCCCCCAAAAAGGGGGGCCGACCGCGACGATGCCGGTGGTCGATCGTCAGGCGCCGTACTCCTCGTCACTCACCTTGTCCGGAGCCCACTCGGTGTCTCCCCCGGTCGTGAGCGACAGGTGCATCATCGGAGAGGACGGCGAGGCTCCGTGCCAGTGCCGCTCTCCGGGCGGCGAATAGACCACGTCACCCGTGGAAACCTCGATCAACTCGCCGTCGGCGGTACCCACTCGTCCCGCTCCCGATACGACATACAGCACCTGTCCGGCCGGATGGGTGTGCCAGTCGGTGCGCGCTCCCGGGTCGAAGTGGACCCCGAGGGCGTGGAGGGCGTCGGGCCGGTTGCTCAGCGGACCCATCAGCACCTGGCCCGTGAAGTGCTCTTGGGGGGCGGATCGCCATTCGATACGTTCGGCGGGTGTGTGTTCCATGCCACCTCCTCGGCGGCACCCTACCCCGAGCTCAGCTGCGGAAGGAGCGGATCTCGCTCTCGAGGCGGAACAGCCGCTGGCTGCCGAAACCCTTGATCTCGAACTCGCCCAGCTCCGAAAGCACGAAGTCGTCTTCGAGCAGGGAGGCCGTCGCCTCGTTGAGGGTGATCTGCATGGGGTCCGAGATCGTCTCCATCCGGGCCGCCAGGTTCACGCCCGGCCCGAACAGGTCGTACACGTAGCGCTGGACACCTACCAACGACCCGATCACGGGTCCGGTGTTGATGCCGATTCGGGCCCGCCACTCCTGGGGATGGGCGGCATTGCGCCGTTCGAGGTAGCGACGGATCCGCAGGGCGGTACGGGCGATGTTGGCGGCGTGGTCGGGGTTGGCCTCGGGCACTCCCGAGACCGCCATGTAGGCGTCTCCGATGGTCTTGATCCGTTCGGCCCCGAAGGTCTCGGCGATGCGGTCGAAGGAGGAGAAGATGTCGTTGAGCTCCGAGATGATGGAGCTGGGATCGCTGGCGACGGCCATGTCGGTGAAACCAACGAAGTCGAGCATGAGGATGGTGGCTTCCTCGAAACGCTGGGGGGTGGCGGTGCCGTAGTCCTTCAACTCATCGAACACGGCACGGGGCATGATGTTGAGAAGCAGCTTTTCGACCCGATCCCGCTCCTTTTGCAGTTCGCGGGCGTTCCGTTCGGCCAGGGTCGAGTACGAGTCGAGCATGTACTGGATCTCCTGGACCTTGGAGGCATCGGTGCACTCGATGAGGGCGACCTCCTCGGAGTCGGCCAGCCGGCGCACCTCCACCCGGATCGGGAGCTCCCGGCCCCGCACCTCGATCACGGTGTCGAAACCGTAGGGGCGGTTCTCCTTCATCCTGGCGCCGGCCCGGTCGGCCTTGAAGCCGGGGATCCGCTGGTCGGCGGTGGCATGCTCGTCGGTCGACTCGAACCAGGAAAAGAACAGGGCGTTCTCGAATTTGAGATCCCACGAGATCGTGTCGGCCACCGCCACCGCCGAGGACAACGACTGCACCACCTGGCGGATGATCCCATCCTCGACGGTCACGTCGTCGCTGCCGTGCTCGGCTCGAAGACGATGAACGGGCGCCGGGACATCATCTCGGCGTGAACCGAAGAGATATCAGTCTGGTCGAAATCGAAGTCTTCCAGCGTCTCCCGCATCAGGATGGTGATCTCATTGAAGGCCTGGTCGGTGATCCCGAGATGGGCGTGGACCCGAGCCAGATGCTCGTTGGTGTAGCTGGCCGGGCCTCCCATCAGCGTGGCGATGAACTTGGTCTGGTGATCGATCAGGTTCCGCATGTCTACGCCGTGGAAGTAGTCGCTCACCAGCGGTGAGTCGATAACGCGCCGGTAGAAGTCCGACACCACCCGGCTCACGGCCGAGAACCCGCCATACCGTTCGAAAATCGACTGAGTCAACTGCGGCTTACCTCCTCGGCAGGAACGCTACCCGATACCGCTCCTAGCCGACGGTCACAATCGGAAGAGTGGCCCGGAATACGGTGCGGCCCGGCTCGGACTCGACTTCCAGCTTTCCTCGATGGTCGACGGCGATGATGCGCTGGGAGATCGACAGACCGAGACCGGTGCCCGAGCCGGGGGGCTTGGTGGTATAGAAGGCGTCGAAGATGCGGGGCCGGTCCTCGGGAGGGATTCCCGGTCCGTCGTCCTCGATCTCCACCACCACGGCAGCATCGTCCAGGTAAGCCCGCACCGTGACGGTCCCCCCCGGCCCGGTCGCCTGGGCGGCGTTGACGATGAGGTTCGTCCACACCTGATTGAGCTCGCTACCGGCGGCCGGAACCCGGGGAAGGTCATCGGCTATCTCGCGTACGACAGTCATCCCCTCCAGCTGGTGCGCCACCAGCGACAGGGTCCTGGCCAGCCCGTCACCGACGTCGACATCCTGGACCGGGGCCTCGCCGAGACGGCTGTAGACGCTGAGGTCACGGGCGATGTCGGACATGTGGCCGGCCGCCCACCCGATCTCCCCCGCCAGACGACGGGCCGCCGAAGCCGTCACCACCAGTCGCAGCGCCGGACGCACGAACTCGCCCAGTTCCGTCGCCATCTCTTCCACCCGGGCGGTCTCCAGACCCGCATCGGCGATGGCGGGTGACAGCTGCCAGGCCTCGTCGACGCCCAGGCCCTCCAGCGCCAGGCGGATGCCGTTCTCCCGGTCGGCTCGCTGCAGGGGACCTTCAGACCCGCCAGCGCTCTCGGAGGCGACGGCGAGGGCATCGGCGATGATCGCTGCGGGCTTCTCTCCCAGCGCAATCCGGACTGCCGCCACCAAGGCTTCGACCAGGTCTCCGATTGTTTCCTCCAGCGTTTCGGCACTGCGTCGCACCGCCGAGGCGGGATTGTTGAGCTCATGGGCGATCCCCGCCGCCAGGGTGCCGAGCTGGGCCATGCGTTCGCCCCGCAGGACGTGGTCGGTGGTCCCCTCCCAGCGGTCGAGCAGGGTCTTCATCAGGGCCCCCGCCCCGGGGCCTACCGCCGCCTGGAGGTCGGCCGGTCCCACCGCCACCAGGATCGAATCGGTGCGGGCAGTCACGGTGGCGTTGCGTTTGGTGCCCCGCAGGAGGGCGGTCTCGCCCAGCAGATCTCCCCGCCCACACAGGTTGAGGACCAGTGGGTGGAGTGGCCCCGAAGACGTCACTTCGAGCTCGCCGTCGAGCACCACATAGGCCCGATCGCCTTCCTCTCCCTGGTGGAAGAGCGGGTGACCGGCAGGGAGAGAAATGGTCTCGACCCGATCCACCAGCGCCTCCAGGTCGGCTGGAGGCAATTGGGAGAACGGATCCACCGTCTCCAGGAGAGCGAGGACCTCGGCTCTCACACCGAGGCGAGGTACTCGTGGACGAAGGTTAGGCTGGCCGAGCCGGCTCCGACCGCCGCTGCCACCCGCCGGATCGAACCGTGCTTGACGTCACCGGCGGCAAAGATGCCGGGAACGCTGGTCTCGAGCATGTAGGGAAGCCGCTTCAGCGGCCACCCGGGAGGTGGTGCTCCGCCGGTGATGAGGTCGGGCCCGGTGAGCACGAACCCCGCCTCGTTGAGTTGCACGAGGCCGCGCAGGAAGTCGGTGTGGGGAACGGCGCCGATGAAAAGGAACATGCCCGAGGCCGGCAGGACCCGGCTCTCGCCGCTGGCCCGGTCGACCACGGTGACCTCGGTCAGGTGGTCCTCGCCGATCGCCTCGACCACGTCGGTGGCGGTGAGCACGTCGATGTTGGCGGTGGCGTCGATCTGGTCGATCAGATAGGCCGACATCTTCTCCGACAGGCTGGAGGCCCGGACCACGATCGTCACCTTGGCGGCATACTGGGCCAGCATGATGGCGGCCTGGCCGGCCGAGTTGGCTCCTCCCACCACCAGGACATTCTCGCCTTTGAAGTTGGAGGCTTCCGAGCGGGTGGCGCCGTAATACACGCCCGCCCCGCGCAGCTTCTCGAAGCCGGGAGCGTCGATGGTCTTGATGGTCATGCCGGTTGCGATCAGCAGCGAGCGAGCCCGGAGCTCGGTGCCGTCGCCGAGTATCAGCACCCGGGTCGGTTCTTCGAGGCGAATCCCGGTGGCTTCCACCGCGGACAGGATTTCGGCGTTGAACCGGCGGGCCTGGGCAAAGGCACGCTGGGCGAGGTCAGAGCCGCTGATTCCGCCCGGGAAGCCGAGGTAGTTCTCGATCCGGTTGCTAGTGCCGGCCTGGCCTCCGATCGCCCACCGCTCCACCACCACCGTGTCGAGCCCCTCCGAGGAGCCGTACACCGCCGCCGCCAGTCCGGCGGGGCCGGCACCGATGATGACGAGGTCGTGGACCCGGGTGCCGGTGGCGGCCGTGGCCATGCCGATCTTGTCGGCCAGCTGGCGGGCGGTGGGGCGCGCCAGCACCGACCCGTCGGGGAACACCACCGCCGGGAGAGCCGGCTCCTCGTCGAGGGCCGACATCAGCTCCCTGGCCTCCTCGTCCCGGTCCAGATCAAGGTAGCGATACGGAACACCGTTGCCGGCCAAGAACTCCTTGATCTGGGTCCCGAGCGACGACCAGCGGTGGCCCAGGACCCTGACTACCTCCTCGCCGGCGGGAGGCCGGGCGACATTCCAGTCGTTGAGCTGTTCGTCGATGGTCGGATACAGCTTCTCTTCGGGGGGATGCCAGGGCTTGACCAGGTAGTGGTGGAGGCCGATCTGGTTGATCCCCTCGATGGCCACCGAGGTGTCCGAGAAAGCGGTCAGCAGAACCCGCCTGGCGACGGGGTAGATATCGCGCGCCTCGGAGAGAAACTCGAGTCCGGTCATGGCGGGCATGCGCTGGTCGACCAGGAACAACGCCACCTCCGAGCCCCGGCGCTTGAGATCCTTCACGAGCTGCAAGGCGGCGGAACCCGAGTCGGCGCACAGCACCGAGTAGTCCTTGCCGTAGCGGCTGCGCATGTCCCGTTCGATGGCGCCGAGGACAGCGGGGTCGTCATCGACCAGGACCAGGAAGGGACGGGTCGATGAAGGGTTGGACGTCATGGTGGCACGCGCATCTTATTCAGCCCAAGAGGACCACGTGTCCAGTGAAGTCTCCACCGTTGCGTCCGACGCGAGTTGCTTCGAATGTGTAGCTTGGAACCCCAACGACTCAAGGAGGCAATCACCATGTCAGCGTTCTTCAGCGGTGTCACCGATGAGCAGCTCCGAGAGGTGAAGCTGCTCAAGGGCCTTGACGACGCCGCCCTGGAGAAGCTGAAGGAGTGCGCCCACTTCATCGGTGCCCACCCCGGCCTCCATATCGTGCGCAATGAAGACACCGGCTTCGAGCTCTACATCGTCCTCTCCGGTACTGCCAACGTGGTCCGCGACGGTCAGGTGATCGCCACCCTCGGCAAGGGCGACCTGTTCGGGGAGATGGCACTGCTCGGCAACACCAACCGCAACGCCGACGTCGTGGCCACCTCGGTCATGTCGCTGCTTTCGATGACCAAGAGCGAGTTCAACCGACTGGTGGCCGACCACCCCGAGGTCGAGCGTCGGGTGAGGAATCTGGCCGAGGAGCGCCAACACTCCTGACCCGGGAGCTCAGAACCCCTCGCACTGGTCCTCCATGTTTCCGCCGACGACGTTGCCGCCGCCGGTGGGGGGCGGAGTGTTGTCCTTGCACTGCAGGTTGCCGTCGATCGTGTTGTCGCGGATGTCGGCTCCGCCCGTGTTGGTGAAGATTTGAACGTCGCCGCCGACGATATTCCGCAGCACCGACAGCGCACCCGCGTTCTCCTCGAGCTGGATGTTCCCCTCCACCTCGCTGTCGGTGACGGTGACCGTGCTTCCCTGCTCGGCCTGGATGTCACCGTCCACGAACGAATCGGCCTCGACCACCACCGAGGTGTGGCCGCCGGCCTGGACGTTGCCGATGACGTCCACGCCGGTGGCAGTCAGGGTGGCGCCCGAACGCACGAGGAGGTTGCCGTCGATGGCGGTCCCTACCAGGGTGCATGTGGCGCCGTTGGGCACGATCAAGTCGTCGTCGAGGTCGACCGCTCCCAGCTTCCCGGTGCAGAGATCACTGACCGGAAGCGTGGTGGACGTGGTCGTGGGCGGTGGGGGTGTGATCGGAGCCAGCCCTAAAGCCCGGGCCAGGAAGGATGCCATCTGGGCCCGTGAGACCGGTTCGTCGGGACAGAAGCGGGTGTTGTCGGGCGGGTTGCAGCCCAGGGTCACCCCGGCCGTCGCCAGCCGGTCGATGTCACCCTCGAAGACCGAGCTGTCGTCATCGGAGAAATGGTCGCCCCCACCATCGTCGGTGTAACCCATCGCCCGGACCAAGAAGGCCGCCATCTGGCCGCGGGTGACAGAATCGTCCGGGCAGAACTGGGCGTTGTCGGGCGGGTTGCAGCCCAGGGTCACCCCGGCCGTCGCCAGTCGGTCGATGTCACCCTCGAAGACCGAGCTGTCGTCATCGGAGAAATGGTCGCCCCCACCGTCATCGGTGTAACCCATCGCCCGCACCAAGAAGGCCGCCATCTGGCCGCGAGTGACAGAATCGTCCGGGCAGAACTGGGTGTTGTCGGGCGGGTTGCAGCCGCGGGTGATGTCGGCGGCGGCAATCGCCTCGATGTTGCCTTCGTGGATGTTGCCGTCGTCGTCATTGAACGTCCCCCCCGGCGGCAACTGGGCCACGGCGGCAGTTCCGATCGTGAGGAGGGCTGCCACCGCCACCGCCAAGAATCGTCGAGACTTCATCCGAACCCCTTCCCTCGATGCTCGCCTCCAACTAAAGCACGCTGCGGTCGCTAACCGCCGAGGAACCATTCTGTGGGTCGGAAACGGCACCTCCGGCGCCATTCCGACCCACAGAAAGGAGGCGATGTTCTCTCCCTGTGAGGTGATTCCTGGCTGGCGCAGTTCCCGCGATCGGGACCCGGTCTCGTCGGGAAAGTAACGTCCGTCGGGACTCATGAGGGTTCTCTTCACAATCGTGGTGATCGCGGCTGTCCTGCTCGTGGTAGTTGCCCTATTCGGGCCACACTTGCCAGCGGGGAACCCGCTCAGCGACTTAGGCCGCTGGCTAGCCCGCGGCTTCGGCGGCGGTTACCGCTGAATCGCCAGGCTGGTAGCGACTTCACCGAAGCCCCGGTCCACGCGGTCCAAACCGATGCTGCAACCGCCTGCGAAGCCTGCGATCAACCCGGATAACTCATCGAATTGGGAGGCACCTGGGTCCACGACAACTCCCGATGTAGGTGGCCGGCCTCGAAGCCGAGAAGGTGGCCCGATGAACACCGCCGTCCGCGACCAGCTCGAGGCCGCTGACGGAGAAGTCCGCTGCCTGGTGGACGTGGTAGCCGAGGCGATCGGGTGATTTGAAAGATGCTCGACGTCGTCATCTGGGGATCGAGACCAGTAATCAGGTTGCGGCCGTGAGTTGCCTGGCACTAGGCACCTGAATCGTCAAAAACTTCAAGATCGAGTGGAACTTGCCGAAACACTGTATAAGCACGTCCGGCAAGTTCCGTCGGATCGACCTGGGCGAAGAACGTTCCAGGGGAAGCAAGGGGAAGCGAGTTCGAAAATGCGAAGGACATACACAGTGATGGCCATGGCCATCGGGCTGCTGGTAAGCACCATGAGCATGGCATTCGCCGATGTCAATGCTGTCACGCCGAGCACCAACGAAGAGAACCGTACACAGGGCTGGGCGCACTTCAATGTCATCGAGACGCGTGTCGGTGAGGTTGACATCGAGTTCGTCAGCACCCGGAACTTCAGCTCGTGCTTCGAGTACCGCAGCGACGGCGAGGGCCCGGACTCTCCCGACAACTTCAACACAGACATCGAGGACGGACTCTGGCCGTTTGTCTGTGTGACAGACCAGACCGTCACAAAGACGCTGAGCGCATTGGAGTATGTCGAGATCCGCATGGTCTTCGGTGCCGAGGGAGACGAGCGGTTCGACTGGACCCGTGTCGATGTGACACCTGTGCCGGGCGCCCATGGTCTTCAGATCGCAAAGTCAGGCCCTGCAGGTGAGCGGGCGAACGGGAACGCCCGCTTCAACCGCTAGAAGCGAATCTTTCGCCTCTGGTGTCGTTAGCACAGCCCCCAGGATCGCCGCAGGGGGCGCCTGGGGGCTTGTTCTATGGAGTGGCGGGCAGCAGTCGAGAATTAAGACCTACGGCCGCCGGCCGGAATGGCTCATGCGCAGGCTTGGGGGTGGCTTATGGAGTCGGGCGAGTTGACCCACGGGTACGCACACGTTCACGAGCTGCCGGGGCGGCATCGTCATTGAGTAAACGCTCCGCCCAACGAGCCGGGCCTGAATTTGGGCGGTTGTCAAAGCAGGCTCCGGACTAGCTCCTCGGATTCCGTCCCTTCTGGACTGGGTAAAAGTTGGGTAGACGCACGCTTCCTCACTCGAACACTCGGGCTCGGACAAAGAAAAACCCCCCGTGTCACAGGGGGTTTGCTTGGTGTCGGAGAGAGGACTTGAACCTCCACCCCCCTAAGGGGACTAGGCCCTCAACCTAGCGCGTCTGCCTATTCCGCCACTCCGACGTGGGTAACCGGATTATACCGGTCTGGGGCCCTCAGCTCAGAAGGAGCGTGAGGGCGACCGTGGTGATCCC
>DATHVR010000167.1:0-2478 GCA_035461175.1 Acidimicrobiia bacterium | reverse complement strand
TTCGCGCCCAAATTGCGCGCCATGGCGCGCAACTCGGGCGCGAAAAGACTCGGGTGTGCTTGTGTACGACGGGGCGCGTTGGGGGTTCTGCCTGTTCTCGAGAGAGTTTTGTATCGTGGCGGTACAGCCGAACCTCAGGTTCGCCTTCCGGGCCCCGTACGGGCGATAGCCTGGACGATCCCGATCCGGAAGGACCATGTTCGAACTCGCTGAAGCCGCGGTGCAGGGTGCGATCGACGCCGGGGCCTCCTATGCCGATGCTCGGGTGATGGTGGGCCGCACGGAGACCATCCGGGTCCAGAACGGAAAGCTGGAATCGGTCGACCACACCGAGTCGGCCGGGATCGGGATCCGGGCCTTGATCGGATCCTCCTGGGGATTCTTCGCCACCTCCGACCTGGCCCCCGCCCGGGCACGCGCCGCCGGCGAGCAGGCCGCCCGCATCGCCCGGGCTTCGACCACCGTGCCCGGGCCGCCACTCCAACTCGCCGACGTCGAGGTACGCCAGGACTCGTGGACGACGCCGTTCGATGAGGACCCCTTCGCCGTGCCGCTCTCGGAAAAGGTGGACATGCTGATCGACGTCAGCGACACCTGCATGTCGGTCGAAGGCGTGGCGATCGCCAACGCCAGTCTCGCCTTCTACGACACCGAGAAATGGCTCGCCTCCTCCCAGGGCCACCGCATCCACCAGCGGATCGTCGAGTCGGGAGGTGGCCTCGACGCCACCGCCATCGGCGAGAACGAGATCCAGCGCCGTTCCTATCCCCAGTCATTCGGCCAGTACGAGACCGGCGGCTACGAGACCATCCGTCGCTGGGACTACCCAGGCAACGCCGGGCGCATCGCCGAGGAGGCGGTGGCTCTTCTCACCGCTCCTGAACTCGACGAGGGGGAGAGGACCCTGATCCTCGAAGCGTCCCAGCTCGCCCTCCAGATCCACGAGTCGGTCGGCCACGCCATCGAACTCGACCGCATCCTGGGATGGGAGGCGGCCTTCGCCGGGACCTCCCATCTCGACCTGGCCAACCTCGGCACTCATCGCTACGGCTCCGAACTCATGAACATCACCGCCGACGCCACCCTCCCCGGCGCCCTGGGCAGCTTCGCCTACGACGACGAGGGCACCCCGGCCCGCTCGGTCCCGATCGTGGAGGCGGGGCGCTGGGTCGGCGTCCTCTCGGGAAGAGACACCGCCTCCATCGCCGGCCTCGAGCCCGGGGGGATGGTTCGTTCCGACGGATTCAACGGCCTTCCGATGGTGCGGATGACCAACGTCGGGTTGCTCCCGGGCGATTCGTCACTCGAGGAGATGATCGCCGACACCGACCGCGGCGTATACATGGCCAACAACCGCTCCTGGTCGATCGACGACAAGCGGCTCAACTTCCAGTTCGGGTGTGAGATCGGCTGGGAGATCGAGGACGGCAAATTGACCCGAATGGTGCGCAACCCCACCTACACGGGGATCACACCCCAGTTCTGGGGCACCCTCGACCGTCTCGGCGGTCCCGACGAAACCGTCTACTGGGGAACCCCCAACTGTGGCAAGGGCCAGCCACTCCAGATCGGACACACCGGCCACCCGGCCCCACCCGGCCGGTTCTCCAGCGTGCGCACGGGGGTGAAGGCGTGAACCCGTCAGACATCGCCGAACAGACACTGGCCGCCGTGGGCAAGGACGCCAACGCCGAGGTGGTGGTGACGGATGGCCGCACCGCCTTGACCCGCTTCGCCAATTCCTTCATCCACCAGAACATCACCCAGGACACCGTCACCGTCGAACTGCGGGTAGAGGTGGATGGCCGGGTGTCATCCTCGTCCGCCACTGTCGCCGAACCCGACGCCCTGGCCCGGTTGGCACACGCCACGGTCGAGTCCGCCAGGCTGCAGCCAGTCGACGACGAATGGCCCGGCCTCACCGCACCGGTGGAGGTGTCCGCGGTCGATCATTACGACGCGGCCACTGCCGTGGCAACCCCCGATCAGCGTGCCGCCCTGGTGGGAGACTTCATCGGCACGGGCGAGCGGGCCGCCGGTTATCTGAGTAGTGAGGGAGCCACCGTCGTCTACGCCAATACCCTCGGCCACTCCACCCGGGGAAGGTTCACCCGCGCCATTCTCGACGGCATCCACCAGACCCCGACGTCGGCCGGGTCGGCCCACTCCGCCTCGGTCCGGATCGCCGACATCGACGCTGTCGCCGGCGGCGCCACCGCCCTCGATCGTGCCCATCGATCCAGTGAGGCGTTCGACCTCAAGCCGGGTGAGTATGAAGTGGTGCTTTCGCCCGAGTGCGTCGGCACCATCGCCATCTTCCTGGCCGTCTACGGCTTCAACGCCCGGGCTCATCAGGAGGGGCAGTCGTGTCTCCGCCTGGGTGAACAGCAGTTCCACCCGCGGGTGAACATCTATGACGACGCCACCGACCCCCGGGCCCTCGGCGTCGCCTTCGACCTGGAGGGGACGCCCAAATCA
>DATHVR010000166.1:0-18448 GCA_035461175.1 Acidimicrobiia bacterium | reverse complement strand
CGACGGCTTCTCCTCCGGCCCAGGCCGAGATGACGTCTTCGTAGGACTGGCCCTGGGCGGAGGCCCAGGCGCGGGCGGAGCGTTCGACGATCGGTTCGGGGACGCCCATGGCCTGGGCGGCGGCGCTCAACTGATCACTCACGACTCCACCTCCCGAGCCACCAGCACCTCCTGGGTCGTGGCCTTGCCCCGGGTGAGTGTGCGGAAGACCAGAGAAGCCAGGCTGAGATTGGCCCAGGCGGTGACCAGGCCGGCAGCCGCCGCCAGGCCGGAAAAGACCAGTCCCGGACCCGAGGCGGTGGCCCAACCCTCACCTACCGCCACGAAGGCACCCGTGAAGGAACCGCCTGCCCACGAGTAGCCGGTGACGACGCCGGCGATGACCAGCAGGGCGGTGAGCGAACCGGCTCCGATCAGGGTGAGGCGGATGAAGCGGCGGGCCTGGGCGGCCGAGAAGAGTCGTCGCCCCGACATCGGGGGCAGGGCTTGGAAGAGCACGGCTCCGGCGAGAAGGGGGATGACGCCGAACACCAGTCCGAAGACGATGCCCTCCCAGAAGGTGGTGTAGGCGACGAGCACCGAGGCAGTCCGGAAGCCGGCGATCGAGGCGAGGATGGCGACCATGAGTCCGAAGCCGGTGCCGGCGATGGCGGCCGTCGCCATAGGATCGACTCCGTCGCCTCCACCTTCTCCCCAGCCTCCCTCGAGAGTGGCGGCGACACTGCCGGTGGCCGCCAGCATCCCCACCGGGAAACCCAGGCCGAGGACGGCGGCGACGGCAGCCAGCCAGGTCGGGACCGGTCCCCCGGCCATCTGGGAGATACCGAACCATCCGGCTCCAAAGAGAAGCGACCAGAAGGCGACCTGGGCAAGCTGCCGTCCGGCGAGGGGACGATCGCCCGACTTGACGATCGAGTAATGCACCAGTCCCACACCCAGGAACACCAGCACTATCACAAAGGCGG
Organism: Acidimicrobiia bacterium; assembly: GCA_035461175.1. Classification (GTDB taxonomy): domain Bacteria; phylum Actinomycetota; class Acidimicrobiia; order Spongiisociales; family ZC4RG35; genus DATHVR01. The sequence continues at coordinate 17,483 of DATHVR010000166.1, read as the reverse complement.
CGGAGGCGAACAGGTCGGCAATCGTCCCCGGGACCGGGTCGAGACCGGGAATGTTTCCGGCCAGATAGACGAGGGGGAGGGCGGCGAGGCCGGTGACGATGAAGTGCACGGTCACGTAGGTGCGGCTTTCGAATCGATGCCGGAGGGTCTGGAGGGCAACGACGGCGGGGATCGCCAGGCCGGCGAGGAGGGGCAAGTCGACCCACCAGGGGAGGGCGAAGGGCTCGCCTCCGTCACCGAAGCCGGCTCCGACCACGATCAGGCCGGCGGCGGTGGTGGCGGCGACGAGAACCAGACCCGCCCAGGCCAGCCGCTCTCCCCACAGCCGGGCTCCGGTCAAGCGGGGAAGAACGAAATACGCCCCACCCACCAGGACCAGCGTGGCGAACCCCACGACGGCAGAAAGCATCGCCATTGCCCGCAGAAGTCCGTAGCCGAGAGGGAGAAAGGACGGAAAAGCGAGACTGATGAGCGCCAACGCCGCCAACACCGCCCCCAGGGCGAGAAAGATGGTTCCGACCAGCACATGGGCCATGGCGGCACTGTCCGGTTGCGCCCGGTCGCGGCGAATGAGTTCTCGGATGTCCGGGGCGGTCTCGGCCACCTGGTTCCTCGGTCCACTAGGTGTCGTCGGCGGGAGCATAACGCCTATTCGACGAGCGCTGGGATTCGGGGTCGTGGCGGTTACTCTGGCCGGTGCCGGACGATTCTGCCCGCGCTGACGGCGTGTGGTAGAACTGGCGCGACGGACCACCCCAGGAGTTCGTGGGAATGTATCGACTCGGTGAACTCACCGAACAGCAGAGGAACCGCTACGGCTGGTCGATGATGGCGCTCGGCGCCGTCGCGCTGGTGGTGGCCGTGATCCTCGTCCACTACGGCAGCGCCGACTCCGGCGAGGGACTGGAATGGATTCCCCGTGGGTGGGTAGTCAAGGGAATCGGCTACCTCATCGCCCTCGCCGCCTCCCAGCTCCTGATCGTCGGAGCGGCTCTGGCCTTCGTGCTCGGCCGGCCGATGACCTGGGCCGTGGCCACTTTCGCCGCTTTCCTGGTCTGGATCGAGTTCGTCATGCTCTTCGGCATCGTTCCCTCCGAATGGCTCAACCTCTCCCAGACCGATCTCGACTGGTCCACCCAGCGGGTTGCCTTCACCATTCCCTCCTGGCTCGTCCTCGGCAACCAGATCGACATCAGCTGGGGGGTTATCAAGGACTCAATCTCGATGGGCTACAACCTGGCCATCCTCGGGGGCGCCGCCGTCTTCGCCTACAAGATCCAGGACATCGGCAAGGGCCGCCCCGCCCGGGCCGAGAAGCCCGAAAAGACCTCGCCCTACGGTCGCCCGCTGGTGCGCAGGAGTGAGTCCTGATGGCCAATGTCGTCGACGAAATGGCCCCCATCCGGGATGACTACCAGCTCGCACAGGTGGATGCCGACTACTTCAAGGACAAGCTGCGTCCCAAGCAGTTCCTCCACATCGACCAGGCCGAGTGCATCCTGTGCGAGGGCTGTGTCGACATTTGCCCGTGGAAGTGCATCTTCTATCTCTCGCTGGAGGCCATCGACGAGGCGGTCAATGTCGACCATCCCTCCGAGGACCCCCAGAACTACGGTTTCTTCATCGTCGACGAGAACGAGTGCACCCGATGCCAGCTGTGCATCGACCGGTGCCCCACCAACGTAATCTCCCTCGGTAAGTTCGAGGGGTCCCTGGCCGACCAGGCCGCCGAATTGGGTCTGAGTGAGGTGATGGACTCCATCAACCGCCGCCCATGGGACGTCGACACGGGACAGCGAGATTTCAAGAACGGATACGCCTACGGGATGCGCTGGTAGGAGGACGAGTGGCACGGCTGAATTTGAGGGAACGGGTTACGGAGATGAACGACCGGCTGCGGGGCAGCCAGTTCATGGAGTCTGTGCTTCGACCCGGATCACCATTCAAGAAGGGCTATTCGGACAGCCCCAGGAATCGCTCCTACGTGATCATGAACAACGTGCTCTATCACCTCCACCCCGTGAAGGTGAAGCGGCACGGGGTCAAGCTCTCCTACACCCTCTGCCTGGGCGGGCTCTCCTTCTTCCTCTTCATCCTGCTCACGATCACGGGCATCTTCCTGATGTTCTATTACACGCCGACCGTGACCCAGGCCTACGCCGACACCCAGGCGCTGTCGACCAACGTCGCCTTCGGCTCGCTGGTGCGCAACATGCACCGGTGGGGGGCTCACCTGATGGTACTGACCGTGTTCCTCCATATGAGCCGGGTCTTCTATCACGGCGCCTACAAACCCCCGCGTGAGTTCAACTGGGTGGTGGGCGTGGTCCTGTTGCTCCTCACGCTGCTGCTCTCCTTCACGGGCTACCTGCTGCCCTGGGACCAGCTGGCGCTGTGGGCCGTGACCGTGGGCACCAACATGGCCGGGTTCGTCCCCGTGGTGGGGAGCCAGGTCAAATTCGCCCTGCTCGGCTCGGCCGAGGTGACTGCCAACACCCTGCTGCGCTGGTATGTGCTCCATGTCCTCTTCCTGCCCTTCATCATCGTGATATTCATGGCCGTGCACTTCTGGCGTGTCCGCAAGGACGGCGGAATCTCGGGTCCCCTCTAAGGAGTCAGTCGGATGGTCGAGATACCAGAGAGCCTGCTGCGGAGATCGGCGGAAGCGAAGGCGAAGGCCCTCGGGCTTCCGGTCGAGCAGGTGCTGGCCGAGATGAAGGGCGAGGCTCCCCCCTCGACTCCGGCCGCGCCGGCCGACGCTCCGGCCGCGCCCAAACCGCAGCCGGGTGCCACCGCCGATGCCTCGGCTCCCCCCGGGGAAGCTGAGACCCGGGCTGAAGTCGAGAAGCCTGAGACCCCCGACGCCGCCGGCGAGGAGGAAGTCTCGATCGAACCGGCCGCCGAGCCGGAATCGATGGAGGCGGGCGAGATCCACGATTCCACCCCACCGCCGGAAGCGGCGGAAGAAGAGGAGCAGATCGGCGGCGTCGCCACCGTCACCGAGGCGGCAGAGGAAGAACCGGCGGCTCCCGTCATCACCGAGGAGCCCGCCGAGGCGCCGCCCGCTGCCGAGCCTCCCCCGGTCGACGGCAACGGCGGCGGCAACGGCAAGGTGGCGGCCATGGTCTCAGCCCGGCCGGTGGCGCCGCCCGCCGACACGCCCGAGGGTGTCCGTACCCAGCGACTGCTGACCGTCGTCAAGGCGAAGGCAATCCAGCAGGTCAAGACCGAGCCCCAAGACAAGGTCAACACCTGGCCGCATCTCATGCTGGTCGAGTTCGTGGCGCTGCTGGCGATGACCGCCTTCCTGGTGATCCTCTCGGTGATCCTGCAAGCTCCCCTGCTGGAACCGGCCAACTTCAACGCCACCCCCAACCCTTCCAAGGCACCGTGGTACTTCCTGGGCTTGCAGGAGTTGCTGTCGTACTTCGACCCCCAGATCGCCGGGGTGACGGTGCCGACCATCATCGGGTTGGTCGGCTTCATGATGATCCCCTACGTGGACCGCAACCCCTCCACTAAGCCGTCCGATCGCAAGTTCGCCATCATGATGTACTCGTTCTTCCTGGCCGGCTCGGCCACATTGACCATCCTTGGCGTTCTCTTCCGGGGTCCCGGTTTCAACTTCGCTTTCCCGTGGGAGGTCGGGGTCTTCTTCGACGACCTCAAGGACTGGGTCCACTTCGAGGGAGGTCATTAGGTGTCTACGACCAATCTCATCCTGATCGGCGTCGCCGTGGTGGCGATCTTCGGAGCGCTGGGCGCTTTCGCGGTCGCCTTCCGCCGCACCCGGGGCGACACCGACTGGCGGGGCCGGGTCGAGCGCGATGCCCGCACCGCCGACCAATCGCTGCGCGGAGTCCGGGTCGAGCCGGTGCCGGTGGCCCCCGAGCCCGAGCCCGAGCCCGAGCCGGCCGAGATGGCCGAGGAGCCGGAGCCCGAGACCGAGGAGGTCGAGTACGAGCCGACCGGCGTCAGCGTGGTGGAGGCCCAGCGGGTGGTCGAGGTGTCGCCCGAAGAGTCGGGCGTCACCCGCCGTCAGTTCTTCAACCGTGCTCTCGGCGCCACTTTCGGGATGTGGACCGCCGGCCTGGGCATCGGATTCCTCGCTTTCCTGTGGCCGCGTGTCACCGGTGGATTCGGAGCCGACATCGTGGCCGGGGCGCTGGCAGACATCGAGGATCAGACCCGCGACAGCGACGGCGCCGTGGTGCCACTCTTCATCCCCGAGGCGCGCGCCTACGTGGTTCCTGCCCCCGCCGCTCTCTCCAGCCAGTACGAGGGCCGGGATGTGGCCGCCGGTGGGTTCATGGCCCTGTATCAGCGCTGCGTCCATCTCGGCTGTCGGGTGCCGTGGTGCACCACCTCCCAGGGGTTCGAATGCCCCTGCCACGGTTCCAAGTACAACTCGGTGGGCGAGTACTTCGATGGTCCGGCGCCGCGCAACCTGGACCGGTTCGTGGTCCAGGTCAACGACTCCGGCGAACTGGTGATCCGCACCGGCGCGATCATCGAGACCCCGCGCGCTCCCGACGCGTCGGTCGAGTACCCTCGCGGCCCTTCTTGCATATGAACCGCACTCCTCTATCTCCTGCGACGGTGGGCTGAGGCATGTCTTCGAGCATCGTGATCACTCTCGCCGCCATCGGCGGAATTGCCTGGCTCGGTTTCATCCTCGTTGCCGCCCTGCGCCGGCGGGGGCCCGAGGAGGTGCCCTCCAACCTGGCACCCGGCACGACCGACGAGGTCATGGAGACCCGGCGCCTCGAGACGACTCAGAAGGCGGCCGTCCTGCTCTCGGCCTTCCTCGCCGTCTCCCTGCCCCTCTACTTCCTCGGCGAGCAGCAGCGTCAGGACGGGTTCGTAGGGCAGTTCGACGACGAGTCGGTCGCCCGGGGTGAGATCCTGGCCGGGGCCCCACCCGAAGGCTACGAGTGCTTCTCCTGTCACGGCCCCGAGGGCGTGGGCGGTGTCGCCCAGTACGTCGAGAAGCGCTCCGGGGTCACCGTCAGCTGGGATGCCCCCTCGCTCAACGACGTCTTCTACCGCTACGACGAGGACGAGGTCAACTTCTGGATCACTCATGGCCGGGGCAACACTCCGATGCCGGCCTGGGGCCTCGCCGGCGGCGGCCCGATGAACGAATCCCAGGTCCAGGACGTCGTCAACTACCTCAAGACCATCCAGATACGTCAGAGCGACGTCGTGGCCGAGTTCGACGCCGAGATCCGCCAGACTCAGGCCAACCGTCTCGAGGGTGCCGATGCCACCGTCGAAGGCGCCATCCTCGCCCAGCGCCAGCTCGTCGCCGAGATCAACCTCGCTCCCGAGCAGGCGGGACCCCTGGACGACTTCGCCCGGGAGGCACGGGCGCTCCTCGACGGTGCTGCCGAGGGAATCGACACCGACGGCGACGGCCTATCCGATGCGGCCGAAACCGGGCTCGTGGAGATCGGCAATCAGCTGGTCGAGTACCTGACCGTGATCGAACCGATCGCGTTCGACCCCGAGAACCCGCAAACGGTGGAAGGCGCCGACGACCTGACCACGGCCAGCGCCATCGTCGATGAGCTCGAGTCGGCGACAACGGCGTATCCGGTCCTGGAGCCGATCGCCGAGGCGGCCGCCGAGACCTTCGATCGGGGAGTGGTCGACTCCGCCGTCGGGATCTCCGAAGCCGCCTCCGCCGCCCTGGCCGAGATCGCCGACACCGTCACCGAGGTTGACGCTCCGGACGATTTCGACCTCGACGGTGCCACGGACTTCGTCACCGCGCTCGAAGAAGCAGCCGCGGCCGAGGGCGCCTCTGCCGAGGTGACCCAGGCCGCCACGGATGCTCGGGCCGTCCTGGATGCCGGTCAAGACCCGGATGGTGACGGCCTCTCCACCGACGCCGAGAATCAGCTGTCGTCGCTGCTCACCAACGCCGTCGAAGAGACGCGGCCGGCGGCGGCGGTCGTCCCCAACCTCGACCCCGCCAACGAAGCCACCTCTGGTGAGCCTGACGTCGATGCCGCCGGCACCGTCGTCGCCGGCTGGGAATCGCTGGCCCTCAACGTCAACGTCACCGCCAACAACATCGACCCGATCCGGACCTCGGCCGAGGCCGGTCTGGCATACCTGGAAGAGGCACTCGACGCGGCTCGGTGGGAGATCGACATCGAAGGCGTGGGCGAGGCGGCCTTCGACGGGAACGTCGAAGACGCCGAACGGGCCGTGCTGCTCTACAACGGAATGTGCGCCCGCTGTCACACGGCCGGGTTCAGTGCCGGCGTCCCCTTCACCCTCGAGGCCGGCTCCGGCGGCTTCGGCCCGGCGTTGTGGGACGGGCGTCCCACCGTCCAGTTCGGGCCCCCCGCCGAGGTGCCCGAAGACGACCTGCTCGTCCAGTTCATCATCAACGGGTCCGAGGCCGAGACGCCCTACGGCCTCAACGGCTTCGGCTCCGGCCGGATGCCCGCCTTCGGCCAGATCATGACGATCGATGACATCCAGTTGCTGGCGGAGTATCTCCGCGGCGGTGACCTGACCGGGATGGGTGACGAGGAGGTTGGTCCCTGATGCGCGAGCTGATGCGCGAGTTGCTGTCCGCCAACCTGTTCGTCACTGGAATCCTGCTCTTCATCGCCTCGGTGATCGTGTTCTACGGGTCGATCTTCCTGCTCACCTTCACCAACCTGGGCAAGAAGCTCGCCTTCCTGGTCACAGGGGCAGCGGTGTCGGGATGGTTGGCGATCAACTCCCTGCTGTTCGTCCTCTATGCCCCCCGGGGCCCCCGCCCCGAGAACATCGAGGGCCTGGGTCCCTTCGAGATCCGCATCATCCCCATCACCTATCTGGTGGTCTCGGTGATCATCTTTGCGGCCTTCATGGTCGGCCTGAAGCAGTACGAGGAGATCCAGGCCCGCGCCGCCTAGCCCGAAATACCGTTCTGTGGTCCGGAGATGACTACAGAACCGTCGGTTTCGACCCACAGAACGGATCTGTGCCCCCGTGTGGGCCCGCGGAGAGTTCCTTTCCGGTAGCGTTGTCGCCCTGAAATCCCGGAGGATGGAATGGACGCGACCAGGTTGGAATCGGTAGGGCTGCTTACGGACGTCTCCGCAGAGCATCGCGAGGAACTCGCTGCGATGATGCGGGTCGAGTCACATCCTCGCGGCACCGTCCTGGTCGAGGAGGGAGACCTCCCCACCAAGTTCTACATCCTCCTGTCGGGGTTCGTAACCGTGCACCGGGAAGGCCGCCACATCACCGACCTCGGCCCGGGCGACTACTTCGGGGAGATCGGGGTTCTGGTACTGGAGGGGCGGAACGCATCGGTCATCGCCACCACTCCCTGCGAGGTGGCGGTGGCGATGGGATGGGACCTGCGTCAACTCCTCGACGAGATGCCGGATCTGAAGTCACGGCTCGAGACGGCCGCCGCCAGCCGGATCTCACCTGACTGACAGCGTCTGAGTCTGGCGCTCCTGGCGGGCAACTTCTTGCATCACGCTCAGGATCTCTTGGGCCAGCTCGGCCGGTGCCACTCCCGGGGCTCGAGGCTCGATATCCTCGGCGGCGAGCCGGGACCGAATCTCAACAACGTAAGGAATCCGCTCATCGATCTGAGTCCACCCGTACTCCTCATAGACGCGATCGAGGTGGCCGAGTAGCCGGCCGGCAGCCGCGTAGCGTCCGAACCGGAGCAGCATCGGGAAGGCGCCGAACAGGATCAGGCAATGGTCGATATCGGCACCGGCCGGCAGCGGCTCGATGGCGTCGGCCAGGGCAGCCGCCGCCACCGCGGGATCTCCCCACCTGCCTTCGACCATGGCCCGCTGGATGAGGGCACCCCCGATGGCACGCTTGTCGTCGGTGGCGCGGGCGTGATCTTCGGCCGCCGCCAGGTGGGTTCGCGCCTCGTCCTCGGCGGCGTCGTGCCAGGCAGCCAGGGAGAGATAGCGATGACCGACTGACACCAGGCCCCGATACCCGAAAGAATCGAGGTCGGCGATCGCCTCGGGCAGCCATCGCCGGGCGCCGTCCGAGTCGCCCCGGTTCGCGGCCCGGAGCCCGAACCACAGCCGGCATTCCGCGGCTTCGATGGGCATCCCGGTCTGCTCGAAGAGCCGCAACGCCCGGTGCAGTAGGGCTTCTCCGTCCTGGAATCGCCGGGGAAGGTGAATACGAGCCAGACCGTAGAGAGCCTGAGCCTCGGCCACCCGGTCGTCCTGTATCACCGCAAGTTGCCGCGCCTCTCGGTAGTAGCTCTCGGCCCGGAGGTAGTCGGCCACGCTATAGGAGGCCCAGCCGGCCGAGAGCAGGGTGGCGAGCCGTGACGCCCCCAGCTCGCCGGCCAGCGCCTCGGCCAGCCACTTCTCCGCCTCCCACCCCAGGTAGCGGGCGAACCAGTAGCGCTGCAGCGCCGTGGCGATCGCCGCCACCCTGTCGTGGCGGCCGTCATCCTGCAAATGACGCATCGCCTGCCGGAAGTCGGCGATCTCACGATCCACCTCCTGGAAGGAGGTCCCTTCCTCGGGGCCGCGGGCCAGCGTCGCCACCTGAGCGGCTCGGTGGGCGTACCAGTCGGCATGGCGGTCCGCGATGGTGGGGTCGAGGGTCTGGCGCTGCCCGGCGTACTCCCGTAACGGCTCGAGCATGCGGTAGCGGCGGATGCCGTTGGGGCCGGCCTCGACGTCGAGGAGCGACGATTCGGCCAGTCCCACGAGTTGGTCGACAACTTCGTGGTCGGACAGATCGGGGATGCACACGGCCCGGAAAGCTTCGGCGCCGAAGCTGCCGGCGAACACCGAGGCGGCGGCAAACGAGGACTGACCGGCGGGGTCGAGGAGATCGAAGGTCCAGGAGATCGCCTCGGCCAGGGAGCCATGATGGGGGGTGGTCCCGGCCCGCTCATGGGCGGGGGGAGAAAGGGAGCGAGAGGCGGCATGGGACAGCCCCGCCGCCGCTACCCAGCTTGCCATGAGTTCCAATGCGAGGGGGATCCCTCCTGCGCGCCGGCAGACCTCCTCCAGCTGGCGGGGGTCCCAGGGCTCATCGGGCGGATCGAAGGCGGCGGCACGGTCGAGGAACAGGCGCACCGGGCCGGCCGATGCCGATGCGGCGCCGGCACCCCCCAGCGGGCCGAGCCGGAGGATTGTCTCCCCGGGAGCCCCGAGCGCGGTCCGACTGGTGGCCAGCACCCGCATCGGCCCCCGGGCGGCGGAGAGGAATTCGCGGACCGCTTCCACCACATGCTCGCAATTGTCCAGGATGAGGAGGCTGGGGCGCTGGGCGAGAGCGGCGGCGAGTTCGGTCAGGCCTTCCAGGTTGTCGGGGGCCCGGGCGGCGGCGGCGATCGTCGCCGACACATCGGAGGCGCGGCCGGCCTCCACCAGGCGGGCGAGCCAGACCCCACCCGGAAAGCGGCCGACGAGCTTGCGGGCCGTTTCCAGGGCGAGCCGGGTCTTGCCCATCCCGGGACCGCCCACGATCGTGACCAGGCGCCGCGTGGCCAGTTCCGTCTCCAGGCGGGCCAGTTCCTCGATGCGGCCGACGAAGGTGTCGTCGGGGTCGGGGAGGTTGTTGGGCACCGGCGGTCGGCGGGGGGCGAGATCCGGGTCCCGGATCAGGATCCGCTCCTCCAGTTCGAGCAGGGCCGATCCCGGAGAGAGGCCCATCTCCTCGGCCAGCAGATCGCGTACCTGGTTGAAGGTACGGAGGGCATCGGTCTGGCGGCCCGCCGAGTAGTAGGCCAACATCAGTTGTTCCCAGTAGGGCTCGTGGAGCGGCCACTGGGCGACCAGTGATCGAAGGCCGCCCACGGCCTCCGCAGATCTTCCGGAGGCGATGAGGGCCCGGGCCAGGACCAGCTGGGTCGAGTCGTGGAGGGCACGGAGCCGCTCCGCCTCGGCCCCGGCGCGCGGGGTGTCGAGTTCGGGGAAGGGGTTGCCCCGCCAGAGCTCGAGTGCGGCGCCGGCCCGTTGGGCCGATTCTTCGTAAGCCCCCCGGTCGAACGCAGCCCGGGCGCGAGCCGACAGTTGTTCGAAGGTGGCCGCCGCGTCCTGCGCGCCGGACAGGGCGAGGCGGTAGCTGCCGCCGTCGGATTCGATCACTCCGGGAAGACGGCGGCGAAGTCCGGAGATGTGGGCCTGCAGGGTATTGCGCGCCGTCGCCGGCGGAGCGTCGCCCCACACGGCGAAGATGAGGCGATCGGCGGGTACGGGGGAGCCGTGCTCGAGAAGGAGGGCGGCCAGGAGGCGGCGCGGAATCGGGGACAGCGCAAGTTCTTCCCCCTCGGCAACCACTCGCAGTGGCCCCAAAGCACTGAACTCCACCGTTATTCCTCGCCTGGCGCCTCCCGGAGAGTAGCCAGCAGAGCCTTCAGTTGCCTTTCAGCGCTTCTTCAGGACCGGTTGGCAATGTGGCCGTCGTATGCGCAGGGGGTCAGCCTGTCGAAAGGTTCAACCAGGGTTCGGGTCGGGAGCGAGCCTCCCGGGTACCGCGCGTCGGCCGACAGGTGACCCCCTGCTTCGGGTTCCGCGCAGACGGCGGCGAGAGCTCGTTTCCGGCCCGACGCCGTCCCGTGAACGTTCCAGGAGGTAGAGAGAGATGAAGTTGTCCGTGAAGCTGCTACTCGCCGCGGCGGTGGTGCTGGGGCTCATGACCGCCGCCGCCGCCGACCAGAGTATTTCGTGGGTGAGTGTCTCCCCGCTCGACAACGGCGGCGCCGGGTCGGTGGCCGTATCCGACGACGGCCGATACGTCGCCTTCGTCTCGACCGCGGACCTGGTGCCGGGGGACACCGACAACAGCGATGTCTTCGTTCGCGACATGCAGACCGGTGCCATGGAGCTGATCAGCGTGTCTTCGGGCGGTGTCAGGGGCAACTCCAACAGCGGTTCAGGCGCCAACTCGGTGGATATCTCGGCCGACGGACGCTACGCCGTCTTCATCTCCAACGCCGACAACCTGGTGGCGGGGGACGACAACGAGAGGGGCGATGCCTTCATACGGGACCGCGTCGCCGGCACCACCACCCGGGTGCTGGGCGATGTCGGACAGCAGGGAGGGGCGGTGGCCAATGTGGCCATCTCCGGCAACGGTCGCTACGTCGCCTTCAACGGTGCCGGCTACGAGGACGGGATGCCCGCCAACTCCTGGGCGGTCCTGGTGTTCGATCGCACCACCGGGCTTTCCGAGCGGGTCACGGACGGGGTGTCCGCCTTCAGCGACTCGAATGTCGACGTCGACATCTCCGACGACGGCCGATACGTGGCTTTCAAGACGGGCGAGTTCGGGGCGTTCGCCGACATCATCCTCTTCGATCGGAACACCGACACGTGGGAGGTCGCCAATCCCAGGCTGGGCAACGAACGGCCCCAGAGTTCCCATCCCCAGTTCCTGTCGCTGTCCGGAGACGGACGTTACGTCGCCTTCAGTTCCCCCGACACCAACTACGTCGCCGGCGATCCCGCCGATACCAACGACGTGTTCGTCTATGACGCCGTCGCCGACAGCGTGGAACGGATTCCCGGCGGCGGAGCGACCGTGTCCCAGGACCCGAATCCGGTGATCTCGGGCGACGGAAGGTATGTGGCCTTCACCGCCGGGCTCGACATCTACGGCGCTGCCAATGGTCGGGCGGACGTGGTGGTCTACGACCGCCAGGCCGACTCCGGCGAGGTGGTGTCGGTCTACGACGACGGGTCACCGGGGGACCGCTCCAGCGGCAGCTATCTTCACGAGCCGGCCATTTCCCGTGACGGGCGTTTCGTGGCCTTCACGACCGAGGCCGGCTTCGATCCGGATGACAACTCGGCCGTTGATGTGTACCGGGTCGATCGGGAAGGTACCACCGGACCCCCACCCCCCGGCGACGGGGAGTGCAGCCATGATTTCAGCGACGTGGACTCGTCGAATGTGTTCGAGGATGACATCTGCTGGTTGGCGGCGGAGGGGATCACCCGGGGCTGCAATCCGCCTGCCAACACCGAGTTCTGTCCCAAGGATCCGGTGACCCGGGGGCAGATGGCGGCGTTCCTGGTGCGGGCGCTGGGTTACACCGACGACGGGGGCGGGGACCTGTTCACCGACGACGACAGCTCGGTGTTCGAAGGTGACATCGACCGCCTGGGGACGGCGGGAGTCACCCGTGGGTGTAACCCGCCCGCGAACTCCGAGTTCTGTCCTACCGAGCATGTGACCCGGGGTCAGATGGCGGCGTTCCTGGTGCGGGCGCTGGGTTATTCCGACGACGGGGGTGGGGATCTGTTCACCGACGACGACAGCTCGGTGTTCGAAGCCGACATCGACCGTCTGGGCACGGCGGGGGTGACGCGGGGCTGTAATCCGCCCACCAACGACCGGTTCTGTCCTACCGACAATGTCACCCGTGAGCAGATGGCTGCCTTCCTGCGCCGGGCGCTGGACGGATAGGCGGGGCCGGGACGGCGAGGCGGGAGGGCCTCGCCGTCCATCGGATCTGACCCGACTTTCTGTCGGTTTTACGCTTCCCTACGGTTCCCGGCCATGTCCGGTACCTCCCCGATCGGGGTCTTGCTGATCCAGCTCGGAACCCCGAAGTCAACGGAAGTCAGGGATGTCCGTGCCTACCTGCGCGAGTTCCTCGGTGATCCCCGGGTGCTGGACATGGCCGCCCCGGCCCGGGCGTTGCTGCTCAACGCGATCATCCTTCCCTTCCGACCCCGCAAGTCGGCTCATGCCTATCGCCAGATCTGGACGGAGGCAGGATCGCCTCTGACGCTCCACACCGAGGAACTGGCCCGGGAGGTGGCCGAGCGGCTGGGGGCCGGGTACCGGCTGGCGGTGGGGATGCGTTATCAGGAGCCATCGCTGGAGAGCGCCGTCGATCAGCTCATGGAACAGGGGTGTGACCGCCTGGTGGTGCTGCCGCTCTTTCCGCAGTATTCCTCGGCGGCAACCGGATCTGCCCTGGAGGCGGCCAAGACCGAGACCGGGCGGCGCTGGAACGTTCCCGAGGTATCGACGGTCAACTGGTTCTACGACGACGAGGGTTTCCTGGCCGCGCTCAGCGAGTCCGCCCGTTCGCATCTCGAGGAGTTCGATCCCGACCATGTCGTCTTCAGCTATCACGGCCTTCCCGAGAGTCAGATCCGAAAAGGCGATCTCTCGGGTTCCTGGTGCCTGAGCGAGGCCTCGTGCTGTGACAGCATCGAGGAGGTCAACCGCTTCTGCTATCGAGCCCACTCGTTCGCCACCACCCGGGCAGTGGCCAGTCGCCTGGGACTGGCCGAGGATTCGTACTCGACGACGTTCCAGTCGCGGTTGGCCGGCCAGAAGTGGATCGAGCCCTACACCGACCTCCTCCTCCCCCGGCTGGCCGAGGCCGGGGTGCAACGTTTGGCCGTGCTCACTCCCTCCTTCACGGCCGACTGCCTCGAGACACTGGAGGAGATCGGGATTCGGGGCCGGGCCCAATGGCAGGAGCTCGGCGGCGCGGACTTCCTTCTCGTTCCCTGCCTCAACGCCTCTCCGGAGTGGGCCGATGCCGTGGCCGACATGGTGCGCTCCGCCTCGTGAACCGGGCAGAGATCGAAGCTGGATACCGACGGATCCAGGCCTCGTTTGCCGCCGGTCTGGAGCGGGTGGACGGGACCAGCACCTTCACGCGGGAGCCGTGGAGCCGTCCGGGGGGTGGCGGAGGTGAAAGCTGGACGTTGGCGGGGGAGGGGCCGCTCGAGCGGGCGGCGGTCAACTTCTCGGCCGTGTGGGGAGAGATGCCGGCCACGATGACAGATCGGCTGGCGGCTGAGACACGCGAATTCTTCGCGACGGGGATCTCGACCATCGTCCATCCCCGGGATCCTCATGCCCCCACCTTTCACGCCAACCTGCGCTACTTCGAAACCGACGATACCGCCTGGTTCGGGGGTGGTGCCGACCTGACTCCCTATTACCTGTTCCCCGAGGACGCCACCCACTTCCATCGTGTGCTTGCCGAGACCAGCAGCCGTCATCCGGTGACCGATTACCCGGGCTGGAAAGCCGAGTGTGACCGCTATTTCTATCTCCCCCACCGGGGTGAGGCCCGGGGCGTAGGGGGGATCTTCTTCGACCACATGACCGAGAATCAGGAGGGGATATGGGCCTTTCAGAGGGAGCTGGGGGGCGCCCTCGAGGCGGCCTACCTCCCGATCCTGGAACGCCGTATCGGTACCAGCGCCGACGACAAGCAGCGGTTCTGGCACGAGATCCGACGCGGGCGCTACGTCGAGTTCAATCTCGTCTGGGACCGGGGCACCCGTTTCGGGCTCGACACCGGGGGTCGGACCGAGTCGATCCTGGCGTCGCTCCCTCCCCGGGCCCGGTGGGACGAGTCGTTCCGGCCCGAACCGGGTTCTCCCGAGGCAGAATTGCTTGCTCTGGTGCGCGGGGAGCCCCGCACCTGGGTGTAAGCCCCAGGTTTTCTGGCGCGAGAAATCGGGTGCGAAAGGCAGTCGACTCTGTGTCGGTATCGTTCCGACTCGCTGTCGCGGAGTCGCCGGCGTAGCTTGCCCACCCTCGTGGATCTGACCTCGGCTACTTTCGCGTATCCCGATCTCGACGGTTCGGCGCGCGCCTGCATCGCTCGCGAACTGGGACGGGGCGCGGTGATTCCGGGGGTGTTCGTCCTCTCTACCTGCCTGCGGGTGGAGGTCGTGGCTCCCTGCGACCAACCCGAGCTGCAAGGTCTCATTCCCACCCTCATCGGCGATCCGGTAATCGAAGCCCGCTTCCGTTCGGGCGCCGCGGCCGCCGAGCACCTTTTCCGGGTGGCGGCGGGTCTGGAGTCACCGGTGCTGGGCGAGGCCGAGGTCCTGACCCAGTTCCGCCAGGCCGTGGCCGATATGAGACAGCGCGGCCGTGTGGATGGGCCGTTCCTGAAGCTGCTGGAAACGGCCGTCGCCACGGGCCGGTCCTCCCGAGAACTGATGGGCCCCTCACCCCACGACACCCTGGCCGCCGTCGCCGCTCAGATCGTAGGCGGCTCTGCCGAGGTGGCGGTCGTCGGCAGCGGCACGATGGCCCGGGCCGTGCTGGCGGCGCTGGCCGCACTCCCGGCCCCACCTGAAGTGACGGTGGTGGCGCGGTCGCCGGAAAAGATCGGCCCCGGGGAGGGAACGGCCGTCTCGTGGGAGAACCTGGCCGAGGTACTGGAGTCGGCGTCGGCGGTTGTCTCGGCCACCGCTGCCTCGAGCAGGCTTCTCGACGTGAGAATGCTGAGCGAGATCCTGGCCCGCCGCCGGTCCGCCCTCACCCTGGTCGACATGGCTATGCCTCCCGACTTCGAGGCTCCCAACAGCCCCGCCGTGAAGTACGTCGGCATCGACGACATCGCCCGCCTGGCCGCCCGACGCGGTGAGGCAGGGCAGTCCTCGTCGCATGTGGCGGAGCGGGCCGCCGAAGCCCACCATCACTATGCGAATCAGGACAAGGCGGGTCCTGTGATCCGCACGATTATGGCCTCGGCCGACGCCGCCGTCGAGGAAACCGTATCGCGGTTCGCCGGCCGCCTGAGCGATCCGGCCGACCACGCCGTGTTGCGTCAGGCGGTCCACACCGTCGCCCGCAAGCTGGTGGACAAGCCCGTCTCGGCCGTCCGCACCAGCCGCGACCCGCGGCTGGTCGAGGTGCTGTCGACCATGTTCGATGATGACTGACGTCCGGCTCGCCACCCGGCGTTCCCCCCTCGCCCTGGCCCAGGCGACGCTGGTCGTGGACGAATTGGCCAAGGTCGGGTACTCGGCCTCGATCGTCCCCATCGTCTCGACGGGCGATCGCGACCGGACTACTCCGGTGACCGCTCTCTCCGAGGTGGGGGCGTTCGTCCGTGCTGTGCAGGCGGCGGTGTTGGATGGCCGCGCCGACGTCGCCGTCCATTCCGGCAAGGACCTCCCGGTCGAAGGCCCCGAGGAACTGGTGCCCTTCTACCCGGCGCGAGGTGTGCCCTGGGACGTCATGTGCGGGTCTGTCCCCGACGCCCTCGCGACGGGGGCGATGGTGGGGACCGGAAGTCCCCGGCGGGCCGCCCAACTTCGTCTTCTCCGTCCAGATCTGGAGGTGGTGGGGATTAGGGGCAACGTCGGCACCCGACTCGCCAAGGTGGGATCGGGTGAAGTGGCTGCAGTGATCCTGGCTGAGGCCGGTCTGGTCCGCCTGGGCCGCAGTACGGATGTCGCCTACCGATTCACCCTCGAGGAGATGGTCCCGGCACCGGCCCAGGCTGCTCTCACTCTCGAAGCGCGGCGTGGGGGCGCCGCCGCCAGCGCCCTGGCCGAGATCGACCACCCCGAGACACGGCGCAGCGTGGAGGCGGAGCGGCAGCTGTTGGAGATCACCGGAGCCGGTTGCCGTTCCGCGCTCGGTGCCTACGCCTGGCAGGTCGATGGCAGCGGTGCCATCACGCTGGCTGCCTTCGTCGACGACGACCGGGGCCCGCGCCGCGTCGAGGTCACTGGCGGTTCTCCGTCCGAGGTGGCGAAGCTGGCGGCCGACCGTCTGGAACTCTGAGCATGCGCGTGGCCGTAACCACCGCCTCCGACTCGTATGCTTGCTGGGAAGAGGCGTTGCATTCCGTAGGGTTGGAGCCCCTCAGCCTGCCTTGCATCGAGGTCCACCCGGCCGCCGAGCCCATTCTCGCCGACGCCCGTCGCCGGGCGGCCGCGGCCGATCTCCTTTTCGTCACGTCGGCCCGGGCGGTCCGGATACTGTGGCCCGCCGGTGGCTTCCCTTCGTCACCGGCGGCCGCCGTGGGTGAAGCCACCGCCGCCGCGGTGGAGCAGGCCGGGGGAATCGTCGCCGTGTGTGGGGACGGGGATGGGGACGATCTCGTCGATCTGGTGATAGACGGGGTCAGCGGACGCCGGGTCTTCTTCCCGGCCGCCCGCCACGCCGATAGTGCTCGCGGCCGGCGTCTGAGTGCTGCCGGCGCTCACCTCGACGTCGAGGCGGTCTACGCCACCGTCCCGATCGCCCCCGGAGCCGACCCGGCCGACGCGGTCGTTTTCGGGTCTCCCTCGTCGATCGAAGGTTGGGAGATGGCTCGCCGGCTCGACGAGGTGCCCGTCACTGCTGTGATGGGATCGGTCACCGCGGCCGCACTGCGACAACGCGGGCGGGAGCCCGACGTCATCCCCGAGCGCCCATCGGTGGCGGCAATCGCCCGGGGGCTTGCGAATCTGATGGAAAGGACATCATGACCTCGTTTCCCATTGCACGCGACCGGCGGCTGCGCCGCACTCCGGCGATGCGAAGGCTGGTAGCGGAGACCCGCCTGCATCCGGCCGGGCTGGTGTTGCCACTGTTCGTGGTTCCGGGACAGGCCGTCGAGCGGCCGATTTCGTCGATGCCCGGCCATGCTCAGTATTCGGTGGACCGGTTGGTCCCGGTGGTGGAGGAGGCGGCCGACCTGGGAATCGGCGGGGTGATGCTGTTCGGAATTCCGGCCGAGAAAGACGAAGAAGGCAGTACGGGGTGGG
>DATHVR010000165.1:0-11046 GCA_035461175.1 Acidimicrobiia bacterium | reverse complement strand
CCCCCGCCCAATGGAAAGCCCTCAAACTCCGAGACCGCCACTGCCGCTTCCCCGGCTGTCGACGACCCTGGAACTGGTGCGACGCCCACCACCTCGACTGGTGGTGGGACCAACACGGACCCACCGACCACAACCGCATGCGCTCCTCTGCCGACACCACCACAACCTCATCCACCAGGCCGGCTGGCACCTCCTCGGCCCACCCCACCACCTCACCGTCATCCGACCCGACGGAACCGAACTCCCCACCCGCTCACCACCCTGACCCGTCAACCCCCCGCCTCGTAGGCTTCTCGCAACCACTCCATGGCTTCTTCGTCGATCTCGTCGATAGATCCAACCTCGAGGTGATGCATCCACACGCGCGTGGAGGGATGAACGACTTCCTTGAACCGGGCCGAGTCGTCCTGTCGATCCAGAGCCAGCGAGAGCACGACCCGGACGTCGGTGTCGAGGTACCGGCTGGGATCCCACAGATAGGCGAATCCACGCCGACGCCGGAAGGCGATCTGGCTTTTGGTCACCCGGACTTCGACGTCGTCCAGGTCGTCGAGGAACGAGAACACCCGGTGGTAGATCTCCGCTCCCAGCGGGTTGCCGGAGAAGAACTCCTCAGGCGTCGACATCGACATCGGGGATCCGCCGGATGTAGTTGCGACTGGTGACGACGCGGGTACCGTCGGTGAACTCGGCGAGGATGCTGTTGCGCCGGCCGCGAGCCAGCACGCGACAGTGCTGGCCGAAACGCTCGGGAAGCCGGGTACGCACCCGCCAGTAGTGGGTCACTCACAGGATGGTACGACCCGGACCGGAGGGACGAGCATGCCTTGGACGGGCGGATCAACATCGACTCCTCCGCCCGGCAAAGAGGCGTAGTATCCAACCACCATTCCGGTGAGATGAGGTAAACATCATGGCGCGTCGTCCCCGTTCCGAGATTGTCGAACTCGTTCGCTCGGTCCCGCTCTTCTCCGGTCTCACGAAATCCGACATGAGAGAGATCGGAAAGCTGTGCTTCGAGCAGAGCTTCGAGCCGGAACAAGTGATCCTCAAGCAACTCGAGGAAGCCCAACTCATGGTGGCGATCCTCTCGGGCAAGGCCCGAATCGTCAAAGACGGAAAGACGATCACGACGGTTGGGCCGGGGGACGCGATCGGCGAGATGTCGCTCATCGACGGCCGTCGCCGATCGGCCTCAGTTGTGGCCGAGACGCCGGTCGAGTGCGTAGTGATCCATCGCACCACCTTCACGAAACTCCTCGACAGCAGCCCCTCGATCGCCAGGAAGCTCCTGATCTCCCAGACGGAACGGCTGCGAGATACCAACAACAAGCTGGCTGCCCTCGGCTGACAGGTAGTCAAACGATCAGCCGCGCGCACGCATCCGACTTGAAGTGACAGGCCCTTCAGCCGGGACCGTGGGCGGTTAGCACCTGCTCCCAGCAGAGGTCGAGGGCTCGCCCAGCCGACTTGGGGTCATCCACGTCACCGACCTCTGAAACTCGACCGAGCTCACCCGCCCGAACTCGATCCGCAAACGCCGGCACCACACGGGAGGGACCGGTCTCGAACCTCGTGGCACAGAGCCAAGAAATTCGGGGTGTGGAGCCGGACCCCAATCGCGACGATGGACACGACGCGCTGGGAAACGGGCGTCGGTGATCGGTAGCAGAATTGGAAGGCAGGCGATCGGAGTGTCAAGTGTTCGATGAGTCATCGACCGAGTGGCTGGTTGAGAACAATCGCCGCCTCAACGAGGAGAGCGTCACTTTGCTTCTCATCAAGACTCCCAGGCTCAGTGTGACCCTGACAGCTCACATCGACCCATCGGGTCGCCTCGTCTTGTCGGGCCACGACCTGGGCCCGACTGTGGCCGAGTTCTGGCCGGATGACGAGTACGAGTACTGGCTCAAGGTGGAAGCGACGCACCTGGCGGCCATCAATTCCGGCCTATGGGAAGAATTAGAACGGGACGGTGTCCCGCCGACCGACACCTCAGTCCTGGAGCTCCTCAAGGAGAGTTTCGAGGCCTCCCTCTTCGACAACGATTCGGAGTTTCGAGCATGGTTGAATGACCGGCAAATCCCGTCTGAGTTTTCGAGCTGGACTTGACGTAGACCCCGCTGTTGGCCGAATTTCCGGGTGAGGAGACGCTCCACATGGGCGAGGATCTCCAGCGTCTCGGTCTGTTACGACACCGAGTCGATCGCCGGGCCGGCATCTTCACAGGACGAGCGGCCGGGACCTGCCCCGAGCAGGACAGTCATGCCGCCATCACGGCCCACCGACAGGGGTGACACCGACCGACTTACCCCGTCCTCGAATGTTGCCTTGACGCCCCAACACTCTTCGTCCAGACATACCCAGACGTCGTAGACCACGCCGTCCGCAAACTCTTGCCCGACATTGACGGAGAACACGCTCTTACAAAGAGCTTGGGGGCACGTCCCGGCTATTAGGCCCACGAAGTCGTTAGCCGGGCCGCTGACCCACGGATGACGAAGAACCATCGAGCCAGTAATCCAGCTGGAGGCCAGGACAGCCACGAGTGCTGCGGCAACTCCTGCCATCCGGAGTGGAGCTTTCCACATGCTTGTCGTGAACCTACACAGGTCCTCTCTGGCATAATCGCGGAAACACCGTGTCTAGGTTCTGTCGGTGAGCACGTCATCTCGGATTCTCAGGCCCCTGAAAAGTCAGCGCGTCCCCTCGATGACGATGAATTTGCCAGTGCTCTTGGTGTGGCTCGCCAGCAGATCAACAAGGTAGCCAGGGGGTGGAGACGTCGAAGAGGCTGATCCGGGCTACGGCGGCCGAGCGGGGAAGCTGGTCAACATCATTTACGACTGCAAAGGGCGAAGGCCGCCCAGCCGGGCCGATAACACAGATTCCCGCGCTGACCAGGAACTCCATCTGTGGGCGTTGACGGACTCGAACCGCCGACCCCTTCCTTGTAAGGGAAGTGCTCTAGCCAACTGAGCTAAACGCCCGAAGCCGACATTCTAAGGTTCCGGCGTCCTCCGTCCCAGGTGGCATTCCGGACCTGCGGTCCCGAGTACTCATACACTGACCTTCGATGGCTGAGGCTGCACTTTGATCGACGACGTACCCGAGTGGCTCCGCGACGCCGCAGCTGTGGCGTGGCGACTGCTCGTGGTGGGCGCCGCCATCTACTTCGGCTGGCAGGTGTTGCAGCGGATCAGCGTGGTCGTGATCGCGGCCGTGCTCGCCCTCTTCCCCGCCTCCCTCCTGTGGGGTCCGGTGAAGGCGTTGAAGCGGCGGGGATGGAAGCCGCTGTTGGCGACCTGGACGGTGCTGCTCCTATCCGTCGCTGCAGTGGTCGGGCTGGGATTCCTGGTGGTTCCCGCGCTGATCGATGGGCTCGAACCGCTGGGACAGGATCTGTCCGCGGCCTACGAGGATTTTCTCGAATGGTTGACCGAAGGGCCCCTGGGCCTGTCGGAAGCGGAGGTCAACCGCTACTCCGACACCTTCGTTGAACAATTCCAGGGTCAACTGGGGAATCTAGGCTCCGGCTTCCTAAGCGGTGCCGCCATCCTCGTCGAGGGCATCACCGGTCTGGTGCTCGCCCTGATCGTCGCATTCTTCGTGCTCAAGGACGGCGACCGGGTGGCCCAAAAACTGTTCGATCGCCTCTCCCCCACCACCGCCGACCGGGTCCGGCGGGGCGGGCGGGTCGCCTGGACGACGCTGTCGAGGTACGTCAAGGGCCTGGCCCTGGTAGGTGTGATCGACGCCACCGCCATCGCCATCGGGCTTCTGATCCTCGGGGTGCCGCTGGTGGCTCCGCTCGCCATCCTTGTCTTCATCGGCGCCTTCCTGCCCGTGGTCGGGGCCTTCTTCTCGGGCCTATTCGCGGTGGCGGTGGCACTGGTGAACGGCGGCCTCACCCAGGCCTTGATCGTGCTGGCCATCGTGGTGGCGGTGCAGCAACTGGAAGGCGATGTGATTCTCCCCATGATCTTCGGGCGAAGCATGGAGATGCATCCCCTGGTGATCCTGCTCGCCATTGCCATCGGCGGCGTCGCCTTCGGCATCGTGGGAGCCTTCCTCTCGGTGCCGATCGCCGCCGTGGTGATCGCCGTCAACCAGGAGCTCTCCGATGATCCCGAAGGATCCTTGATTTCATTGGCCAAGAAGGTGGAGTAAAGCCAATCGGCCCTTTACTTCGTCGCCCTTTCGACCGATACCCGTTTGAGAACACGGGCAAGAACCCGACTACAGGGTCCACCAAAAAACTGGGAAATCATGGCATCGCGACGAGAATCAGACAGTGAAGCTATCGGCCGCTACCTCGACGGTATCGGCACCTTCCCGCTGCTGACCGCCGACGACGAGGTCCGGCTGGCGAAGGAGATGGAAAAGGGCCGGGAGGCGGCTCATCTGCTGGAGGACGCCACCGACCCGAAGGAACGGGTCCGGCTTCGTCGCCAGATCACCGCCGGCGACGATGCCCGGCGTCAGTTCATCCAGGCCAACCTGCGCCTCGTCGTTTCCATCGCCAAGCGGTATCCCCAGGCAAACCTGTCCTTCCTCGATCTCATCCAGGAGGGAAACCTGGGCCTGATCCGGGCTGTCGAGAAGTTCGAGTACCGCAAGGGTTTCAAGTTCTCCACCTACGCCACCTGGTGGATCCGCCAGGCCATCACCCGCGCCATTGCCGACAAGTCCCGCACGATCCGGGTACCCGTTCACATGATCGACACGATCACCGCCGTCCAGACGGCCGAGACGAACCTGGTCAAGCGCCTGGGTCGTGCCCCCTCCGACGATGAGATCGCCACCGAGTCGGGGGTGGACCTCAAGAAGGTCCGTGATGCCAAGCGTCTCGCCCCCGAGCCCGTTTCGATCTTCCAGCCGGTCGGGGAGGACTCCGCCGTCCTGGGCGATTTCATCGAGGACACCGAGTCGGTCTCGGCTTTCGACCTGGTGATGCTCCAGCTCAACCTCGAGAGCCTCCACATCGTCCTCAACCGCCTCGAAGCCAGGGAGCGCCGGATCCTCGAGATGCGCTACGGACTCAACGGGAGCGAGCCGGCCACCCTCGACGAAGTGGGACGCGAGTTCAACGTCACCCGCGAGAGGATCCGCCAGATCGAAACGAGGGCCATCCAGAAACTCCGCCAGGGAGATCTGGACGACCCTCGATCGTTGCTCCTGAGCCAGGGCACCGGCTGAGCCGATACTCACGCCGACTTGACCAGCTCCTGGAGCTCGTCGATGTCGGCCTCGACCGGGAGGTGAGACTCGGACCTTCGAGGTCGGCCCCGCCCCCGCTTTCGGTGGTAGGCCTGACCGTCCCAGAAAATCACTCCGCCCCACACGCCATACTCCAGGCCCTCCTCGAGCGCCATCTCGAGGCATGAGATGCGGACCGGGCACTGGCTGCACAGCGCCTGGGCTTCGGCCAGGTCGGAGGCCCGCTGGCTGAAGAAGAGTTGGTGGTTGTCGCCGTCGGAACAACGGCCGGATCGGTAGAAGTCTTGCATTCGCAAACCTTTCGGTGCTGAGCGGCCACGAAAAAAGCCGCCGGGAGGAGGGGGACCGGGCGGCTTTCGGGGTGTGCTTGTGGTGGTGCTCGGACCTAACGAAGCCGCCGGGGGGCGATGAGGACGGGGAGCCCGTCTGCGCCCGTAGTGGAAATGGGCGCGCCGAACCCCGTCGTCATGACGATCGGGTTGTCGGTGCGGAGCCGCTCCACTGATGCCTCGTAGTTTGCGATTCCGGCAAGGTAACCGGACCGGATCGACGCTGTCAAGCGATTAAGCCGAGAGATTCAGAAGTCGGGGGTCTGCCATTGGCGACCGCTGCGGCCGAGCAATTCTTCCGCCCGGGCCGGACCCCACGATCCCGCTTCGTACAGGTCGGGAGTCGTCCCCGGATCGAGCACCGGTGCCACGATGCGCCACGCCTCCTCCACCTCGTCGGAGCGGACGAAAAGGGTTTGGTCCCCGATCATGACGTCCGCCAGCAAGGTGAAGTAGGCGCCGGGCAGTTCACCGAATTCCTCGTCGTAGTCGAAGCGGAGGCGCTGGGTTCGCAGGTCGTACCCCTCTCCCGGGACCTTCATCTCGAACGACAGGGCGAATCCCTCCTCGGGCTGGAGCCGGATGTCGAACACATTGGGATGCATCGAACACGGACCGTCGATCGAGAACAGGAAGACCGGTGGCTCCTTGAAGACGACCGAGACCTGTGTGACGCGCCGCTTCAGCCGCTTGCCGGTGCGGACGTAGAAGGGAACCCCCTTCCAGCGCCAGTTGTCGATCTCGAACTTGAAAGCGGCGTAAGTCTCGGTCGTGGATCCGTCCCCGACACCTTCTTCTTCCAGGTAGGCCGCCGCTTTCTCGCCGCCGACCTCGCCTTCGCCATATTGGCCCCGCACGGCCGCGGTCGGGTCGACGGGATACATGGCCCGCAGGACCTTCACCTTCTCGTCCCGGATCGCGTCCGACGTCGCCTTCACGGGCGGCTCCATTGCCACCAGGGTCAGGACCTGGAGCGCGTGGTTCTGGATGATGTCGCGCACGATCCCCGCCTTGTCGAAGTATCCGGCCCGGCTGCCGATCCCGAAGTCCTCGGCGACCGTTATCTGCACCGAATCGATCCGATCCCGACTCCACGAGGATTCGAAGAGCGGGTTGGCGAAGCGCAGGGCGAGCAGATTCTGGACGGTCTCCTTGGCGAGGTAGTGGTCGATCCGGAAGATCTGGCTCTCGTCGAGCCAATCATGGAGGAGGGCATTGAGGTGGTGAGCGCTGTCCAGATCGAAACCGAACGGCTTTTCCACCACCACGCGGGTCCAGCCTCCACCCGAGAATGCCCCGCTCTTGCCCAGGCCGTCAACGGTGTCGTCGAAAACCGCCGGCGGGATAGCCAGATAGAAGGCCCGGTTGCCGTCGAGGCCTTCCGCTGCCTCGATCTCTTCGATCCGTTCACGCAGGGCTTCGAAGCCGTCTTTGATCGATTGGTAGCGGAGGTGTCGCTCGGCCCACTCCTCACAGTCGGGAACACCCGCCTCGGCCAGGGCCTCGACAGCCATCTTCCGGTACTCGGCGTCGCTCATCGGGCGGGTGGCCACCGCCAGCAGCTCCACCGAGTCGTGGAACTCTCTCCGGCGCAGGAGCTGGAAGAGCGCCGGCAGCAGCATCTGGCGGGCCAGGTCCCCCGTCCCGCCGAACACCACGAACAGATGGGGCTCGATCCCGACCGAAAGGACGCCGGGGGTGTAAGCCTCCTGGCTCAACCCAGCGCCTCCAACAGTGCCTCCATACCGCCGTCAGTGACGTCCACCCGCAGCACCCGCCGGTCCGCCTCTCGCAGGGCGGCGTAATCGCCGTCGGCCTGGGCCGCGATCACATGGTTGAAGGCGTAGTCGGTCTCCGGCACCGCAACGGCCTCTTCGCTGCGGCCGACGACCTGCACGAACACCCCGGTAGGGGGACCGCCCTTGTGCAACTGACCGGTGGAGTGGAGGAAGCGGGGGCCGTAGCCGAAGGTGGTGGCGCACTGGTGCCGCTCACCCACCAGTCGCCGGAAGCGCCCGGCGGCGGCATCGACGTCGGGGGCGGGGGCCAGATAAGCCTGGAGGGAGAGGTAGTCACCGGGGCGGATCTGGTCGAGGAAGCGCTCCAGGCGGACCCGGAAGGTGTCGCCCGCCACCGGCACGGGGGCTACGACATCATCGGCGCCCTCACCACTCATCGCCGCCCGGGTCAGCTGCTTGGCCCGTTCCACGTCGGGCTGGTTGAAGGGGTGGACCCCGAGTACCTCCCCGGCGGCGGCGGTGGCGACCTCGGCCCGAAGCATCTCGGCGGCGAGGTCGTAGCCGTCGCCGAGCTCGAAACGAACCGAAGGGAAGTCCTCCGGGGCGGGGGCGAGTTCCTCGCCGGCGAGCACGTAGTCGACGAAAACCCGGTCATAGGAATACGTATCGAAGGGAGGCTCGCCGGCGATCGGCACGATCCCGCGTCCGTTCTTGCCCAGGCTCTCGGCAACGAGCTGTTCGATCCAGCCGGGGAACGACGTCAGGCCCGGTGAGGTGCGCAGGGTGAGCTTGTCATGGCCGTTGAGGGCGTGGGCGGCCCAGGCCAGGCCCATGGCGATGGCCGGATCTTCGGCCGCTCCGTTTCCGCGGACGTCGGCCGCTAGCCGCTGGGCGGAGCCGAGGAGGGCTTCGAGGTCGACTCCCATGATCGCCGCCGGGACCAGACCGAAAGGCGTCAAAGCCGAGTAGCGGCCTCCGACGTCGGACGGTGCTTCGATGACGGCTCGGAAACCGCGGTCGTTCCCCATCTCGGCCAGTGAGGTGCCGGGATCGGTGACGGCGATGAAACGCGACCCGTCCCCGCCCGTCATCTCCCAGAAGTACCGAAAGAACGAGAGCGTCTCCAGTGTGGTGCCGGATTTGGAGGAGATGACGAAGGCGGAACGCTCGGGGTCGATCGCCCGTGCCACGTTGGTCACGGCCCGGGGGTGGGTGGAGTCGAGAACGGTGACACTCGGATACGAGGGACGCGAGCCCAGCACCTGGGAGAAGACGTCGGGGGCGAGGCTCGAGCCTCCCATCCCGCACACCACGACGTCGAGGATCCCGTCCGAGACGAGGGACTCGGCCAGGCCCGCCAGCTCGGGAACCCGCTCCTGCATCGAGTCGTGCAAAGACAGCCATCCCAGACGGTCGGCCAGTTCCGGGACCTCGTCATCGGAGAAGACCGTCGGGTCGCCGTCCCACAGCCGCTGTGGGTACGCCTCCGCATCCCAGCGCAGGGCAGCGGTGTCGAAGCCAGCCACGGCCGTCAGTTCGTCATACATGATGTCGAGTATGGCAGCGGCCAGGGGTTGTCCGCCTGGGCCGAGTCTCCGATTCCCGCGGGAGGTGGCATCATGGCGGCATGTGGCGTCGAATGCTCAAAGTGGCCTTTGCCCTCAACCTGGCGGTCGGACTGGCGGCCTTCGCCGCCCGACTCGTGCTGGTGAGCCGGGGCGAGCCGGACTCGGATGAGGTTGACCTGGTCACGATCTTCGAGGGCCTGCACCTGCGCTCACATGCCTCGGCCTTCATGGGAGGCTCCACCCGATCGATTTTCGGCGGGATCGTCCTCGACCTCCGTCGCGCTCAGTTGGGCCCGACCGGAGCCGAGCTGCTGATCACCACTCTGTTCGGAGGCACCGTGATCGTCGCTCCGCCCGACTGGCGCATCGAGGTCCAGGCCCGCAGCCTGTTCGGAGGCTTGGACCGATCCGACGAGCCACCCTCCGATCCGGAGGCGCCGGTGCTGACGATTCGGGCCACCACGCTCTTCGGTGGACTGCAGATCGAGTCCCGTCCGCGCCTCGAATCCGTCTCCTGATGACGGTACGGATCGAAGCCTTCCGGCTCCTGCCCGGCGACGGGCCGCCGCTGGAGGACGCCGCCGTCGTGCTGGACGGGCCCCGCATCGTCTTCGCCGGCGCGGCGACGGATGCTCCCGATAGTCCCGGCGCTGATACGGTCACGGTGGAGACCGTCATGCCGGGGATGTGGGACAGCCACACACACCTGATGGGACTGGCGGCCGGAGTGGTGAACCTCGAGGCCCTGATCACGCAGGTTCCCCAGGTGGGGGCGGTCAGGGCCGCCCGTGACATGGGCGACGCCCTCGATGCCGGATTCACCTCCGTGCGCGAGGTGGGCGGCTACGGCGCCCTGCTGACTCCCGCGGTGGAGGACGGAACCATCCGAGGCCCCAACCTGTATGCCGCCGGATCGGCCATGTCCCAGACCGGCGGACATGCCGACTTCCACGCTCTCTCCGCCGAGGACGCCGATCGGCTGGCCGAGCGCCACTTCGGGGCTCCGGCTCTGGCCGACGGACCCGACGACTGCCGCCGGGTGGTGCGCCGCCAGCTTCGCCTCGGAGCCCGGGTGATCAAGGTCTGCGCCTCGGGCGGAGTCATGAGCCAGATCGACCACCCCCTCCACCAGCAGTTCACCGAAGCCGAACTCGCCGCAATCGTTGACGAGGCGGCCCGAGCCGACCGTGCGGTGGCGGCCCATTGCCACGGCAAGCCGGGGATCATGGCGGCGGTGGCGGCTGGAGTGCGCACGATCGAGCACGGCTCCTACCTCGACGAGGAATCTGCCCGGGCCATGGACGAGGCCGGGACCATCCTCGTCCCCACTCGCTGGATCGTCGACCATCTCACCCGGGTCGGGCACGCTCAGGGGATGCCCGGCTACGCCGTCGCCAAGCTCGACGCCCTCGCCGACCGCCACGCCGAGGCGGTGGCCACCGCCATCTCCCACGGAGTGCGAATCGCCCTCGGTACCGACATCTGGGGGGCGGGAATGTGGGGCCGCCACGGCGAGGAACTGGTCCTGCTGGCCGGCCTGGGCATGGAGCCGCTCGAGGCGATTCGCGCCGCCACCGCCACCGGCCCGGACACGCTGGGGGCCCAGGCCCCTCGCTCAGGCCGTCTCGCCCCGGGCCACGACGCCGACGTGATCGGGGTGGCGGGAGACCCGCTGGCCGACCTGTCCATCCTCGCCGACCCGTCCCGCATCACCCACGTCTGGAGATCGGGCGAGCCGGTCAAGGCCCCGGCCTGAGCCGTTTTCGCGACAGAATTGCGCGGGCGGTTTCAAGGGTTGGTCGCGACGAGTTGGTTGAATCGTTCGGCTGGGGTTTGCCAGTCGAGTGTCTTGCGTGGTCTTCCGTTGAGTTTGCGGGCGATGGTGTCGAGGTCGTCTTGGGTGTATTGGTTGAGGTCGGTTCCTTTGGGGAGGAATTGGCGGACGAGGCCGTTCCAGTTTTCGTTGCTGCCTCGCTGCCAGGGCGAGTGGGGGTCGCAGAAGTAGACGTCGGCGCCGGTGGAGACGGTGAAGGTGGCGTGGCCGGCTAGTTCGGTGCCTTGGTCCCAGGTCAGGCTTCGGAGCAGGTGCGCCGGGAGGCGGCCCATGAGGTCGGTCAGGACCGGGATGACGTCGGCGCTGGTGCGTGAGTCGGGCAGTGAGCCGAGCAGGACGTAGCGGCTGTGTCGTTC
>DATHVR010000164.1:0-9189 GCA_035461175.1 Acidimicrobiia bacterium | reverse complement strand
ACATCACCACGGTGGGCGAAGATATCCGCCTCGCCCGGCTCGAATTGCTTGCTCGCCTCGACGCTTCAGCCGCCTTCACCTACGACGGATTCACCTCGGCGTCGTCCTTCCTGGTGGCTCGCTGTGGGATGGGACCGCGTGAAGCCAACCGGGAGGTCTTCCTGGCCCGATCCCTGGAGTGGGTCCCTTATGCCACCAAATTGGTCGCGGCCGGCCAGCTCAGTCTCAATCAGCTCGAGATCCTCGCCCGGGTGCGCAACCGCCACCCCGACGAGTTCGCCGCAGACGAACCCACCCTGGCCGAGTCCGTATCGGGACTCGACCTTCGTGACACCCGACGGGCGGTCGAATACTGGTGCCAGGCCCACTGCGAACCCGACGATGTCGGGCCCGACGAGGTCTCGCGTGTTTTCCTGTCGAGGACCATGGGCAGACGCGGCAAGCTCGACGGCGACCTCGACCCCGAACTGCTCTACCTTCTCTCCACCGCTCTCGACACCCTGATCGACGAACTCGTCGCCTCCACTCCCAAGAGTGAACTCCCCCGCATGTCGGAGCTGCGGGCCGAGGCCCTCAGGGAGATCGTCCGCCGCCACCTCAACTCGGACTCGGTGCCGCTCGACCACGGCAACCGACCCCATCTGACCGTCGTCGCAGACTGGAAGACCCTCACGGGAGTCGACCGAGGCGGCGTCAGCGAACTGCTCGACGGCACCGTGATGTCCCCCGAGACCTTGCAGCGACTGGCGTGTGACGCCATCACCTGCCGGCTCCTCACCGGCCCCGACTCCGAGGTCCTCGACCTGGGACGCAACCGCCGCACCGTCTCCCCCGCCCAGTGGCGGGCATTAAGAGTTCGGGACCGCCACTGCCGCTTCCCCCACTGCCGGCGGCCCTGGAACTGGTGTGATGCCCATCACCTCGAACACTGGACCCTCCACGACGGGCCTTCCGATATCTGCAACCTCTGTCTACTCTGCCGGCACCACCATGTGCTGGTTCACGAAGGTGGCTGGACCGTCCAGGGCACAGCCGAGCATCCCATCTTTGTCCGCCCGGATGGGCGGGTCCTGGCCACCGGACCGCCGTGACCTAGGTCTCGCCCTCGCACTGAGCCACCGCCTCCTCGCTGTGGGCTCCTCCGAACCGCACCCGTTCATAAGCCGCCACCTGAGCGATCTCCTCCGCCGTCAACGACTCCTGGAACGAAGGCATCACACCTGACACTTCCTTGTCTGTGGCGCCGTAGGTCGGGCCGACCTCCTCCTTCCAGCGATTCGAGCCCAGTTCCACCCAGAGGATGTGCTGCTCACAGGTCGGGAACGTCTCCAGCACCCCGCTCAGGTCCGGTCCCGCCCCTCCTTCACCGGTCGGGCCGTGACACGAAGCGCAGATGCGGCCGTAAACATCCCGTCCCACTGTCAAAGGGTCGTCGTCAGCAGTGGCCGGACCGGCACAGGCGGCGAGGACCACCGCCAACGCCAGGACGACCAGACGACTTCGGATCACGCTGCTTGGGGAACGCTGGGCGTACTCAGCTCCCTGAGGTAGACATAGATCCCGTACAGCAGCGCCAGGCCCATCAGCGGTGCCCCGATCTGCTTGAGGATTGTCACGTCGGCCACGAGGCCGACCAGGAACAGAGCGAGACCGCCATTGATCGCCCAAATCACGACGGGATCGCTCCCCTTGCCAACGGACCTGGCGATGACGCCGAATATTGCGTTGGTCATCACTCCGATGAACATCGAGTGGTCGAAGGCCAGGAGCACGCCGATCGGACCCTCCCCGGTCTCGGGATTGAGCTCACCCGAAACGAAGAGTTGGACCACATACACGAGGAGACCGATTCCTACGAGAAGGAACACCACAGCCAGGCGAGCGAAGGTGCCGCTGGCGTCGCTCCCCGACCAGGCGCCAGGTGTGACGTGCTCCCACATCCGAATCACGAAGAGAACGATCGCCACCACCTGGAGGAGGCTGAACACCTGGATCAACGCTTCGAGGTCGAATATGAGGGCGATGTTGGCGATGATCCCGCCGGCGAAGAGCAGCCACACCACCACCCGGCCCAGAGTTCCCGGCTTGCCACCCAATAGCCAATCGGCCACCGCGGCTCCGGCGAGAATCAGGTAGCCGATCAGCATCGCCGGCGGATGGGCGCCCGCCAGCGCCTGAGCGGTTTCGGTGCTCAGACCGGGGAGCGACCCGTTGGCGATGAACAGTCCCAGCAGGACGCCGAGCACGGCGCCTATGGCAAGCGAAACCATGGCCAGCAGGACCCCGAGTTGGGGCGTCGCCTTGGCCGACCGGTTGTAGCGACCCCACACCCACACCAGCGCCCACACGATGGCGATCAGCATCAACGTGCCGGCGATGGGCCGGAAGATGCCGGTACCCGTCGCGAATGCGATCACATACAGAACCACCGCCCCGATCGTGGCCATCGCCAGCGTGGCGGCCTGGTCATCGCCGCCGTCCTCGAACATTAGGAAAGCGGTCCCGACCACCGCCAGCGTGATCCAGCCCAGCGTTCCGGCGTGGACGTGGGTGAGCAGCATCTCGTGCGACGGGCTCCACAGGTCCATGCCGTTGAGGATTCCGATGACGATCGTGACCACGAAGATCAACAGTGCCGCTCGGAACAGGTTCCTTGCCCCCGGATTGAGGGTCCGCATCTCATACTCCTTCTGCCGCCGGACGGGAGCGACGGAGAAGTATCCAACAAACCGACCCAACTGTGCTGGCAAATCCAACACTTTGAGCGCTTACTCAAAGTTGTCCCCGGGCGGCTGCTACTCTTGCATCTCACAGCCACCTAGAAAGGGACAATCCGATGGCAGTGAAGTTTCTCACCGACGAGTGGGCCCAGGCCGTTACCGACGCCCTCAACTCCCATCCGGGTTTCAAGAGCGCCATGGGGTCCTCCGACCTCACCCTGCAGTTCAACACCACCGAAGCCCCCGACGGCGAAGTCTCCTATTACATGAAGACCACGGGCGGCCAGGCCGAGGTGGCGCTGGGCCAGGCGGACGACGCCGATGTCACCATCAACCAGAACTACGACACCGCCACCTCCATCTCCCAGGGGGAGCTGAACACCCAGACCGCCTTCATGACCGGCAAGATCAAGGTCGCCGGCAACCTGGCCAAGCTGATGATGCATCAGAAGGCGATCGGTGAATGGGGTTCGGCCATCAAGAGCATCGACGTCGAGTACTGAGGCGCTTGGACAAAGAATAGGAAGAGCCCCGGCCGGGTGGCCGGGGCTCTTTCAGGTTTGCTGGGCGGGTCGGGTCAGTTGACCGCGTCCTTGAGGGACTTGCCGGCCTTGAAGGCGGGGGCCTTGGAGGCCTTGACCTGGATGGTCTCGCCCGTCTGGGGGTTGCGGGCGGTGCGGGCGGCACGATCGCGGACCTCGAAGGTACCGAAACCGGTGAGGGCCACCCTGTCACCCTTCTTGAGCGCGTCGGTGATGCTGTCGATGACGGCATCCACCGCGGCCTGTGCCTGGGACTTCGACGAATCGGTGGCGCTGGCTACCGCATCGACCAGTTCTGACTTGTTCATGGGCCTCTCCTCCTTTGGAGATCGAACTACAACACTGTGATTCTTGCGGCTCGATGCCCCATATGCAAGGCAAAACGGCTCAACCGTGGGATTTCTGCTCCGGACCTCGAGCTCAGATCAGACCGAGATCGGATACCGCCTGCCGCTCCTCGGCCAGTTCGGCCACCGAGGCATCGATGCGCGAGCGCGACCAAGCGTCGATGTCGAGACCCTGGACGATCTCCCACTCGCCGTCCTTGCAGGTGCACGGGAAGGAGGACACCAACCCTTCGGGCACTCCGTAGGAACCGTCCGACGGCACCGCCATCGACACCCAGTCGCCCTCGGGGGTCCCCAGCACCCAGTCGTGGACATGGTCGATGGCAGCGTTGGCGGCGGAAGCGGCCGAAGAAGCGCCTCGGGCCTCGATGATGGCGGCACCCCGCTTGGCGACGGTGGGGATGAAGTTGTTCTCGACCCAATCCTGGTCGTCGATCACCTCGGCGGCAGGACGACCGTCGATCTCGCAGTGGAAGATGTCGGGATACTGGGTCGAAGAGTGGTTGCCCCAGATCGTCATCTTGTGGATGTCCCGGACGGGGGTGCCGGTCTTCTTGGCCAGCTGGCTGAGGGCCCGGTTGTGGTCGAGGCGCGTCATCGCCGTGAACTGGCGCGGGCCGAGACCGGCGGCGTTGTTAAGGGCGATCAGGGCGTTGGTGTTGGCGGGGTTGCCCACCACCAGCACTTTGACGTCGGGAGAGGCGACCTTGGCCAGGGCCTCGCCCTGCGGTTTGAAGATCCCCCCATTGGCCTCGAGCAGATCGCCCCGTTCCATTCCCGCCTTGCGCGGCATCGCCCCCACCAGAAGGGCGAAATCGGCGTCGGCGAAGGCGACCTCGGGATCGCTGCTCATCACCATCTCGGTCAGGAGCGGATAGGCGCAGTCGTCGAGTTCCATCGCCACGCCCTCGAGAGCGCCCATGGCGGGCGGGATCTCGAGCATCTGCAGGACCACCGGCTGGTCCGGGCCGAGCATCTCTCCGGCGGCGATGCGGAAGAGGAGGCTATAACCGATCTGTCCGGCCGCTCCGGTGACGGCCACGCGCTTGGGTGAATTCATGCTGCCGAGGCTAGTGCTCGCCCGGTTGCCCCAAACATGGCCTAAAGACCCCGATGTAAAGGTGCCGATAGATCCCCATACCCGGAAGGAGTCCTGCACACGTGAATGGGGTCTACACGCTCTTGGTCAAGGCGACACTCGCCGCCGCCATCCTGCTCGGACTGGTGACGCTGGGGGTGGCCTTCACCCTCGGCACCGCCGCCATGCTCCCGATGATCGGGCTGGCGCTGGCCGCCGGCTTCTACGCCAGATGGCGCATCCAGCGCCTCGAAGCCTGATCAACCGACGAAGTCGAGGCCGATGTCGAGCTGGGGTGGGGAATGCGTGATCCAACCCGTTGAGATCACATCGACGCCTGACTCGGCGATCGCCCGCACCGTCTCCAGCGTCACGGTTCCGGAGGCTTCCGTCACCAACCGGCCGGACACCTTCTCGACCGCCTGACCCAGGGTGTCGGGGTCCATGTTGTCCAACAGGACCACGTCGGCGCCGACCGTCAACAGCTCGTCGAGCTGCTCGAGGGTCTCGACCTCGACCTCGATCTTGACCATGTGACCCACCCGTGCCCGAGCCGCCACCACGGCGTCGGTGATGCTCCCGGCGGCAACGATGTGGTTGTCCTTGATCAGGACGGCATCGTGAAGCCCGAAGCGATGATTGCGCCCGCCCCCCATCCGCACCGCGTACTTGTCGAGCGCCCGCAGTCCGGGCATCGTCTTGCGGGTGTCGGTTATCACCGCTCCCGTCCCGGCGACGGCATCGACCAGATCGGCGGTGGTGGTGGCGACACCCGACATGCGTCCCATCAGGTTGAGCGCGGTCCGTTCGGCGGTGAGGATCGATCGGGACCTCCCCTCGACCCGCCCCACCACCTGCCCCGCCTCGACCCGCTCGCCGTCGGCGGCGGACAGTTCGACCGCCACGTCGGGGTCGACCGTGCAAAAGACGCTGACTCCGACTTCCAGACCCGCCACCACTCCCGGTCGGCGCACAACGATCTCGGCCACCGAACGGCTGTCGTCGGGGATGCACGCCTCGGTGGTCAGGTCGCCCGCCTCGGCCAGATCCTCGTCGAGGGCCCGGCGCACGATGTCGAGATAGAGACTGGCGGGAAGGGACATGGCCGGTCAGGCTACCGGGGTCAACTCGACCGGGGTGGGCTCCACCATCAGGCGCTCCGCCTGGAGGGGGTCGGGCTCGGGATAGTCGGCCCGATAGTGGCTGCCCCGCGACTCGCTGCGACGCAGGGCGGCGGGGATCATGAACCGGGCCACGTCCGCGGCGACCCTACCCGCCAGCGAACGGCGCAGGACGGAATCGAGTTCGAGCAACTGGTTGCGCGCCTCCCACAGGCCATTGCCGATCCGCACCAATCCCACCCGTTCCCACATTAGGCGGCGCAACTCCTCCAGCGCCGGACCGGGCCGGAGCGGCAGGTCGAGCGACTCCTGGGGCGCGAGCAGGGTCCCGCCGCTCCCCTCGTCCCGGTGGCGGTCGACGGCGGCGGCGACGGTGGCTCCGAACACCAGCCCTTCGAGCAGTGAGTTGGAAGCGAGACGGTTGGCGCCGTGGACGCCGGTCGAGGCGCACTCACCCACCGCCCATAGGCCGGCCAGCGAGGTGCGGCCCTCGGGGTCGGCGTCGATGCCGCCCATGAAGTAGTGGGCGGCCGGCGACACCGGCAGCGGCGCGGTGCGGGGGTCGAATCCCATCGAGACGGCATGGGCGAAGACGGTCGGAAAGCGCTCCGGGAAGTTGACGATCGAGCGGGCGTCCAGATAGGCGCCGGCTCCCTTGTCGAGTTGCCACCAGATCGCCCGGGCCACCACGTCACGGGGAGCGAGTTCGGCGTCGGAGTGCTGGGCGGGCATGAAGCGGCGCCCGTGGCCGTCGATCAGGATCGCCCCCTCACCGCGCAGCGCCTCGGTGAGCAGCGGCATCGGATCCTTGCCGCCGGCCAGAGCAGTGGGATGGAACTGCATGAACTCCATGTCGGCCAGGCGGGCGCCGGCCCGGGCCGCCATGGCGATGCCGTCGCCGGTGACCCCGGGCGGATTGGTGGTGTGGGCATAGATCCGCCCCACCCCGCCCGTGGCCAGCACCACCGCCGGGGCAATCAGGACCTTGCGGTGCCCGCGGTCGTCGGTGACCACCGTCCCCACGATCCGCTCCTCGCGGTGGACGAGATCTACCGCCTTCCACCCCCGCATCTGGGTGAGAGAGTCGGAGGCATCGGCGGCTTCGGTGAGAGTCCGCATCACCTCGGCGCCGGTGGCGTCGCCATCGGCATGAAGGATGCGGCGCCGGCTGTGCCCCGCCTCCCGGCCCCAGAGCAGGTCGCCCTCGTCGTTGGTGTCGAAGTTGGCTCCCAGTGCCATCAGCCGCTCGACGGCGTCGGGGCCGCCCTCGGTCAGGATCTGGACTGCCTCCTCCACCGCCAGGCCTCCCGACACCTCCACCGTGTCGGCGGCGTGCAGGTCGGGATCGTCGCCCTCGGCCATCGCCACCGCGATTCCGCCCTGGGCCCACCAGGTCGAGCCCGGCTCCTCGGGAACGAGGACGGTGGCCCGGGGCAGGGCCAGGGCCACGGTCAGGCCGGCCACCCCCGCCCCGACCACCAGCGGCTCCTCGAGATGGACTACTTCGGCGCTACTCATTCCTGCCGACTTCGAGCATGCGCTCGACTGCCCGCCGGGCCCGGACCGAGATGTCGGGATCTATCTCGACCTGGTGGGTCATCGTCTCCAGCGAATGGCGGATCTTCTCGAGGGTGATCCGCTTCATGTGCGGGCACAGGTTGCAGGGACGCACGAATTCGGTGTCGGGGGACTCCATCGCCACGTTGTCGGCCATCGAGCACTCCGTGATCATCATCACCCGCTCGGGCTGTTGAGTTCGGACCCAGTTGATCATCCCGTTGGTTGATCCGACGTAGTCGGCTTCGGCGAGGACGTCGGGTGGGCACTCGGGATGGGCGATTACGGCGATCCCGCCCAGGCCGGCCCGGTGCGAGGCGATCTCGGCCCCGGTGAACCGCTCGTGGACCATGCACGATCCCTCCCAGGTGTGAACGGTCACGTCGG
This sequence comes from Acidimicrobiia bacterium, assembly GCA_035461175.1. Taxonomy (GTDB): domain Bacteria; phylum Actinomycetota; class Acidimicrobiia; order Spongiisociales; family ZC4RG35; genus DATHVR01. Next base: position 1,437 of record DATHVR010000164.1, on the reverse strand, counting down.
TCTGGGAGGCCACCCACGCCGCCAGGTACTGGTCGGGGATGAAGATGACCTCGTCCACGCCGAGCGACTCCACCACCGCCTTGGCGTTGCCGGAGGTGCAGCAGATGTCGGATTCCGCCTTCACCTCGGCCGAGGTGTTGACATAGGTCACGACTGGCGCCCCGGGATGCTGCTCGCGCAGGCGGCGCACATCGGCGCCGGTGATCCCTTCCGACAGCGAGCACCCGGCTCTGAGATCCGGAACCAACACCGTCTTCTCGGGGTTGATGATCTTGGCGGTCTCGGCCATGAAATGGACCCCGGCCAGCACTATCACCTCGGCTTCGGTGTCCCGGGCGACCTGGGCCAGATACAGCGAGTCACCGCGCAGATCGGCGGTGGCGAAGATGTCGGGTGTCATGTAGTTGTGGGCCGCCACCACGGCGTTGCGCTCCAGCTTGAGCCGCTCGATCTCGCCGATCAGCGGGGTGAGTGCGGCGAGTTCCGCCTCGGGCAGCACGTCGGAACGTCGGGTGATCTGCAGGGTGGTCAACTGGTCCCTTCCGGATCGGTTACCAGAAGTATGGCGGCTCTATCCCCGGACCGGTACCGGAGTCAGACGGTGCCGCGTGGCGAAGGCAGGGCGACGATCACGATCGGAATGTCGGAGCGCTCGACCATGTAGCTGATGCGGTGGCCGAAGAACGGACGGTTGGTGCCCGGACGGCTCGACGCCCCCAGCACCACCAGCTCCATGCCGGCGGCATGAGCGTAATCCAGGATCTCCTGCTCGGCATTGGGACCCACCTCGACCTCGGTGGTGAGGTCCACGCCGAGACGCTCCCCAAACTCGGCCGAGCCACGGAGCAGGTCTCGGGCGGCATCGATGGCCGACTCCACGCCTTCGTCCGGCATGAACAGGCCCTCTCCATCGGGGCGGTTGACGACATGCAGGGCAACCGCCTCCCCTCCGGCCACGCGGGCCACGGAGTATCCGAACTCTTCGGCGGCCCGGCTGGAGCGGGTGGCGGTGACGGGGACCATCACCCGACCGGGAAGGTCGGTGGGGACGGAGCCTTCGTTGGGGAATTGGGCCACCAGGGTCTGGATGCCGGTTTCGCGCAGGACCTGCTCCACCACGTTGGCCAGCAACGAGATCCGCTCCTCTTCCCGCGAGGCCCCCACCACCAGGAGGTCGTAGCCGAGCCGGCTCTCGGCGAGGATGGCGGCGGCCGGGTCGGAGTTGGTCTTGTTCACGACCCGCGACGGTGTATCGCCCAGAGCCTCCACCACATCGGACGGATCGGTGGCGTTGGTGGACCGGCGGAAGATTCGGCTCAGTCCCCGCCCCTGGGGCACATCCACGGTGAACACGGTGACCTCGGCCTCGGGGAAGACGGCGGCCACCAGCCGGGCGGCATAAACACTGTTGAGACCCCCCCGGGTCGGGAGCAGGAT
>DATHVR010000163.1:0-13189 GCA_035461175.1 Acidimicrobiia bacterium | reverse complement strand
TATCAAGGGCCGGGTTTAGCGTCCGGTCGAGCCCTTCAGCTATGTTCTTGATGGTTGTCGAACTGTTGCCAGTTGTATCGGCGCGAGGTACGTAGAGACGTCCACAGTTGCCGGTGGTCTCGCCGCATGGGTTTTCTGCCTGGAGCCCTCCGGTCCAACCTCCCGGTAGGGCGCCGAAGGGTACGTCGCCCCCATTTCCGGCGAAGACTTTGCAGAAGGCCTCCTGTGTGATAGGCACGGACTCCACCCCGAGTGCCCGTCCAAACGATGCCGGGTCGGTTTCGGTCACCTTGACGCGCATCTTGCGGCTGTCCCCTCCGTGTGGAGCTTCGATCGTCACCGTGTTGCCGTTGCCATCCGTGAGCGTGGTGATGTTGCCAACTGAAACGGTGGTGGACCCAGCCAGAGCAGGAAAGTTCGCTCTGGCATTCTCGGCAGCCGCCGCTCGGGCGCCAGCGAGGTCTTCTGGCAATTCGGAAATACCTGCCAAACAAGCTAGGTCGGCCGTTGTCTGGTCCGCTCGAGCGGTCTGATAGAAGCCCGATGCGTCCACGGCGAGAGCAGCTGCTCCCATGAGAAAGAAGAGGATCATTGCGACATACAATGCTGCGAAGCCTTTGTCGCTTCTCATCCTTCATACCTCCCGACAGCTTCGACCGAGAGGTCGATGTTCATACTGAAGAACAAGAAGTCGAGGGTGTAATCCGGCCACACGAGCTCAACTGCTACCTGGTTGTAGCCCTGGGCGGTAGAGCCAAATGAGCACGGCGACGTGCCTTGGTCAATGCAGACAGTCTGAACAGCTGCAGATGCAATCGACGAACCGGCAAGCTGTGCGTCAATGACTGAGCGGACGTCCGATGCAGATCCTCCACTCCATGGGAACTCGGTACTGGCGAAACGAACACCTTCCCGAGCTGCGTGTTCCATTGTGTTGCTGACGTTCCACGCGCGAGCGGTCGTCCAGATTCCGAACGTCAGTAGAAGCAACATCGGCATCACTAGAGCAGCTTCGACCAGAGTTGCTCCGCGCTCCTTCTCGGATGACGCCCCAGCCCTTTTGAGCATGTGCATGTGTTTCACTCCCAGTCATCTCTCTTCTCGGCGGACGGCCACTTGCGAGGCCGTTAGCCCGAGTTCCCAATGACACCCACTCGCTGGGCAGTATCGACTGGGGGGCTAGTCACCTCCATGGGTCTGCCGACCCCTGAGGTGTCAGCCCGCCATCAGTGGAACGGTGGCCACATAGGCGGCCAAGAGTACGGCCCCCTCGGTCCGGGTCACCCGGCGGCCGGTGGCCATGAAGAGGGTGGCGCCGGCGGCCCCTCCCAGCATGACGAACACCCCGGCGGTGGAGATGGTGTTGCTCACCTGTTGCCCGGAGCCGGTGATGGCGGCGATTGCTCCCACCGCCCCGGCGTTGAATAGGTTGCTGCCGAGGAGGTTGCCGACGATCAGGTCGGTTTCATCCTTGCGAGCCGCCTGAAGAGAGGCGGCCAGTTCGGGGAGCGAGGTGCCAACGGCGACGACGGTGAGGCCGATGAAGCCCTCGGCCATTCCGAGTTGGCTGGCAACTTCACTGGCGGAGGTGACGAGGATCTGGGCCGCCCCCAGCGTCCCGATCAGTCCGAGGATGGTCCGGGTCCACTCCGTCCTCGGGTTGACGGCGCCGTCCGCCAGGTACTCGTCCACCTCGGCGCCCAGGGAGTCGTCGCCGCGGCGGGCGTCGATGATGATAAAGGTCAAGGCGGCGAGGAAGAGGACGGCGAGGACGACTCCATCCCGGACGTGCATGCTCTGGCGAAGGACGAAGGCGAACACCGCCACGAGGCCGAACGAGAGCAGGGCCTCGCGACGGAGCACATCGACCTCGACGGTGATCGGGGTAACGAGAGCGGCGGCACCGAGGACCAGGGTGAGGTTGGCGATGTTGGAGCCGACGATGTTGCCCACGGCCAGATCGAGCGATCCCTGCACTCCGGCCAGCGCCGACACGAGCATCTCGGGGGTGCTGGTGCCGAAGCCGATGACGACCGCCCCTACAACCACTTTCGAGAGTCGCATCGAGATGGCCACCCGGGCGGCGCCGATCACGAACTGATCGGCGGAATAGGTCAGGATGGCCAGCCCGACGATGACGCCGGCGATTGCGAGCAACACGGTCGGCGAGAGTAGTGGTGAGCGCGCGCCCACAAGAAGAGAGGGCCCCGAAGGGCCCTCTCTATCAGTCGGGTTGGTGGGTTGTCAGGAGGTGGCGCAGATGGCGTAGGCAGTGAGGGTGCCGCCGCTGGGAGCGTTGGCCGCCACCGTCCAGCCGGTGGTGCCGGCGGGCTTGGAGACGTTGACGCTCCAGGCTCCGTTGGTGGCCACTTCGTAGCCGCCGCTGATGACGGTGGTGCCGGCGGGGCAGGAGGCGGTAGCGCTCTGGCTGCTGTTGCCGTTGGAGAGCTGGGTCGAGGCCGTCTTCACGGTCACCTCGCCGAGGCCTCCGGCGTCGCCCTTGTCGCCTTTGTCGCCCTTCTCACCCTTCTCGCCCTGGGGTCCCTGGGGGCCTTCGGGTCCGGCGGGTCCCTGCGGTCCTTCGAGGCCCTGGGGTCCCACGGGTCCGATCTGACCGGGCTCACCCTGGGGTCCCTGTGGTCCCATCGGGCCGGTATCGCCCTTCTCGCCGCGCTCGCCCGGGAGTCCCTGCTCGCCCTGGGTTCCCTGCTCGCCCTGGGGGCCTTCAGGACCCTGCGGTCCGACAGGTCCGACAGGTCCTTGGGGTCCGGCCGGGCCCTGGCTGCCGGGGGCGCCGGGGTTTCCGGGAGCGACGGTGACCGGGGTCTTGTCGATCTGGGAGTAGCGATGGAAGAATGCAGCTACCTCACCCCGGGTGATCCAGCTGTCCGGGCAGTACTCGGTGTTGTCGGGCGGGTTGCAGCCCTTGGTGATGCCGTTCTCGTACATCCACTCGATGTCCTGGACGAACGTGTGACTGTCGGGAACATCCACGAAGGAGCCGTTGGCCGCATACGCTGCCATCGGGAGGAGCATGGCTGCTGCCACGATCCCGGTGACGCTCTTCTTGATTCGAGAAAACTTCACTGTGTTGGTCCTTTCGCCTCTCAGCTTCATGACCAATTCATCGGCCCATGGGGCTACCCCAGCGCAGGATGGAAATCAAGACGACCCGAGTGACTAGTCACCCCGAAGGAGCGAACGCCTCCAGGCTTGCGAGTACTCAGCCGCTCTGGCTGAGGAGGCGCCGGTTCTTGACCTTCGCCTTGACGTAGTCGCGGTTCATCATGGCGATGAAGTCGATCGAGATCGACTTCGGACAGGCCACCTCGCACTCGCCGTGGTTGGTGCAGGAGCCGAAGTACTCCTCCATCACTTCCACCATGCTCTGGGTCCGGGTCCAGCGTTCGGACTGGCCCTGGGGGAGCAGGTTGAGGTGGGAGACCTTGGCGGCGGTGAACAGGTTGGCGGCCCCGTTGGGACAGGCGGCTACACACGCCCCACAGCCGATGCAGGCGGCGGCGTCGAAGGCGGTGTCGGCCACCTCCTTGGGCACCGGGGTCAGGTTGGCGTCGGGGGCGGAGCCGGTGTCGACGGTGATGAAGCCACCGGCGGCGATGATCCGGTCGAGGGCAGTGCGGTCGACCACCAGGTCCCTGATTATGGGGAACCCGGCCGCCCGCCACGGCTCCACCGTGATGGTGTCGCCGTCACGGAACTTGCGCATGTGGAGCTGGCAGGTGGCGGTGCCCAGCTGGGGGCCGTGGGCCTGGCCGTTGATCATGACGCCGCAGGTGCCACAGATCCCCTCCCGGCAGTCGTGGTCGAAGGCGACCGGCTCGTCGCCCTGCATGACCAGCCGCTCGTTGAGGATGTCGAGCATCTCGAGAAACGACATGCCGGGATCGATGTCCTCGACCAGGTAGCTCTCGAAGCGCCCGGCCGTGTCGGGCCCGGCCTGCTTCCAGACCTGCAGGGTGATGTTGATCGTGCCGGCTTCGCTCACTTGTAGCTCCTGGTGGTCAGCTTGACGTTCTCGAACTCGAGCGGTTCCTTGAGGAGCTCGGGAGATCCGGGATCGCCGGTCCAGTTCCAGGCGGCGACGTAGGCGAACTCGTCGTCGCGGCGCAGCGCCTCGCCCTCTTCGGTCTGATGCTCTTCGCGGAAGTGCCCGCCGCAGGACTCCTCGCGGTGGCGGGCGTCAATGCACATGGCCTGGGCCAGTTCGAAGAAGTCCTCGACCCGACCGGCCCGCTCCAGGCTCTGGTTGAACGACTCGTTCTCGCCCAACACGCGGACGTCGGAGCGGAACTCCTCGTAGAGGGCGGGGATCTCCGACAGGGCCTTGGTGAGGCCGACCTCGTTGCGGGCCATGCCGCAGTGCTCGAGCATGATCTTGCCCAGTTCGCGATGGAACCAGTCAACGGTGCGGGTGCCCTTGGCCGACAGGTAGCGGGAGATGCGGCCGCGGACGTCGTCCTCGGCCTCGGCGAAGGCGGCGTCGTCGGTGGGCACCGGTTCGACGTTGAGATAGTCGGAGAGGTAGTCGCCGATCGTGTAGGGGAGGACGAAGTAGCCGTCGGCCAGGCCCTGCATGAGGGCGGAGGCGCCCAGGCGGTTGGCCCCATGGTCGCTGAAGTTGCACTCGCCGATCGAGTACAGCCCGGGGACGTTGGTCATCAGGTTGTAGTCGACCCACAGCCCGCCCATCGTGTAGTGGGGGGCGGGGTAGATGCGCATCGGCACCTTGTAGGGGTTCTCGTCGGTGATCCGCTCGTACATCTCGAACAGGTTTCCGTAGCGGTCGGCGATGACGTCGGCCCCGACCCGCTCGATGGAGGTGCCGAAGTCGAGGTAGACGCCGTTGTTGAGGGGGCCGACCCCCTTGCCGGCCTGGACCATGCGCATGGCGGCCCGGGAGGCGACGTCGCGGGGGACGAGGTTGCCGAAGGCGGGATACATCCGCTCCAGGTAGTAGTCGCGGTCCTCCTCGTGGATCTCGCCCGGGGCCCGGTTGTCGTCGGCTCGCTTCGGGACCCAGATGCGGCCGTCGTTGCGCAGCGACTCCGACATCAGGGTCAGCTTGGACTGGAACTCGTCGGACTGGGGGATGCAGGTGGGGTGGATCTGGGTGTAGCAGGGGTTGGCGAAGGCCGCTCCCTTGCGGTGGGCGCGCCAGGCGGCGGTGACGTTGCAGCTCATGGCGTTGGTGGAGAGGTAGTAGACGTTGGAGTAGCCGCCGGTGGCCAGCACCACGGCGTGGGCGGAGTGGCTCTCGATCGCTCCCGTCACCAGGTCGCGGGTGACGATCCCCACGGTGTGGCCCTCTTTGACCACCACCTCCAGCATCTCGGTGCGGGTGTGGAGCTTGACGGTCCCCAGCCCCACCTGGCGCATCAAGGCCTGGTAGGCGCCCAACAGGAGTTGCTGGCCGGTTTGGCCGCGGGCGTAGAAGGTGCGGGAGACCTGGGCGCCGCCGAAGCTGCGGTTGTCGAGATACCCGCCGTACTCGCGGGCGAAGGGAACACCCTGGGCGGTGGCCTGGTCGATGATGTTGAGCGACACGTCGGCCAGGCGGTAGACGTTGGCCTCGCGGCTGCGGTAGTCGCCGCCTTTGATGGTGTCGTAGAAGAGGCGGAAGACCGAGTCGCCGTCGTTGTGGTAGTTCTTGGCGGCGTTGATTCCGCCCTGGGCCGAGATGGAGTGGGCCCGCCGGGGGGAGTCGTTGTGGGTGAAGGCCTCGACGTTGTAGCCGAGTTCGGCCAGGGTGGCGGCGGCGGAGGCCCCGGCCAGGCCGGTGCCGACCACGATGATCTTGTACTTGCGCTTGTTGGCGGGGTTGACCAACCGGTTCGAGAACTTGTGGTTGGCCCACTTTTCCTCGAGAGAGCCCTCGGGGATCTTGGCGTCGAGTCGGGTGGTCATATCAGTCTCCTACCAGGCCGAAGAGGACGGCCAGCGGCATCGTGATGTTGCCGATGGCGATGACGGCGGCCAAACCGATGGCCAGGTAGCGCCTCCATCTGTTGAAGCGGGGATGGTTGACGCCCAGGCTCTGGAACATCGACCAGGCCCCGTGGAAGATGTGGGGGGCGAGGGCGATATTGGCCAGGACGTAGAAGGCGGTCACCGCCGGCCGGGAGAAGGTGGCGATGAAGTTGGCGTAGACCTCGCCCCGCTCCCAGCCGTCGGGGGCGAAGGGCTGAACGCCCCAGGTCAGGTCGGCAAGGTGGAAGAAGATGAAGATCAGCACGATCACACCCGACCAGCGCATGGTCCGGCTGGCGTAGTTGGCGGCCAGGTAGGTGCGAGGCCCGGTGTAATCGGTGGGGCGGGCGCGCCGGTTCATCACGGTCAGGGCCAAGGCGGCGTGGACGTGGAGGAGGAAGGCGGCGATCAGTCCGATCCGCATCAACCACAAGACCACGTGGTGGGGGAGGATCGGGAAGAAGAGTTCGCGCAGGCCCTCGGCGTAGAGGTCGATCTCGGGGATCCCGCCCACGTCGGGGAGGAAGATCTTGAGGTTGCCGATCAGGTGGGCGACCAGGTACACGAGGAGAGCGATGCCGGTGATGGCCATCACCCACTTCTTGCCGATGGCGCTGCGATAGAAGTCGACGGGCCAGGCGGTGCGTCGGCGTTCGGCTGTACTAACCAACCTCTTCCTCTCTCTCACGGGCAGGTCCCTCATTATGGCAACCCTCGCCGTGGGGGTTGACGGCGCGCGTAAGACTCCTTAATCTCACTTTTGTAATTACACGCGTGTAAGAGGAGATCCTCGGGATGCAGAGCAAGCTCATCGAAGCGCTGGCGGTCGGAGAGTTGTCGTGGCAGGACTACGCCAACTGCAGGGGAGCCGACGCGGATCTCTTCTTTCCGGAGAGGGGGGCCTCGACCCGAAAGGCGAAGTCGATCTGCGGTGAGTGCCAGGTCCAGGCCGAGTGCCTGGACTTCGCCATCGAGATCGGCGAGAAGTTCGGGATCTGGGGTGGGATGTCCGAGCGTGAACGGCGGCGGGTGAGGCGGGAACGCCAGATCGCCTCCCGCCGCGTCAGCTAGCAGGCGACCAAAGCGCAGATGCCCCCCGCCACGGGGGGCATCTGCACGTCAGTCCGAGTTCCGATCAGCGTGATTCGATGGCGGCCTTGACGGCTTCCACCGTGGCCGGATCCAGGGTCTCGAGGCCGTGAGCCTCACGGGCGTGGGCGGCGGCCCGGGTCAGGACCTCGTCGGAGGTCTCGGCCTCCACCACTCCCGGGCACCCGTCGAACAGCTTGCCGCATTCCAGTCGCTGCATGTCGCCTCCTCAGGCGGGTCGGGCCATGGCCCGGGCGTCCTCGTCGGTGAGTTCCATCTGGTGGGTCTCACGGGCGTGTTCCTGGGCGGCGCCGACGACCTGGGCCAGATCGGTCCCGGTCAGCACCACCCCGCACGGGCATTCGATCACTCGATCGGACATGGCGTCTCCTTGCTTCCTGTGTGGAGGCTACGTTGGCGATGTTGGTGAAAGGTTGGCGCGGTTGATCCGAATTTACCTGGCCGGACGCATGGCCATCGAAGGAACCGAGCTCGTCGACGAGGGCGACCTGCCGGGTCCGCTGGGTCGGGTGCTGCTCGCTGTCCTCGCCCTGAGCCGCGGACCGGTGAGCCGGATCCGGCTCGCCTCGATCATGTGGGACGGGGAGTTGCCGGACCAGTACGAACGCTCCCTCAACCCGCTTCTCTCCAAGTTGCGGCGGGCACTGGTGGCGGCGGGTGGCGACAAGGATCTTCTGGTGTCGGGCGGTGGTGCGGTCGAATTGCGACCGACCGCGACGGTATGGATCGACATCGAGGAGGCGACCCGTGCCCTCGACGCCGCCGAAGGCGCGCTGCGCCGGGACCGCCCTCGTGAGGCTTGGCCCCACGCCGCCGTTGCCACTTCCATCTTCCGGCGGCCGTTCCTCGAGGGGATCGACCTGGCCTGGGCCGGCGAGCAGCGGCGATCCCTGCAAGGCCGGCTGCTTCGCGCCCATGAGGCAACCGTCGATGTGTGGATGCGGCTGGGTGACATGGCTCAGGCGGCAGTATCCGCTCGCCAACTGGTGGAGGCGGATCCCTTCCGGGAGACCAGCCACGAACGGCTGATCCGCATCCACACGCTGGCTGGGAACCGGGCCGCGGCGCTGTTGGCCTTCACCGACTGTGAGCGGGTGCTGAGGGACGAGCTCGGGGTTGAGCCGTCACCTCTCGTCCAGCGCGCCTACGAGAGCGCGCTGGCCATGCGGGGCTAGATCAGCGGTGGATCTGGATCCCCTTGCCCTTTATCGGGGCGCCCGACCCAGGCAGGACGGCGCCGTCGAAGACAACTGAGCCGTCGGGGGCCTGGACCTGGATCCAGAACAGGTCCTGGCCGGTGCCGGCGATGCGTTCGTCGGTGGCCACCACCCGGAACCGGTATCCGTCCACCTTGCCGACCCGGCCGGTGCCCTCGAAGCGGGCGATGCCGGAGGCGATCTGCAGGTCGCGCATGGTGGTGGCGTGGAGCCGGAGGTCCTTGCCGGCGTGGAACTCCAGGTTGCCGGCCACGCTTCCGTCCCGCCGGTAGCGGGCCACGAACCCGAAGGTCCCCTTCGGCGTGTCCCCGGAGGCCAGGGCGCCGGCGGGGGTGGTGATCCATCCGCCACCGGTGACGAATGTGTCGGGGTCGAACACGAACACGTTCCCCACCGTGGCCGAGTCGGAGGCCCCGTCGTCGTCGGTGATCGTCACGGTGATGGTGTAGGTGCCCGGAGCGGCGTAGGCGTGGTTCGCCTGCGCCGCTCCGGTACCGGCAGCCCCCGTCACCGTCCCGGGTGAGGTGGTCCCGTCGCCCCATGAGAAGACGGCGGTGTGGGTGTCGAGCACCCCGGGATCGACGAATGTCGCGTTGACCGCGAGGGCGGTGTCCAGAGCGTGCATCGATGGCACTGCCGAGGTGGCGGTGATATCGGGCGGCAGGTTAGAGACGATGACCGTGAACGAGTCGCTCACCGTTTCGAGTCCGTCGTCGGCGGTGATGGTGACGACGTGGGAAGCCGGCCCCTCCGGCTCCGTCCTGCCCCAGTCCCAGCTGCCGTCGCCGTGGTCGACGAAGCCGGCGCAGGCGCCTTCACAGGTCAGGGTGAGGTGGTCGCCGTCGGGGTCGGTGAATGATCCCGCGGTGGTGGCGGTGGAGCCTTCGGCCACGGTGGCATCGGATGCGGCGGATTCGATGACGGGTGCCTCGTTGATCCTCTCGAAGGTCACCGGTCCCGCCACGACGCCGACCTGGGAGAAGTTGTAGAGGGCGAAGCCGCCCGCGGGGAAGTCGCCGGCGAGATCGAACTCGAGGACATCGTTCACCCAGATCCGGAGGCGGTCGGTCTGGTACTCGATCGAGAGGTCGTAGGTGACCACCTCGGCCCAGCCGGTTTCCCCGAGGGTGGCGCCGCGTCCGAGCTCGGACACCTCGGCACCTCCGGGGAGGTCGGTGTGGCCCCACACCTCACCCCACAGCGGGATTCCCGTGATCCGGGTCACGGCGAGGCCAGCCTGGCCCCCAATCATCGGACTGTCGAACCACTGAATGGCCTGGGTGGTTTGACGCCAGTCGACCAGCAGGAAGTCGGCGCCGGGACTGGCGGTGTCGCCGGGGTCGAAACCGAGAGCAAAACCGACGAAGTCGTTGTCGGTGGTATCCGGAATGGCAAAGCTCACCGTGATGCGGTGATCGTCGGCGGGGTGGGACGTGGCGAAGAAAGTCGGTGCGCCGTTGGCGGTCTGGGTGGCGGTGAGGTTGTCGGTGCCGAGCACCCAAATTCCCGGCTGGGTGGTGGGGTCAGCTGTCCCCGGGTACGACTCGGGCGTCCACAAACTCAGGTCCTCCGGTGGAGCCGCCTGCACGGTGAGGGGGAGGAGCAGGAGAACGGCGGTGGCCGCCGCCCATGCCGAGGGTCCGTTTCGTCGCATTTCCACTCACTTGCGCCCCACGGAGCCATCTCACGTGGCGTGAAAGCTACCACCGAGAGTGAGGATGGGAAGTAGGTCGCAATGCTCAAGGTGGGACCGTTTCGGTGCGATCATGTGGGACATGGCTGTGTTCTTCGGCGAGATGCAACATCTGGACCACCCCACCTCGATGCCGGCGACCGTGCACGTCGACAAGGCGGACATCCGTCTCCAGTCGGGCCGGACCGTGCTGGGGGAGTGGAAGCTGTACCAGGTTCAGATCGAGGAGCGGGATCCGGAGTCGATCCTGTTTCGGGCCGACCAGGAGGAATTGATCCTCAAGCTCAAAGAGCACAAGAGCTTCCTGGCCGAGGTCGCCAACTACCGGACCGACACCGATCGGCAACGTCGACTCCGTACCCATGAGGCGTTCCGCCAGGCCGACGACGGGCCCACCATCTCGGAGGAACTCAAAGAGGACGTCAGCCGCGAGGTGTCGGGAGTGGCCGAGGAGATCCGTGACCTGTGGGAGATGGTGCCCCGGGGCCAGCCGTTGTGGATCGGCCTCGCCGTGCTGCTGGTCCTGGTCATTTTTCTCCCCGGACTGGTGGTGGGGCTGCTGTTCGCCGTCGGGGTCATTTCGCTGCTGGTGGGAGCGATCAGCTATGTCGAGACCTCGCTGGCCCTGAAGCTCCCCGATTCGGTGACCCCGATCCGACTGATTGCCATCGGCACGGTTGCCATCGGCCTCGGTATCGTCATCTCGATCATCCGCTAAAACGGTCCTTTGTCTTCTACCCGGCTAGAGATACATGCCCGAGCGGTCTTCGGGGGGTTGGTCCTGTTGTGAGCGTCCGAGGGCGCGGCGCTGCATCTCGGCCAGCTGGCTCTGGGCCGCCACCTGCTGGGAGAAGAGGCTGGCCTGGATTCCGTGGAAGAGGCCTTCCAGCCAGCCGATGAGCTGGGCCTGGGCGATGCGGATCTCGGCCTCGGTGGCACCGTCCCCCTCCAGTGGCATCATCACCTGATCGAACTCCTCCTGGAGGTCGTCGGAAAGCACCTCGCGCAGTTCCGCCAGGGTCTGGGCGTGGACCTCGGCGAGGCGAGCGCGGCCCCGTTCGTCGAGGGGGGCCTGACGCACCTCGTCGAGCATGGCCCGGGTCATCGAGGCTATGCGGATCAGCTTGGTCGGGTGGCTGACCGACTCGCGGGACTGACCCTCGTCTTCCCCTTCGGTTCCGGTGTCGGCTTCGACTACTTCTGGCTTCACGGCTTCATCGTTCATACCCGGTCCAGCCTACGCCGCCCCCGCGCGTGAACCACAACGGGGCGGACATCCGTAGTGTCTCCCGACGCGACCCCGGAGGCCCGGAATGAGAACCATGCTTTTTCTGATCTGTCTGGCGGTGGCGGTGGCGGGATGTGGAGGAGACGACACCTCTTCCACCACCGTCGCCCCGGCTGCCCCCACCGTCCCCGAGGCTCCCGACACCACAGCCGCTCCCACCACCACCGCCGCTCCCACCACTGTCGCGCCCGCCGACACCGAGGCCGGCGCCGATCCCACCATCACGATCGCCGGGTTCGCCTATTCCGGGCCGAGCACGGTATCGGTGGGCGACACGGTCGAGGTGGTCAATACCGACGGCGTCACCCACACCTGGACCTCGGACCAGGACGGGGTGTTCAACCTCTCCCTGGCCGGCGGCGCCAGCGGCACCTACACCTTCGAAGAGCCGGGGGAATACAGCTTCTTCTGCACCATCCACCCCTCGATGACGGGCAGTATCACCGTCGAGGGATGAGCCCCCTAGCCGGTCTCGAATGCCCCCAGGTCAGGTGAGGACCCTCGGGTTCGTCCCAGGATGTCGGTGTTGGGGGCGAAGTCCGGGTCCGCCCGGTCAACGGCGGGACTGTCGGATGGGAAAGATCCGTATCTCTCCACCAGGCGGACGAACTCCTGACGGATAGTGGTCTTACCGCTGCCGAAGGCCACTCCCTTCCAGATCGAGGCACCCAATGTCGAGTGGTCGTAATCGAGGAGGGGGTCGGCGATCAAGCGGTTGTGGTCATCAAGAGGGTTGACAGGCCCATCCTGGCTGAGTGACTGCCCGTCATTCCAGTAGAGGTTGTTGTCGAGGGTCGCGCCACTCGCATCCCCGGTCGAGAAGTCGTCCATCGAACCGGTTGGATCCACATACAGGTTGTTGCGGAGCTCGATCCCCTGATTGGGCGGATTCTCGTCCTTGAGGGCGATCCACAGCGCGAATCCGTCGGTGGGGAGGTCGCCGACCACCGTGTTGTTGGCAAAGGTCACGTCCCGCACCCCTCTGATACCGAGAACCGAGTGGGCGGGATCGGATGAGTTACCGAGGATGAGGTTGTTCTCGATCGTCACATCGATCGCCTCGTGGTACTCCTTGCCGTCGTTGCCGATCTGGAGGAAGGTCTCCTCCCCACCCTGCCAGTTCAGGAATACGTTCTTTCTGATGTACACCCGGCGACTCCCGAGTTGGCCGGTGGCACTGCTGTCCTTGACGACGATGAAGTGCTTGGTGTTGCCCGGGTCGTCCCGGCCGCTGGCGGCGAAGTCATTGGAGAATATGTTGTCCTCGATGACGACGTCCTGGACCCCGTTTACGTCGATGTGCTGCTCCTTGGGGCCCTGGTTGAAGAAGGCGTTTCCTTTCACAGTGACATAGCGGGCGTCGGACCGGATCTTGAGCAGGTCGTTGTCGTAGGAGTCGTGGACGATGTTGTCGCGGATCGTGATCCAGGAGGACGCCTGATCGTTGGCGTCCTCGACGTTCACGACCACCCCCCGGGAACCGGGGCCGGCGTGGGTGATCTCGAAGCCCTCGATGATGACGTTGTGGGCCCCCTGGACGTCGAGGACGGTCCCGGTGTCCTCGAGCATTGCGGTGTACGGGATCCATGACTTGATGGTCGTAGGTGTGGCGAAGCGGCGATCTATCCGGGCTCCGTCGTAGATCCCGGGAAGGACGTTGATGTTGCAGCCTGACGACGGGACTTCGTCGAGGGCATGATCCAGGCTCGACCACGGCTGCTCTCGCGAACCGTCCGCCCGATCACTGCCGTCTTCGGCCACCCACCGCTCGCAGTGACTTCCGCCGGCTTCCAGGTCGAGACCCCGGGCGAGAAAGCTCGCCATCTGATCGCGCTCGACCGGCTCCTCGGGGCAGTAGCGGTCGTTGGCGGGCGGGTTGCAGCCGCGAGTGAT
>DATHVR010000162.1:0-2072 GCA_035461175.1 Acidimicrobiia bacterium | reverse complement strand
AATTCTGTCGCGAAAAGGGTCTGGGGCTTCCTACTGGCGGGGATGGACGATCAGCTTTCCGATCGCCCCGCGTGAGCCGATGCGGCGCAGGGCGTCGGGCGCTCGCTCCAGGGGATAGGTTTCCGACACCACCGGGTCGATCCGGCCCTCCTTCCACCACTCGGTGAGGCTGGCCATGTTGGCCCGGTTGGCGACCGGTTCGGTGGCGGCGAACCTTCCCCAGAAGACTCCCACCAGGCTGGATCCCTTCAGCAACGCCAGGTTGACGGGAAGGGCGGGGATGTCTCCGGCGGCGAAACCGATCACCAGATGGCGTCCCCTCCACGCCGTGGAGCGAAAGGCGGCCTCGGTGGCGTCCCCGCCCACCGGGTCGTAGACGACGTCCACCCCGGCCGGGGCGAGTCGCTTGAGTTCCTCTCTCAGATCGCTGCGGTCGTAGCGGATCACCTCGTCGGCGCCGGAAGCCCGCACCGCCTGTTCCTTCTCCTCCGACGAGACGGCGGCGATGACCCGGGCCCCGAGGGCTTTCCCGATCTGGACCGCCGCCATCCCCACTCCGCCCGCCGCTCCCAGCACCAGCAGCGTCTCGCCCTCCTGGAGGGCGGCCCGATCGACGAGGGCGTGGTAGCTGGTGCCGTAGGCGATGGGCAGGGAGGCGGCCACGTCGCTGGTCATGCCCTCGGGAACCGGGAAGAGGGAATCGGAGGGCACGACCACCTCCTCGGCATACGCACCGTGGGGAACGAACGAGAAGACCCGGTCTCCCACCGTCACGTTCCCGACCCCCTCGCCGACCTCGGCGACGGTGCCGGCGATCTCCATGCCGGGGGCGAAGGGGAGGGGCGGTTGGTCCTGGTAGAGACCCCGGATCACCAACAGGTCGGGGAAGTTCACCCCGGCCGCCTCGACCTCCACCCTGACCTCACCGCGACCGGGTCGCCGGCCGTCGAGATCGCCGACCTCGAGCGAATCGATTCCTTCCAGACTTGAACAGACGAGCGCGCGCATCGGGCGAACTTAGCCGCTCGTCCTCAATCCGGGACGGTCGGGGGAAAGGAGATCGGGGCGGACTCCGGCCTCGGCGAGGCGAGATGAGAGCGGCTGGCCGTTGACGAGGTGGGCCACCAACTCCCCGGCGGCGGGTGCGGTCTGGATGCCGGTGCCGCCCTGTCCCACCGCCCATACGAAGGCGGGTTCGTCGGGATCCGGGCCGATCACCATCGCTCGATCGGGGGTGAAGGTGCGGAGACCGGCCCATTCCGACCGGACCGAGCGAATCTCGAGGGTGGTGGCCCGGTTGATCCGCTCCACCGCCAGGGCGACGTCGACGGGGTCGGGACGGGCGTCGACCGGTTCGCTCGGGGTCTCGTCGGCAGGCGAGCACAGCAACTGGGGCCCGTCGGGCTTGAAGTAGAAGTCGTGGTCGACGTCGATGACCATCGGCCACTCACTCCACGCCGGATCCCCCGCCACCATAAAAGCCGTGCGTCGGCGCGGCACCAGCCCCACCGGTTGCACCCCGGCCAGCCGCGCCACCTGGTCCCCCCATGCCCCGGCGGCGTTGACGACGACGTCGGCGGTGAGATGGCCGTCCCCGGCGGTGATTCGCCAGAGCCCGCCGCTTCTGGTGAGCGCCGTAACCGGGGCTTCGTTGATGATCCGGCCGCCACGGGCCCGCATTCCGCGAACGAAGGCCTGGTGGATTGCGGCCACGTCCAGATCGAGGGGGTCTGGTTCCCACAGGCCGCCCTCCAGGAGTTCCGGGCGGACGACCGGGACCCGCGCCGCCACCTCCGCCGGGGTGAGAGCCACGATGGTCGATCCCGTCTCCTTTCCTTCGGCGGCGGTCTTTTCGAGCGCCGCCGCCTGGTCGGGGCGGGCGATCCACAGCGCTCCCCGGGGCCGGGTCAACTTCCCGTCGACCAACTCCGATGGCGGATCGGTTAAAAAGGGGCGGCTGGCCAGGGTGAGCGGACGCACGGCGGCGGCCCCGTAATTCTCGAAGAAGAGGGCGGCCGATCGCCCTGTGCTGTGATGGGAGAGGTGACGCTCCGCCTCCACCACGGCCACGG
>DATHVR010000161.1:0-30590 GCA_035461175.1 Acidimicrobiia bacterium | reverse complement strand
GTCACCTCGATGCCCTCGAAGCCTTGGCGTCCCTTGATGGCCCACAGCAGGCCGAGACCGGCGATCAGGGCGAGGGCGCCGACTCCGGCGAAGGCGCCGGCCAGGCCGAGGCCCATCTGGAGGGCAGAGTGGGTGACGGTCCCGACGCCCAGCTCTCCGAACAGGCCGTGGGCAACGCCGCTCCAAGCCATCTCACGGGCCGGGCCCTCGAGGGGATGGGAGCGATCGAAGTCGGTCCAGTAGCGGCCGTCGACGGCGAACTCGTAGCTGCCGGGCTGGAAGGTCTCGCCGTTGTACTCGACCGTTTCGTCCAAGACGACGTTCTGGGTGCCGTTGAGCACGTGGTAGCCGACGGTGGCCATCTGATACATGTATTCGGTGGCCGTGTTGACCAGCGGATCATCGGGGTTGAGATGGGCCTCGTTGACCGGGTAGCCCCAGTCGTCGGTGAGCAGGGTCATGATCGCCTCGGCACCTTCGGTGGTGCCGCGGTCGACCAGCTGGCCGTCCTCGTTGTAGCTCAGGGTGACGTTCTGGGCCTCACTGAACGACTGCAGCGACCCGTATCCGTCCTGAACCTGGAGAAAGGCGACGCCGCCGGCGACGACGAAGCCGAAGCCCATCAGTGCCAGGACGATTCCGAGAATGCGAAGACGCTTGAACATGTGTTCCTTTCCTTTATGAAGGTTGGCCACATACTCACCCGGGGAACCGTCCGGCAGGTAGGGGAGGGGGTCCCTCGATTCAGGGCCGATCGGTCCCCAATCGAGGGACAAAAGTCCCGAGGGATCCAGACTCATCACCTCGGCGGCGAGGGATGCCGAAACGCAGAAACCCGCTCTGTCGAGCGGGTTTCTCACGTCGGGCCGGGGAGATTTGAACTCCCGACCTCTTGACCCCCAGTCAAGCGCGCTACCAAGCTGCGCCACGGCCCGGAACGGCCAGTGTAGTGGGATCGGGACCGCCCTCATGTCGGTGATCGTCCCGGCGCACTCCGACCCGGCCGGTCGGTTTCGGGTGGGTGAAGCCGGGGTATGCCTCCGCCAATGAACCCTTTCGATGCCCCCACTGCCCTGCCCGCTCCCCGCGGCCCGTGGTCCACGGCCGTTCTCGACATAGTTACCGGCGAGGCCGTCACAGCCGTGCCCTCAATGCCTGCTGATCCCCTGACCGACGACGACCTCCAACTCGGCCTCTATCTCGCCTACGAACTCCACTATCGGGGCCTGGAGGGGGTACCCGACGAGATGGAATGGGATCTCGACCTGTTGCGACTGCGGCGATCGATGGAAGCCGCCTTCGAAGCCGAGCTACTGGCCAGGGTGGAACGAGATCCGGTCGCGCCGGATGATGTGGCAACCGAGATCCGGCATCTCGACGCGGGTGTCTCGGAATTCGCCCGCTATATCGAGCGGGAGGCGGCCCTCGACCAATTCCAGGAGTTCGTGATCCATCGGTCGGTCTATCACCTGAAGGAAGCCGACCCGCACACATTCGCACTGCCACGGATCGGGGGAGTGGCCAAGGCCGCCTTCGCCGAGATCCAGGCCGACGAGTACGGAGGCGGCGACCCCGAACGGGTGCACGCCCATCTCTTCGGCTCGATGATGGGCCGTCTCGGTCTCGATCTCCGGGCCGGCGCCTATCTGGACCGGATCCCGGGACCGACCTTGGCCAATGTCAACCTGATGTCTTTCTTCGGGCTGAACCGAAAGTGGCGGGGAGCCGCCGTCGGTCACCTGGCTTTATTCGAGCTCGGTTCATCCCGACCCAACCGGAGCTACGGGAATGGCCTCCGTCGGCTCGGATTCGATGCCTCCGTCACCGACTTCCACGACGAGCACGTCGAGGCCGACGCCGTCCATTCGATGATCGCCATCTACGACCTGGCGGCGCGATTGGCGGCTGACGAACCCGCGCTGAGCTCCGATGTCGTCTTCGGTGCGCGCGCCCTCGACTTCGTCGAAGGGATTGCTTCCCAACACATGCTCGAGGCGTGGAATCGCGGGGAGAGCAGCCTGTTGCTTGGAGTCGTCCTCGCCGCCTGAGAGACCTAGCCCTGTCGGCGGCGGCTCCCGTGGCTCCCGTCGCAGAGTGGAGCCTGTTTTGACCGCCCGCAACGGCACAACGCCACCACGGCCCGCTTCACTTCGATGGGACCCATCTCGGCGTCTTCGATCACGAAGTCGCCCCGGATCAGGAAGGGCCCATCCGGATAGGCCCGGATCCGGGTGGGAGCAGAGGGAGAGTCAGAGCCCGAGGGTTCTTCAGGTAGCGCAGACATCGGTGCTGGTCTACCCGAAACGCCGACCGACAAACCACCCTCGCCTCGGTCAGGGTGCTGTGCTCTCGGCCGAAGGGCGGGGGTAGAGGGCCAAGCCTGCGATCAGGGCCAGGGCCGCCCCCGCAGCCATGGCCCATCCAGCGCCGGAGCCATCCAGGATCCACCCATCCCCAGCCCGAGCAGGGCTCCGATGATGCCCCGCCTGAAGCCGCCGCCGCCCGTGTCTCCCAGGCCGGCACCGGTCCCGGCGGCCAAGCCGCTCAATGCAAACGTGACCGTCCACAGTGGCCTGGCGGCCAATTGCAGACGGAATGACGTCAGCAAACCAAAACCGAACCCGATGGCTCCGAACAGCAGTGCCGTGGCGAAGCGTTTCAGGGCGGTCATGGGGCCACTTTCGGCGCGGTGAGGGGCGGGGTCGGTTGGGAATCGCCGGCGGTTTGTTCGCGGAGGCGGTCTTTCAGTTCCGACACAGAATGGGCGGCGTGCTTGAACCGGGCCCCCGAGTAGGGAATTCCACCGACCACCCGATACATCACTGCTACCCACGAGAATATGCAGCGTTCGGCTACCCAGGCCGGTGCGAAGAGGACGGATCGGACAGGGAACACCGCCCGCCCACCTGATCGACGCCGCCCGACTTCCGCCATAAGAGTCGCCGCCAGAGCCGCCACCCCGAGCATCCCTCTTCCTCGGCTAGCGAGGAATAGTCCTGCGGGGATCCCCGTGAGGAAGCCCACCAACCGGACCGGATGAGCAAAGTCGTCGTACGCTTGGCGCGGCCTCTGCTCCCAGAAGCGGCGCCAGGTCGGCGGGATTCGCCGCACGAAAACGTGCGCCAGGTCGGCCATGATGCCCCCGGCCGCTTCAACGGTCCGTTCCAATTCCCGGTTCTCGAACAAAACATCGCCGTCGTACCCGCCAATTCCGAGCAGGAACGACCGACGGACCCCGTAAGTCCCTGGACTGTCCGACCCGAAGCAGCGGTTGAGGAGCGTTCGCGCTGTGTCCCAGGCTGCATGCCAGGGAAGCGGGTCGAAGTAATTCTGGGGTCGGGCGATCTGGGCATCGACGAGAGCAGTCGCCACCCGGTTCAGGGTGGCCAGGTCGTAGCGGACGTCGTCGTCGGCGATCACCACTCGTTCGTGGCGGGCCAGGTAGACGCCGGTCAGCACACCTTCCACCTTTCCATTGAGGCAAGGCCTGGCGTGAGGGGCGACGTGAACGACGTGGTCCTTCCAGAGCGCGTGGTGTACGGAGAAAAGCGACGGGTCCGAGCCGTCGACGACGATGATTTCGGCGTGCTCCGCCAGCCACCTCAGGTATTGGCTCAGTTCCTCTAGCCCTGAGTCTTCCGGGCGCCGGAGTAAGGGAAGGACGTAGGAGATGGCCCGATCGCCTCCCCAACCGGCGTCGATGGTTCTGCCGTCAACGGCCATGTGAGAGCCTTACCCCTCGCCTTCGATCTGAATCCACCGATGACGTGCCAGGGGGTTTCGGGTCGACCCCTCCGGTGACCGGCCGTCTGAGTCCGGTACGCTGCCGACCGTGAGCGGTGTCCTCACCATTCCCAATCTTGTGTCCTTCGTCCGCCTGGCTGCGATTCCCTACTTCTGGTGGGTTTTGTTGGCCGAGGAGCGGGTCGGCCTCGCCGCCGCTCTGATCTTCGTCATCGGTTCGACCGACTGGATCGATGGCTATCTGGCCCGGCGCCTCGGTCAGGTCACCGAACTGGGCAAGTTCCTGGATCCCCTCGCCGACCGACTGATGA
Source organism: Acidimicrobiia bacterium (assembly GCA_035461175.1). Taxonomy (GTDB): domain Bacteria; phylum Actinomycetota; class Acidimicrobiia; order Spongiisociales; family ZC4RG35; genus DATHVR01. The sequence goes on along the minus strand of DATHVR010000161.1, from coordinate 26,535 downwards.
TCGCCTCGGCCCTGATCGGGGGCCTGATCGCCGGGGTGTTGCCGCCGATCATCGGCTGGCCGCTGCTCATCCGGGAGGCACTGGTGTCGTCGGCGGTGGTGATCCTCGCCGGCCGGGGGATGGGAAAGCTGGAGGTTCGGCCACTGGGCAAGAACGCCACCTTTTTGCTCTACGGCGCCATCCCTTCCTTCTATCTCTACGCCGCCGACATCGCGCCGTGGTTGTTCGCCCCGCCGGCGTGGATCGCCGGCGTGGTCGGCCTGATCCTCTACTGGTGGGTGGCCGTCGAGTATGCGGCAGATATCCGAAGGCGATTCCGTTCGTTAGAGTCCTCGTCCAGTGATCAGGAGGTTTGAGTGAACGTTCCGGACCAGCTCCGGTACACCGAAGAGCACGAGTGGATGCAGACTCTCGACGATGGTTCGGTGAGGATCGGCATCACCGACTACGCCCAGGAGCAACTGGGAGACGTCGTCTTCGTGGAGTTGCCCTCGGTGGGCGACGAGTTCGAGGCCGGAGCGATGGTGGCCGAGGTGGAGTCCACCAAGTCGGTGGCCGAGGTCTATGCGCCGGTGGCGGGCAAGGTCGTGGCCGTGAACGAACAACTCGTCGACACTCCGGAACTGGTCAACCAGAGCCCGTATGAGGACGGCTGGTTCGTGCTTCTCGAGCCGGGGACCGCCCTGGACGAATCCGCATTTCTCGATGCCTCCGCTTACGGTCGCCTGATCGAGTGAGCAGGCGGGGACGGGCCTCCTAGACTGACGTCGATGACCTGCCCCAAATGCCAGGCCGAGGTGCCGGCGGACGCCAATTTCTGTCCCCGTTGCGGCGCCGAAATCGAGACCGACCCCACGGTGGTCTATCTCCCGCTGAGCGATCGCCGCGAGCACCCCCTCACGCCCGCCGAAGCAGCGAGTGTCGAAGGCATTCGGGGCTTCGCCCTGGTGGTCGAGCAGGGGCCCCGGGCGGGAATGACCTTCGTGCTCAACCCCGGGGTGACCGAGGTGGGGCGCCATCCCGAGAGCGACATCTTCCTGGACGACGTCACCGTGTCCCGCAACCATTGCCGTTTCGTCCTCGACGAGGGGACTCTCGGCGTCGAAGACGCCGGTTCGACCAACGGCACCTACGTGAACGATGCCCGGGTCGACAGCGCCACGCTCTCGGCCGGAGACGAGGTCCTCGTGGGCCGCTTCCATTTCCTCGTCGTCCACGGCGATGCCTGAGGAGGCACTGAGCATCGGGGAGGTCATCGACCTGCTCCGCGACGAGTTCCCGGACGTTTCTGTTTCGAAGTTGCGCTTCCTGGAATCCCAGGGGTTGGTCTCACCTGCCCGGGCCGACAGCGGCTACCGCCAGTTCGACGAAGAGGATCTAAAGCGGATCCGCTACATCCTCACCCAACAGCGCGACCACTTTCTGCCGCTCAAAGTGATCAAGTCGAAGTTGACCCTGTGGGAGCGGGGCGAAGACCCCGGGCCGGACGCCGAGGCACCCCCCGAGGATCCGCTGGAGTCGGAGGGGGCGCCCACCACCCGGGCCGACCTGCTGCGACGTAGCGGGCTGTCCGATGCCGATCTGGACACCCTGATCGAGCACGGACTGCTGGCGCCGGTGGGCGATTCCACGGTGTTCCCTCCCGACGCGCTCACCGTCGCGATGGAATGCCGCCGGCTCCTCGACGTGGGACTCGAAGCCCGTCATCTGCGCACGGTCCGTCTGGGCGCGGAACGAGAAGCCGAGTTGCTGCGCCAGCTCACCGCCCATCTGCTTTCCTCGAGCTCGGCCGAGAACCGGGCGCGCGCCCGGGATCTCCTCGCCGCCTGCACCGATTCGGTACACGCGCTCCATCGCGCCATCCTGACAGCTCAAGTCCGCTCGCTACTGCACGAATGAGAACGAAGCACCTCGTCGCCGCCCTCCTGGTGGCGGTGGTGAGCCTGGGCGCCCTACCCGCCGCCGCTGCCCCCCTCCAGATCCCCGCTCCGCCCCGAGAAGGCGGACTGGCGGTTCCGTCCGCCCCCAACGTGTCGGCGCCGGCCTGGGTGGTCTATGACGCCGATGCCGACCTGGTGCTGGGTGAGCAAGCGGCCGATGAGCGGAGGGCGATGGCCTCCACGACCAAGATGATGACGGCGTTGATCGTCCTCAAGTACGGCACTCTCACCGACTGGATCATCGTGAGCGAACGGGCGGCGGCGGTGGGGGAGGCCGAGGTGGGCCTGGTCCCGGGGGAGAGAGTTCGCCTCGACGAACTGCTCACGGCCCTGGTGGTGCGGTCGGCCAACGACGCCGCCATGGCCGCTGCCGAGCACATCGGCGGAAGCGTGGAGGGCTTCGTGGAGATGATGAACGCAGAGGCGCAGGAGATGGGCCTGACCAACACCAGCTTCGAGAACCCCCACGGGCTCGACGGAGAGAACCACTACTCGAGTGCACGCGATCTCCTCGAGATCGGTCTGGCGGCAATGGCCTATCCGGAGTTCAGGGAACGGGCAGTGATGCTGAAGGGTCCCTTCCCCGACGCTCCCGACGGCACCGAGCGAACCCTGTCCTCCACCAACCTGATGCTCGAGACATATCCGGGCACGATCGGCGTCAAGACCGGCTTCACCGGAAAGGCGGGCCTGGTCTTCGTCGCCGGGGCCGAGCGAGAGGGGCGGACCCTGTTCGCGGCGGTCATGGGGTCGGAGGGACAGCGAGCTCACTTCGTCGATGCCGCCAGCCTGCTCGATTGGGGCTTCGAGCGTTTCCGCACCGTGGCCATGGTTGGCGCCGGGACCTATGAGCCTCCGGAGCCGGTTCGTCTGGTCGAAGAGGCCCCGGAGCCGGAGCCGGAACCCGAGCCGAAGCCGGTGGTAGAGACCCTGGTCCGGGCACCCGACGGGGAGCTACCCCACCTGGCCGGCGCCTTCGCCTGGGTGAGCCGGCTCTTCGAGTGGACTGATGGCGGCTGACGGAGGCGTCGTCGAAGTGGTCCCGGCGCGCGAGATTGCCGCCCGGGTGAGCGAGCTGGGCGAGATCCTCTCCCGCGATTACGCCGACCGCAACCCCCTCCTGGTGGCGGTGCTGGTCGGGTCGTTGCCGTTCCTCTCCGATCTGGTGCGGGCGATGTCGATCCCGCTCGAGGTCGACTTCCTGGGTCTGTCCCGTTTTGGCGAGGGGGGAAGAATCCGGATCGCCCTCGACACGGCCGAGTCGGTGGCCGGACGCCATGTCGTGATCGTCGAGGACATCATCGACACGGGCCTGACCCTTACGGTGCTGCGCAAGATGCTGGAGGACAAGGGAGCGGCGTCGGTGGCGACCGCCACGCTGGTGGACAAGACCCGGCGGCGTTTGGTGGAGGTACCGCTCGAGTATCGGGGCTTCGAAGTGGGCGATGAGTACCTGGTCGGCTACGGCCTGGACTGGAAGGGCCGCTACCGAAACCTCGACTCGTTGTGGGCGGTGCTCGACCTCGAAAGCCTGGTCGCGGACCCCGACGCCCTGGTCGAAGTTCTGTATGACTCCGTTGACAGGTGATTCTTCGGCGCTGATAACCTCAGAGCCATGAAGGCCGACGTCATCGCCATGACGGTGGTGGGAGTTCGGGTGGAACTGCCCTCCAACACTCCCATCGTCCTGCTGCGCGAGCAGGAGGGAAACCGCTACCTGCCGATCTGGATCGGCGCTCCCGAGGCCACGGCCATAGCCACGGCGATGGAAAACGTCGAGCCACCTCGCCCGCTGACCCACGACCTTCTGATGCTGGTGATCGAGAAACTGAGTGCCACCGTCTCCCGGGTGGTGGTCTCCGAGATGAAGGACAGCGTGTTCTACGCCGATCTCGTGCTCACCACACCTGAAGGCGAGGTCCACATCTCGGCCCGACCTTCCGATTCCATCGCCCTGGCGGTGAGGTCCGATGCCCCCGTTTTCGCCCATCCCTCGGTACTCGACGAGGCGGGGATCGAGATCGAGGACGAGTCCGAGGAGCAACAGATCGAGCGCTTCCGCGAATTTCTCGAGGACGTCACGGTCGAGGATTTCATGGAGGGTGAGGAACCGCCCGGTTCGGAACCGGATTGACCCGCCGCCGGCGAGTTTTCCACAGGGGTTGTTGACAACTCCCCGGGTCGGGAGGTAGCTTTCTGCCACGTCCGGAATTACGCTGCTGTAAGCAGTGGTCCGGAGGCCAGATTGTTCCTGCGGAGCCACCGGCCCGCGCTGCTCAGAGGAGAGACCGTGGAAAACGCAAGCGAACTCGGTTACCGGGCCCCTCAGGTGTGCAGCCTGGTCGAGATCACCTACCGCCAGCTCGACTACTGGGCGCGCACCGGTTTGCTCCGACCCTCGCTGCGCCAGGCGGCCGGCTCCGGTTCCCAGCGTCTGTATTCGTTCACCGACGTCGTCCAGCTCAAGGTGATCAAGCGACTCCTCGATGCCGGGATGTCGCTCAAGAAGATCCGTTCGGCCGTTGAGATCCTGCGTGAGCAGCTCGCCAGCGACAAGCCGCTGGCCGATGTCACCCTGCTCTCCGACGGCAGCACCATCTACGCCGCCACCAGCGCCGACGAGGTGGTGGATGTGTTCCGGCGCGGCCAGGGCGTGTTCGGCATCGCCGTGGGTCCCGTCCAGGACGAGGTGGCAGGTGCCATCCACGAGTTGTTCCCGGCCCCAGCGAAGGGAACCGACGAAGTGGCACCGACTCCGGGCGTCAAGGCGGGCGTCAACTGAACGAAGGACTCAACCTTCGGGCCGACGAGGTCGACTTCGCCCACAACAGCGAACGGCAGTTCGCCCTACTCCTCGACTTCTACGGGATCCCGTGGGAGTACGAGCCTCGCTCGTTTCCGATCGGGTGGGACCGGGACGGCGAGCCCCGTCAGTTCTTCACTCCCGACTTCTACCTTCCCGACGACGACCTGTTCATCGAGATCACGACCATGAACCAGAAGCTGGTTACCAAGAAGAACCGCAAGGTGCGGCTTCTGCGCCAGCTCCATCCGGAAGTCAGTTGCAAGGTGCTCTATCAGCGTGACTACCTCCAGCTGGTGGCCAAGTACGGCCTGGAGGATCCCGACCACCTCGAAGACGTTCCCGCCCCGACCCGCATTCCCGGCAAGCCGGTGGTTACCCGCCTCGATGATCGCGGGACCCGAACCGGATGAGTCGGTCTCCGCTCCACGATCGCCACGCCGAGCTGGGGGCGAGGTTCGTCGACTTCGGCGGGTGGGAGATGCCCGTCCAGTACGAGTCGGTCCTCGTCGAGCACAAGGCGGTGCGGGAGTCGGTGGGCGTCTTCGACGTGACCCACCTGGGACGTCTGTCGGTCAGCGGCCCCGGAGCCACGGAAGCGCTGCGCAACGTGTTCACCAACGACGCCGGCCGCTACGAGCCGGGTCGCACCCACTACACGATGCTCTTGAATCAAGACGGCGGGATCCTCGACGACGTCGTGGTCTGGCGCTGGGACGAGAACGACTACTGGGTCATGCCCAACGCCGCCAACGTGGAAGTTGTCGCCTCCTCCATCCGGGAAGGCCGGGAGGTGGACGTCACCGATCTCCAGCCGGAGACGGTGATGCTCGCCATCCAGGGACCGCAGGCGCCGGAGCTGTTCGAGTCGCTGTTCGGGGACCGTCCGCGACGTTTCCGGACCTTCGAGGCGGGGAACCTGCGAGGAGCCGGAACCGGATACACCGGTGAGATGGGAGGCGAGTTGTGTGTCGAGGCGGACCAGGCCCAAGCGGTGCTGGACCGGATCCTCGCCGCCGGAGCCGTGCCCTGTGGTCTGGGCGCCCGCGACACCCTGCGTCTCGAAGCGGGTCTCGCACTGTGGGGATCGGACATAGACGCCACCACCACCCCGCTCGAGGCCGGGCTGGACTTCGCCGTCGATTGGGACCATGACTTCCCGGGACGGGAGGCGCTGGAGAAGCAACGAGAGGCGGGCGTCGATCGACGTCTGGCGGGTCTGGTGATGGAGGAACGGGGGATCCCCCGCCACGGTTACGCGGTCCGATCCGGAACTTCCCGGGGCCAGGTCACCTCCGGCAACGTCAGCCCCATGCTCGACAAGGGGATCGCCCTCGCCTACCTGGCGCCGCCGGTCGAAGTAGGGGCCGAGGCCGAGGTCGAGATTCGGGGCAAGTGGCTGAAAGCACGGGTCGCCAACCCGCCCTTCCACCGCTGATCGTCGACGTCTCGCCGCCGCTTCCCGCCGAAACGTGGGCGCCGCTCCCGGCGCAGGGCCGCATCCAGATAGGCGGTCACACGGTGTGGCCATCCGGGGCGCCCCCCGAGGGAGGCGTCTGGATCGTCGCTCAGCCCAACCGCTGGGGAATCGTGGAGTCGCAATTTCCCGAGGGACCGTGTCTGGTGGAGGCGGACCCGGAGGTGACCGCACACCTGCCCCTCCCGGCCTGCGTGGAGGGCTTCCTCGACCGAGCCCACCGCCCCATCCCGCCTCCCCGGGCCCGGAGCGAGGGGCGAGAGCTGATCGACAAGACCGTTCGTCTCGCCAAGCAGTTGGCGCAGATCCCGGACGTGAGGCTGATCGACTCGTCGGTGGCACGCACGATTCCGTTTCTGACCCCCCTGGAAGCCGCCCTGGTCATCGAGGGGTGCCGGGGGCTGGGCGTGGTGGGAATGCGTGTCCTGGAGGGTATGGGCGGCGCCGTCGCCCTCACCGTCCACTCGGATCACTCGGAACCGCACCTGGCGAGGATCGCCGCCGCCCTGGGTCGGGTGGTGGGCGGAGCGGAATAGAGTTGGTGTCATGCCGATAGCCAGCCGCGCCGAGCCCCGCCCCCATCCGGTCGTCGGATCCCAACTGGTGCGGCGGTGGCAGCCGGAAACCGAGATCCGGGCGGAGGTGGTGCTCGTCCACGGGTTGGGCGAGCATTGCGGTCGCTACGAGCGCACCGGGAGTCTTCTCGCCGAAGCGGGACTGGGCGTGACGGCGGCCGACCTGATCGGGTTCGGGGCGACCGGCGGCAGCCGCGGCTTCGTCGAGGACTGGAGCCAATTTCTGGATCAGGTGGGAGAACTAATCGGGGAGGCGCGGGCGACGGGCCGACCGGTCGTGTTGTTGGGACATTCGCTGGGTGGCCTGGTGGCATTCGAGTACGCCCTGTCCGAGCGATCCGCCCCCGACCTGCTGGTGCTGTCTGCCCCGGCGGTGGGGGGAGGTGCCGCCTGGCAGAAGGCGATTGCACCGCTTTCGAGCGTCATCGCTCCCCGTTTACGGCTTCCGACGGCGGTGAAGGGAAGCCAGCTTTCGCGTGACCCGGCGGTGGGGGAGGACTACTTCGCCGACCCGCTGGTGCAGACCAAGGCCAGCACCCGTGTCGGGGCCGAAGCGTTCAAGTCCCAGGAGAGGGTGCAAGAAGCGATGGGGCGGCTCTCGATACCCACGCTGGTGATTCACGGCGGTGCCGACACCCTGGTCCCACCCAACGTCTCGGTGCCGCTGGGCGCCCTGGAAGGGGTGGAACGCCGGCTATATCCGACTCTGCGCCATGAGATGTTCAACGAGCCGGAAGGGCCCGAGGTGGTGGCCGACGTGGTCAGCTGGATCGAGGATCACCTGGGCTGAGGTCGGTCTCCACATCGACCACCAGCGCCCGATGGTCCGACCCTGCCACCACTCGGGTTCTGGCATCGGCGAGGCGGAGGCCGCCGATGAGGGCGTGGTCGATGCGCAGTAGGGTAGGCGTCAGGGCCCGGTAGGACCATGTCCTCTTCGGCCTCTCTCCCCGCCGTTCCGCCAGCGTCGCCACCCCGTCGTCGAGGACCCGGGTCAGGATCCGGTAGGCGGGCCACCACGGCGTGGCATTGAAGTCGCCCACAACCAGCACCGGGCGTAGGCCGGTGACGGCAGCGGCCAGGGCGTGCACCTGGGCGCGCCGGGCCCGCCACGGCGGTGGGGCATCGACCGGGTTGGCCAGGTGCACCGACCAGAGGCTGAAGGGACCGTCCGCCACCATGGCGTCTCGGTGGGGGAGGGGGTGACGGCGCACCCGAACCGGGGAGGCGGAGGCGATGCCGATACCGTCGGTTCCGTCGCGGGGCTGGAGCAGGCCGTGGGGGAGTCGTCCCGCGATCACCCGGCCGGCGGCCGGCGTCAGTTCCTGGGCGGCCAGGAAGTCAGGTCGTTCCTCCTCGATGAGCCGGGCGAGGGACTCCAGGTCGACGTTGTGGTTGTAGAGGTTGGTGGAGACGACCCGGATCATGTCCTCTTCATGGTATGCCAGGATGGGAGGATGCCTCTTGCCGGGAATCTGCTCGTCGCCACTCCTCTGATCACGGATCCCAACTTCGTCCACACGGTCGTCTACCTCTACGCCCATATGGAGGATGACGGCGCCGCCGGAGTGGTGCTCAACCGTCCCACGGAGGAGCCGACCATCGACCACCTGCCCGACTGGCGATCGGCGCTGGCACCGCCTCCGGTCATCTTCTGGGGAGGGCCGGTGGCGGCCGAATCGGGGCTCATCCTGCTCGACGTAGAGGGGGAAGTGAGCCTGGCCGATGACCTGACGCCTCCCAACCGGCCCGGGGTCAGGGGTCGACTCTTCGTCGGCCAGGCGGGGTGGAGCCCGGGGCAGCTGGAGGCGGAGATCGCCGAAGGTGCCTGGCTGGTTATGAAGCCTCTGCCCGGCGAGTCGCTGCCGCCCTTCCCCGACGCGCTGTGGGGGCGTCTGCTCCGGCGCCGGGGAGGAGCAGCGGCCCTGTGGGCCACCCATCCGGTCGATCCGCGCGTCAATTGAGGCGGCGTCGCCTACCCTGGCGTCCGTGAGTGTGCCGAGGCTACGGGGAGCACTGCGGGATAAGTCGCCGGGCTTGTCCCTGGAAAGAGATCTCTGGACCGGCGGGGCCGACGTCGTCGTGGGAATCGACGAGGTGGGTCGGGGAGCCTGGGCCGGGCCGCTCAGCGTGGGTGCGGTCGTGGTTCCGACCGACCGGCGCATCTACAAGGTCAGGGATTCCAAGATGCTCACCGAGGTCGAGCGGGAGGCGATGTTCGAGCGGATCGCCGGATGGGTGCGAGCCTGGTCGGTGGGCCATGTCACGCCCAAGGAGTGTGACGAGCTCGGTATGTCCGAAGCCCAGAGGCTGGCGGCCCGGCGGGCGCTGGATGGACTAGGTGTGATGCCGGATGCCGTTCTGGTGGACGGCAATTGGGACTTCGTCGGCGGGGCGCAGCGGATTGTGGGCGGCGACCGTCTGTCCGTCTCGATCGCCGCCGCCTCGATCCTCGCCAAGGTGACCCGGGACCGGATGATGCGGAAGGTGGCTCCGGAGTTCCCCCCTTACAACTTCGAGGGCAACAAGGGCTACCCGTGCCCGACGCACAAGGCGGCCCTGCAGGCGTGGGGCCCGAGCTCCATCCACCGTCGTAGCTGGGTTTTCATGGACCACCTGATCTGGAACGGGCTCAGCCGCCACCGCCGGCTCGGGGAACAGCTGGACCTGGGCTTCTGAACCCGGGGCACCGGCCCGGCGGCCTCAGGCGGGCGTTTGGTCCTCGGCGATCATCCGGGCGGCCCGGGTGGCGATCATGATCGTGGGGGCGTTGGTGTTTCCCGACACGATGCGCGGCATCACCGAGGCATCCGCTACCCGCAGGCCCTCCACCCCTCTCACCTTCAGACGCGGATCGACCACGGCATCGTCCCCGTTGCCCATCCGGCAGGTCCCCACCGGGTGATACAGCAGTTCGACCCGCCGGCGAATGAACTTCCCCAGGTCGGCGTCACTCTGGAGATCCGGCCCGGGGAGCAACTCGGCCTTGCGCACGGGGGCGAAGGCCCGGGAAGCGAAGATCTCCCGCCCGATTCGCACCCCCTCTACGAGGAGAGCCAAATCCTCGGGTGCGGTGAGGTGGTTTCCGACGATCTCCGGCTTCGACGACGGGTCGGCGTCCCGGATTCGCACCCAGCCGCGAGAGGAGGGACTGAGCAGGAGCGGCCCGGTGGTGTAGGCATGCCCGTCGTAGGCCGTGAAACCGTGATCGGCGAAGTAGGTGGGAGCGAAATGGAACTGAAGGTCCGGCTCGGGACCCGCCCTGGAGGAGCGAACGAAAGCCCCGGCTTCGCCCACGTTCGAGGTGAGAGGGCCCCGACGCCGGATCAGGTATCGCATCAGGTTGGGGAAGGTCTCGGCTCCGTCCAAGGTGGGGCCGGAGGTGGTGGTGCCGATCACCATCACCACCGGGTGGTCCTGGAGGTTCTCGCCCACCCCGGTCGCCTCGACCACCGGTTCGACCCCGGCGCGCCTGAGAAGGTCGGGATCTCCGATGCCCGAGCGTTGCAGCAGGGTGGGGGATGCGATCGCCCCCGCCGCCAGGATCACCTCGGCCTCCGCATGTGCGATGACGGTTCTTCCCTCCCGGTGGTAGGCCACTCCGGTTGCCCGGCCCCCTGCGATCACGACCCGCTCGACCACGGCTCCGGTTTCCACCGTCAGAGTGGGCCGGTTGCGAACGGGAGCGAGGAAGGCGTCGGCGGCACTCCATCGCCTCCCGCGGCGCTGATTGACCTGGAACAGGCCTACCCCCTCCTGGTGGGGACCATTGAAGTCGGGGTTGGCCGGGATGCCGATCTCGATGGCTCCCTCGACGAAACGGCGTGAAAAGGGGGAGGGGTCGGTCAGGTCCTCCACCCGCAGTTCGCCGCCGGTGGCGTGGTACGGGCCGTCACCACGTGAATTGTCCTCCACCTCCAGAAAGGCCTCGCGGACGGTCTCCCAGTCCCAGCCGGTGGCCCCGGCCTCCTCCCACCCTTCGTAGTCGGAGCGACGGCCACGCATGTAGATCATCGCGTTGATAGCAGATGAGCCTCCGACCAACCGCCCCCGGGGCACATACAGCCGCCTGCCTTCGGCGCCCGGTTCGGGGCCTGACTCGAGATCCCAGTCGGCCGCGGTCTTGAAGAGCTTCGAGAACGCCGCCGGAATCCTGACGTTCAGCGAGGTGTCATCGGCGCCGGCCTCGAGCAGCAGGACCGTTCCGAGGGTGGAGAGCCGGTTGGCGAGTACGCATCCGGCCGAGCCGGCACCGACGACGATGTAGTCGAAGCGAGGTGAGTTCACGCTGGGAGGGTATACGACGCCACAATCGGCGGATGCCGTTGCAACTCAACTCGTCCGATCGGGCCACGCTGGCGGGAGCGGCAGGTCCGGGGTCGGCCCTGGCTATGCGGGTCCTGGTGAGGGTGGCCGAGGGGATGGGGGCGGGGAGGTTGCTCGACATCACCGGTGCCCACGTCGACGGTTGTCTCTATCACGGTCAGGCGGGCCTCGATTTTGCTCGCCGACTCAACCAGGGAGGAGCGCGGGTCCGGGTCCCGACCACTCTCAATGTCGGGTCGCTCGACCTGCTCCATCCTGAGCTGGTGCGGATGCGGGACCCCGCCCCGGCCCGCGAGCTGATGGACCTGTATGTGGCCATGGGCTGTCGGGCCACCTGGACGTGCGCCCCTTATCAGAGCGAGGTGCGGCCGGGAATGGGTGAACAGATCGCCTGGGCCGAATCCAACGCCATCGTCTTCGCCAACTCGGTGCTGGGGGCTCGTACCGAGCGCTACGGCGACTTCATCGACATATGTGCCGCCGTCACGGGCCGGGCGCCCGCCGTCGGACTGCATCTCGACGATGGCCGCCGACCCCGGCTGGTGCTCGACTTCGGTGTTGTGCGGGACTGTTTCGCAGACGAGGTCGGTTATGCCCTGGCGGGATATGTCGTGGGAAGGATCGCCGACAACCGGGTGGCGTGGCTGCGGGGGTTGCCCGCCTCCACCAGCGAGGATCAGCTCAAGGCGCTCGGGGCGGCCGCCGCCTCCTCGGGCGCCGTGGGGCTTTTCCACGCCGAAGGGCTGACTCCTGAGGCGGCGTCGTTGAGGCCCGACCCGGCCACGCCCGTCGTGCAAGTCGACGCCGCCACGCTCGAGCAAGCTCGCCGTAGTCTCAACACCACCTCTGCATCCGGGGTGGATGCGATCGCACTGGGTACCCCGCATTACTCGCTCGATCAGATGCAGCGACTGGGCGATATGTTCAAGGGGCGACAGTCCCGGGTGCCGTTCTACGTCAACACCAGCCGGGAGGTGCTGGACCGATTAGGAGAAGCGGCTCTCGCCCGACTGTCGGCGTCCAGGGTGACGGTGGTCACCGACACCTGTACCTACATAACCCCCATCCTGGATCCGTCGCTGCGTGTGGTTATGACCGACTCGGTCAAATGGGCGTACTACGCCCCCACCAACCTCGGCGTCGAGGTGGTGTTCGGGTCGGTGGGCGAGTGCGTGGATGCCGCCCTGGCAAAGCGGGCCAAGCGATGAGGGGGCGGTTTCCGGTCCGGTCTCTGGTGGAAGGAACGGCGGCAGGCCGGGTACTGGTGCTGGAGGAGCCGATCTCATTCTGGGGTGGGGTCGATCCCGAGTCCGGTCGAATCGTGGAGAGCGGCCACCCCCAGAATGGCGAGACGGTGTCGGCCAGGATCCTCGTCCTCGCGCACGGGCGGGGTTCTTCCTCGGCCTCCTCGGTCCTGGCCGAGATGATCCGCTCGGGGACCGGTCCCGCCGCCCTGATTCTGGAATCGGCCGATCCGATCCTCGTCCTCGGTGCCGTGGTCGCCGACGAGTTGTACGGAAAGCGCACCCCGGTAGTCGAGCGAGTCGGAGAGTGGGAGCCGGCGCCCCGATCCGGCCAACTGGCCCGCCTGGATGCCGGGGGGTGGGTGGAAATCGAGTGACTCTGTTCAGTTTTCGGGCGAAAAGTGCCGATATGGAACACGATGCATGTTTCCCAGCGTCTCGGCGAGATCGACGATCTGTTCGATCGACTCCCCGCTGCTCTGTACCGCACCACTGCGGAGGGTGAGATTCTGGCCGCCAATGCGGCCACCGCCGACCTGCTCGGTTACCCCTCAGTGAAGGAGTTGATCGCCCGCGACAACGCCGCCGCCTACTCCCACGTAGACCCGCTCGCCCGCCGCGAGTGGAAAGAGGCGATCGAGGCCAGCGGGGTGGTGCGCGACTTCCAGGCCCGACTGCGGCGGCGTGACGGCACCCTGGTGTGGGTTCGCGACACGGCCCGGGCCATCTACGACGACGACGGATCGGTGCGTTTCTATGAGGGGGTGCTCACCGACATCACGGCCGAGGTACGGGCCGCCAACTCCTCGGCCATCCTGGCCGGGGTCCTCGAGACCACCGCCGATCTCGTGACCGTGTTCGACAGCGACGGCCGGCTCCGCTTCGCCAACGGAGCGGCCCGGAGCTTCCTCGGAATGAGCGAGGATGAGCTGCACTCTCGACCGGAATTCGACCGGGTCGTTCCCGGGCTGGCCTGGGAGCAGGCGGTGAAAGCGGTGGGGGAGCGGGGGTGGTCGGGGGAGGTGACCCTCACCGATCGGGTGGGTCGGGAGTGTCCGCTGTGGGCCGTCGTCACCGTTCATCGAGGCCAGGACCAGGGAATCTACCTCGCGGCCATTGCCCGCGACCTTTCCCAGGTCAAGAAGACGCAACGACGCCTGGAGGAGCTCCTGACCGCCAAGGATGTGTTCGTGGCCACCGTTTCCCATGAGCTCCGCAATCCACTCACCGGCGTGATGGGGCTGGCCGAGGAACTGCGTGATCGGTTCGACGAGTTCGAGGACGGCGAGCGTCACGACCTGATCACACTCATCGCCCATCAGGCTGCCGATATGACGTCGCTGGTGGAGGACCTGTTGGTGGCCGTCCGTTCCGACATCGGGGAGGTAGCCGTGATCCCGGAGGCCGTCGACATCGTTCCCCAGCTCGAGGAGCTGGTTCCCACCTACGGATCGATCGTCTGGGAGCTTCCCCCGACGCCGCTGGTCGCCTGGGTGGATCCCCAGCGGTTCAAGCAGATCATCCGCAACCTGCTCAGCAACGCCGAACGCCACGGGGGGACAAGCGTGCGAGTGTCGGCCGCCCTCCAGGGTGAGTCGGTCGAGGTGTGCGTGTCCGACGACGGTGACGGGGTCCCACCAGAACACATCGAGCGGATCTTCGAGCCCTACCAGCGGGCGGACGGGGTCCCGGTGAAGAAGGGCTCGGTGGGGCTGGGACTCAACGTGGCGCGTCGCCTGGCCCGGCTGATGGGAGGTGACCTCGACTACCGCCACGAGGGGAAGTGGGCCACTTTCCGACTGACCCTTCCTGCCACCGCGGGTTTGCGGATTCTCTCCTCTTAGGTCGTAGGATCGTCCCGATGCAGGTCATCGTCACCGGGGGTGCCGGGTTCGTCGGAAGTCACGTGTGCGTGTCCCTGGCCGAAGCAGGCCACACCCCGGTCATCGTCGACACCTTCGTCAATGCCAAGCGGGACGTTCCGGACCGGATCGGTCGAATCATCGGATCCACGCCCCTCGTCCACGAGGTCGATGTCCGGGACGAGGAGGCACTGGTGAGGATCCTCGACGAGGGGGATTTCGATGCCGTCATCCATTGCGCCGCCCTCAAGGCGGTGGGGGAATCGGTGGAGAATCCGCTCGCCTACTACGACAACAACGTCGGAGGCACGATCTCCCTCCTCAAGGCGATGGAGCGCACCGGCGTTCGGGCGGTGTTGTTCTCCTCCTCGGCCACCGTCTACGGCGATCCAGAGGTGGTCCCGGTGACCGAGGACTTGCCCAAGGGTGTTGCCACCAATCCTTACGGGTGGACCAAGATCATGATGGAACAGGTGTTGACCGACCTCCATCGGTCGGATCCACGGTGGTCGGTCGGATTGCTGCGCTACTTCAACCCGGTCGGAGCCCATCCCAGTGGCCTCATCGGCGAGGACCCGGAGGGCGAGCCCAACAATCTCATGCCCATGGTGGCCCAGGTCGCCGCCGGCCGTCTGGACCGGGTCGCGATATACGGTGACGATTATCCGACCAGCGACGGGACGGGAGTACGGGACTACATCCACGTCGTCGACCTGGCCGAGGGCCACGCCCTGACCCTGAACTCTCTCGTCGAACCGGGTGCGTACTTCGTCTACAACCTCGGCACCGGAGTGGGGACGTCAGTCCTGGAACTGGTCGCCGCCTTCGAGACCGCCACCGGCGCCCCAGTCCCCTACCAGGTGGTTGACCGGCGCCCCGGCGACGTGGCCGAAACCTACGCCTCGGTCGACAAGATCGCTGACGAACTGGGATGGAAGGCCCGCTTCAGCCTGGAAGACATGTGCGCCGACATGTGGCGCTGGCAGCGCTCCGACTACGCCGGCTGATAAGACGCCGAACCTGAGGTTCTTTTGTACCGCCTCGGTACAAAAGTGTCTCGAGAACGCGTTAGATGAGGTCGGGGTTGAGGGTGTAAGTCCCCATCAGGGAGGCGTCGGCCAGCACGTGACCGTCGATGGCGCGGCGAACATCGTCGGCGGTGAAGTCGCCTTCCACCCGGGTGCGCTCGAGATCGAGGGCGTAGAGGGTGAACACGTAGTGGTGGATGATGCTGTCGTTCCAGGGCGGGCAGGGCCCGTCGTAGCCCTTGTACGTTCCGCCCATCTCGGGATCACCCTCGAACCAGCCGGTGTAGTCGTTGATGCCCTCGCGCATAGTGGCGTCGAGGCCGGGCTTGCCACCGGAGGTCACGCCCTCGGAGTAGGCGCCTTCCTCGAGAGAGCGGACGTCACCCGGGATGTCGACGAGGACCCAGTGGACGAAATCCACCCGGGGTAGGTCGGCCGGAACCGTCCTGTCTTCCTGGTTCACGTCGTCGCCAACGGAGGGCACGTCCTCGTCGACCAGCACGAGAACGAAGGAGCGGGTCCCGTCGGGGACCTCGTCCCATCGCAGCGCCGGGTTGCGGTTGGCGGCGTAGCGGATGTGCTCGTCCGGGTCGGGGACCGCGAAGGCGTTGGTGGCGGGGAAGGGCTCCCCGTGTTCGAGGTTGGGGCTCGTCAGTCGCATGCCTCCGACCATACCGATGTCGGTTTGGATACCGTGCTCGACATGAGTGATCACACGGACCTGATCCGACGAACCCGCGCCTGGATCGAGGGCGATCCGGATCCGGCCACCCGCCGGGAGCTGGAATCCCTGCTCGATGAGGAGAGCTGGGACGACCTCGGCGAGCGGATGAACGGGGTCCTCGAGTTCGGCACCGCCGGGATCAGGGGTGCGGTGGAGGCCGGCTCCAACCGCATGAACCGGGCGGTCGTGATCCGCACTACCGCCGGGGTGTCGGCGTTCCTGCGGGAGAACCGCTCGGGGCCGGTCGTGGTCGGTTTTGACGGCCGCTCCTCGTCGCGGCAGTTCGCCGAGGACACGGTGGGGGTCCTGGTCGCCGCCGGACATGAGGTGGCCTTTTTCAACACGCCGGTTCCCACCCCGATGGTTGCTTACGCCGCTCGACGGCTGGGGGCGGGCGCCGCCGTGGTGGTCACGGCCAGTCACAACCCCCCGGCCGACAACGGCTACAAGGTGTACGACCACAACGGCGCCCAGATCGTTCCTCCGGTGGACACCGCCATCGCGGCGGCCATCGCCCAGGTGGGCTCAGCCTCGGAGGTGCCCCGTACGGAAGCTGGAATGGGCGGCGATGTCCCGGGGGCCTCGGAGCTCGATCTCGACGAGATGTACGCCGCCTATCGGGATGAAGTCGACCAGGTTCGCACCCGGACCGCCGGAGGCGAGTTGCGGGTCGCCTACACCCCGATTCACGGCGTGGGCTGGGAGATCATGCACCGCCTGACCGCCGACGCCGGCTATCCGGATTTCCACGTGGTCGAAGCTCAGCGCGATCCCGACGGGAGCTTCCCGACCGTCACCTTCCCCAACCCCGAGGAGCCAGGAGCCATGGACCTGGTGAAGGAACTGGGGGAGGAGCTCGGAGCCGATCTGGTCATCGCCAACGACCCCGACGCCGACCGGCTGGCGGTCGTGCTGCCCGAGAATGGCCGGTGGAGGCCCCTGACGGGCAATCAGATCGGCGTCCTGATGGCCGACTGGCTCCTGGAGCACTGGGAATCGGAAGAACGTCCGATCGTTGTCAACTCGATCGTGTCCTCGCCGATGCTGTCGGCGGTCGGGGAGCTGTATGGAGCGCACGTCGAGCAGACCCTCACCGGCTTCAAGTGGATCGCCAACGCCGCCATGGACCTCGAGGAACAGGGGGTGGGGCGGTTCGTGTTCGGATATGAGGAGGCACTCGGTTACTCGGTGGGACCGGTCGTGCGCGACAAGGACGGGATGTCGGCTGCGATCGTGTTCATGGACATGGCCCAGAGCCTGGCCGAGTCCGGCCGAACGGTGGGTGACCGGCTGGCCGACCTGTACCTGCGGGTAGGTCTGTGGGCGAGCACCCAGCTCAGCATCGTCAGGCCGGGAAGCGCCGGCGTCGAAGAGATCATGGCGGCCATGGACCGTCTCGGCGAGCGATTCCCGAGCGAACTGGCGGGGCACGCGGTCCTGGGCGGGACTGACTACCGGGCGGGAGCCGGGGAGCGGCCGCGCTGGCTGGCCGCGACGCCGCTGGTCGCTCTCGAGCTGGAGGATAGGGGACGGGTGCTGGTTCGACCCTCCGGTACCGAGCCGAAGCTGAAGATCTACGTGGATCTGCGCGGCGAGGCGGGCGACGACATCGAGACCGCCGAGGCCCGACTGCGGGAGGTGGCCGACGAGATCGCCGCCGCCACCGCCGGATTCATCGGCTTCTGACCGACTCCGTCTGGTGCTGGCGGTAGAGGTAGAGCCAGCCCAGGCCGTGGATGGCGATCCCGAGAGCGAGCACCGTGGTTACCGTCCAGTAGCCGAGGAACGCCGCCACCACGGCGGTGAAACCGGCGGCGATCACCAGCGCCGTCCGCACTCCGTTGAGAGGTCCGAACATGGCCCCAAGTCTACGCGCCGTCCCGGCCAACTAACGAGTCCGGTCCGGGCACGGGTCGGCTCGCCCTCGATCAGGTTTACGATCGTCGGCGCATGAAGCCCGCCGCCCTGTTCGAACTGCACAACGATGCCCTCAATCCCACCGAACTCACCCGCGGTGGGTGGACCGACGACGCCCAGCACGGATCGCCGCCGGCGGGGATCCTGGGGCGGGCGGTCGAGATGGTTCCGACCGCGGTTCCGATGCAGGTGGTCCGCTTCACCGTCGACCTGTTCCGGGCCGTGCCCCTGGCCCCGCTGTCGATCAGCACCGAACTGGTTCGCGATGGCCGGCGGATCCAGGTGGTGGATGCCTCATTGCATGCCGGAGGCCTGGAGGTGGGCCGGGCCCGGGCACTGAAGGTGCGGTCGACCGATCTGCCAGCCGAGGACCTGGTGGGAACCGCCGGCGACGACGAGCCTCCCCATCCTGCGCCCGAGGATCTGGAGCGGCTGGACTGGAAGGGGGTCTTCGGCGACTACGGCGATCTGCTCCGGTTCCATACCGACGGCGTCGAGATCCGCAGCGTCGAAGACTCGTTCGTGCGGGCGGTTCCGGGCAACTCGTGGTTCCGGCTCGAGTGCGACCTCCTGGCGGGGGAGGAGATGACCGCCTTCCAGCGCCTGGCCGTCATGGCCGACCTGGCCAACGGGAACTCCCAGGCTCTAGATCCTCTCAAATGGCTGTTCGTCAATCCCGACATCACCCTTTACGTCTACCGGCTGCCGCGAGGGGAGTGGATCGGAATGCGGTCCAAGGTCCACCAGGGTGCTCACGGCATCGGCGTGACCGAGACGGCCGTTTACGACCGGGACGGTCGGGTCGGCCACATCAGCCAGGCTCAGATCCTCGACCTTCGTTGAGGCCCACGAACGAATCGAGGACTGCCCTGACCAATTCGTGCCGGCGGCGCCACCACAGCACCCCGTGGCCGCCCCGCACCCACCGCACCTCCACCTGCCAGTGGGCGGCGAGTTCTTCGATCGAGCTGGGGGGAACGAATCCGTCGTTGCGGCCCCCGACCAGCACCGCGTCTCGATGGTGTGACCGTGCCGGATAGGAGGTGGCGCTGATCGCCCCCAGGGCGGCGCTCAGCTCGGGCCGGGATTCGGGCCCGCCCAACGCTTCCCAGCGGATGGCGTGGCTGAGGTTTCCTTCCAGGTAGGGGGCCCGGGGGGTGTGGGGAGCGGCCATGAGAGCAGTCGCCAGTGGGAAGGAAGCCACGGCCGAGGTGAGAGCGGCCAGATTGCCTCCCATCGAGAATCCGGCGACGCCGACTTGGGGAAACTCGGTTCGGAGCCCGCCCAGGAGGGCCTGTGCCTCGACGATGGCGCCGGCTCCCATGACCATGAAGTCGGCCACGGTCCTGATCGGCATGCCGACTGCATCGGGCCGGCGGCGGCTGCCGTAGAGAGGGATCTCGAGCAAGGCGACCGCAACCCCCTGTCGGGCCAGGGCCTCGGCCAGGCCGCGGCGCTGGTCGAAGCCCTCCTGATTCCAGGCGGGGAACAGGGCAACGACCCGGTCGGTGCCCCCGGCCGGCTCGACCAGTTCCACCGGGACCGCCGACCCGGCCGGCAAGATTTCGAGCGGGGAAGGGAAGTATCCCGAACGAAGCCGGAGACCGGCTACCCCGGAGCCAGCACTCCACAGGGGACTCGCCGGCTCGACTGGATCGTCGACCAGAGTGAGGAGGTCGAATGCCGCCCGATCTCCCCAACCGTCCGGGAACACGACCTGGTGGCGGGATGGGAAACGCAGGCCGGCGCCGGCGGCACGATCGATCAGGTCGGGCACAGGCGAATCCTGGCATCTCAACGCCCCGGTGAACAACCCGTTGAAATGGCTCGAGGGGACCCGGCATGGCATCCTGTGCCGACCATGAACGATCCTGCATCCGCCACTACCCAGATCCCCGCGTTCGGCACCGCCTTCGGGGAGATGATGGCGGTAGCACGATTCGCCCACGATGGATGGGACGAACCGACGCTGGAAACGGTGGCCCCCCTGAGCATGCATCCGGCCGCTCACGTCCTCCACTACGGAAGCGCCTGTTTCGAGGGCTTGAAGGCGCATCGTGGGATCGACGGCGTGGTGCGCATCTTCCGGCTCGATCGTCACGTCTCCCGACTCCGCTCCAGCGCCGAGCGGCTGTGTCTCCCGGTTCCTCCCGAGACGATGCTCCGACAGATGATCATCGATACGGTGCACGAGAACCTGCACATGGTTCCCGATGCCCCCGGTTCTCTCTACATCCGGCCGACGCTGGTGGGGACGGCCCCCAACATCGGTGCGGCCGGCTCACCGACGAGCGAGGCCCTCCTGTTCATCCTCACCAGCCCGGTTGGCGACTATTTCACCGGGGGCATGTCCCCGCTTCGCATCGCGGTCGAAACTAATCGACCCCGTACCACCCCCCAGTTCGGAGCCGTCAAGACGGGGGCGAATTACGCCATGGCATTGGGGACGACGATGGAGGCGAGGAAGCGCCACGGGGTGGCCCAGGTCCTGTTCGCCCCCGGCGGACATGTGCAGGAGACCGGTGCCTCGAACATCCTGCTGCTCTCGGCCGACCGGGTCCTCACCCCGGCCCTCGACGGTTCCTTTCTCGAAGGTGTGACCCGCGGCTCGCTGTTGTCGCTGGCTGCCGACCGGGGCATGCAGGTCGAGGAGCGGTCGCTGACTACGGACGACCTGGTCGAGTGGTGCCGGGAGGGCGAGGTGGCCCTGGCCGGGACGGCCGCCATCCTGGCGCCGGTGGGGACCCTGGTCATCGACGACAAGGAGGTGATGGTGGGTGACGGCGGGGTGGGTCCCGCTACCCGGGCCCTGCGCCAGGCTCTGGTCGACGTCCAGGTCGCGAGGACCGATGACCCCCATGACTGGACCTACCCGGTCGACTGACCTTCAGTCGAGGGGATCGAGGGCGGCCCGGGTATAGGTGGTGGCGGCGTCCCAGAGGAAGATGTCGTCGACGCCGGCGTCACGGGACGCCTGGATCTGGGCCCGCACCTCGGCCTCGTTGTAGTCGATGCCGAGGGAGAAGTCCTGCAGCCAGGAGGCGATGTACGCCTTGGAGCCGTTGGTCATCTCCACGAACTCCTCCAGCGAGCGGAACGTGATGTCATAAGGCTGGGCGTTGGGATTGTCGACGCCATACTCGCCCGGACCCCAATGCGAGGGATACACCATCGGGGCGATGTAGTCGACCACTTCGGCCATGCGCGGGATGTCCTGGGCCACCTCCTCGGGCCTGGTGGCGGCGATGCCGAATACGGCGGCTGCCAGGCGGGCGCCGGCCCCGGTCACCCGGTCGTAGCTTTCGTCGAGGAAACTGATGATGGCATCCTCGGGCGACCCATCCTGGCCCGGATAGACGAGTTCGCTCAGCGTGTCCGGGCGCCGGACGTAGTCGTACATGATGTCGTCGACGCCGAGTCGGGCCGCCTCCTCAGCCAGAGCCATGTTGTACTCGCGCACATCGGGATCGAAGGGATTGGCGAAGCCGCCGTACTGGCCGTAGGCAGTCCCGTCGGGGTTCTGGATTACCCAGCTCATGTTTCCCGTCTCCACGGCGTAGGTGGCAAGTCGAGGATCGCGGAAGTTCACGATCCGACCCACCACCCTCACGCCGCGGTCGTGCAGGTCCGCCACCACCTCCTCCAGGTCCCACAGCTCGGTGATGGCGCCGACATCGTGGGCGAGTGCCACCCCGGTGTCGTACCAGATATCCCCGCCCTCGTCCTTGAGGTCGAGCTGGACGGTGTTGATGACGCCCTCGTCGATCATCGCGAGGATCGGATCTCGGAGCTCGGGGGTGGCCCATGTCCAGCCACTGGCATGGACCCCGAACATGGGGGGTCCTCCCGGAGCACCGGCCAGGGCGAGTTCCACCGAGACTGCGGCCTCGGTGGCGTTGCCGACGGGATCGGTGGCGGCGATGACCACGCTGCCATCGGGGGGCTCGGGGTAGGACCGGCTCACCGTCCCGTCTTCGCCGGGTGTGACGGTGTCGCCGTCGATCGTGACGGCGGCGTCGGAATCGTCGATGCGGGCCGTCACCACAACCTCCTCGCCCACCTGCACCGGCACGGTAGGGCTAAGTATGTCGACCGTCGGGGGAGTGGTGTCGAGCGAGAACTGGCGGGTCTCCTTCAAGGCCCCGAAGGGAAACCCCTGCGCCACCACGACCGAGAGGGTGTGATCTCCATCGGCCAGGCCCCCGATGCTGGCGGTGTACGTCCCGTTGGTGCTGGCCTCCACCGTCACCGGCTCGCCGTTGAGCGACACGGTGAGGTTCTCGGCCGGGGCATCGGTCGTCACCACCACCGTCGAATCGGACGCCTCCGCCCCCAGCGTGGCGTCGTTCTCGATGCCGTCGACGGTGAGGGTGGCTTCGTCGGCCGTCGCCACCCATACCCCGGCCAGGATCAGGACGGGCAGGACCGTGAACACCACCTTGCCCCGCCGGGTGAGCCGGTAGCGGGGACGGCGGCGGGGGTCCCGGGAAGGGGCGGCGACGGTCTCGGGGTGGGTCATCTCAGGGTTTGGTGGGTCACCGATGGGAAGTGGGGAATGTGCAGAAGGTGGGTCGGGGGCGTGCGGAAAGCCTAACGGGGAGAGGGTCCCAAGGGTTGCATCGCTGCGTATGTAGCATCGCGGCCGAATCCCGAGTCCAGGCGCCTGCGTGCTCTTTCCCACCATCCAGTTCGCCCTCTTCTTCGTCGTGGTGCTCACGGCCAACTGGCTGCTGCTTCCCCACCGTCGGCAGTGGAAGTGGTTCATGCTCGCCGCCAGCTATTTCTTTTACGGCGCCTGGGACTGGCGGTTCGTGTTCCTGATCGTGGCCTCGACCCTGTTCAACCAGGCGACGGCACAGTGGATGTCCCGCAGCGACGATCAAGCGACCAGACGCACGGCGGTGATGGTGGCGGTGGCCGGCAACCTGGTCGTGCTGGGCTGGTTCAAGTACTACGGGTTCTTCGTGAGTTCTCTCATCAACCTGTTCCGCCCTCTCGGCATCGACCTGCCCCTGCCGCTGCTCGAGATAACCCTCCCGGTCGGGATCTCCTTCTTCACCTTCCAGGCCCTGTCCTACGTCATCGACATCTATCGGGGTAAAGAGCATCCCGCCCCTCTGCTCGACTTCGCCGTCTATCTCGCCTTTTTCCCCCAGCTGGTGGCAGGCCCCATCGTCCGGTCGTCCGAGTTCATGCCCCAGATCGACACGCCCAAGAATCCCCGTCGGGTCGACGCCACCCGCGCCTTCGGGTTGATCGCCGGGGGCCTTTTCAAGAAGGTGGTGGTGGCCAATACGCTGGCGGGTGCGATCGTCGACCCGGTATTCGCCAGTCCCACCCAGTTCTCGGCCCTCGAAGTCCTGGTGGGGGTCTACGGGTACGCCGTCCAGATATACGCCGACTTCTCCGGTTACACCGACATCGCCATCGGGGTGGCGCTACTGATGGGTTTCAGGTTCCCGGACAACTTCAACTCGCCCTATGCCGCCGTCTCCATCCAGGACTTCTGGCGTCGCTGGCACATGACTCTCAGCCGCTGGCTGCGCGACTATCTCTATATCCCGCTGGGGGGAAACCGGGTGTCTCGGGCCATGACCTATCGCAATCTCGCCCTCACCATGGTCCTGGGCGGGCTTTGGCATGGGGCGGCGTGGACTTTCGTGATCTGGGGTGCCTTCCACGGCTTGCTCCTCGCCTGGGAGCGATGGCGCACGGAGAGCTCCGAGTATGCCCGCGCCGAGACCCCGGCCAGCCGGGGTATCCGTCGCTTCGTCACCTTCCACCTGGTGTGCTTGGGGTGGGTCCTGTTCCGGGCCGACTCGATGAGCCGGGTGGGCGAGATCCTCGGCCGCCTCTTCGACTGGGGGCCGGCGCCGGCAGTGACGCCGACGGTCCTCGTCCTGATCGCCGGTGGAATCGCCGTCCAGTACATACCCGGCGACTGGCGACTCCGCATGCAGGCCGCCTTCAGTCACCTCCGCCCCGTGGCCATGACCGCCGCCCTGGCCGCCTTCCTGCTCGTGCTCGACGGATTCGGGCCCGAGGGCGTCGCCCCGTTCATCTATTTCCAGTTCTGACATGAGCACCGAGATTCCCGACCCCACAGATACGCACCGCCGCCGGGTTCCGGCCGGGGTTGCCCTGATCGTGATCGTGGGCGCCCTGCTGCTGGGTCTGCTCCTCAATGCCCCCGACATCCTGCGCACCGCCGAGCGCCAGGAGCAGGGATGGCAGCGGACCGTCGGCGTCGCCCTGATGGAGCCGGTTGCCGATGTGAGCCACTTCCTGTTCCTCGACCGGCCCCGAGAACTGATCGACTCACTGTTGGGACGGGGCGAGATCACCGCCGAAGCCCCGCCGGCCACCACCGTCACCACCGTCGCCCCCGGCGTCTCCTCGACCACCGTGCCTGCGACGACCTCCACGACCGAGGTGCCGGACGTTCGCCGCGCCGTGACCCCCGCCGACCCGTTGGTGATGTACATCGGTGGGGACTCGATGGTTGGCCAGTTCGGTCCGATGCTCGACAATCGGGCTGCCCGCAGCGGGATGGTGGACTCGGAGTTCGTGTACGAGTTCGAATCGGGATTGAGCCGGCCCGACTTCCTCGATTGGCCGGCCCGTCTGCGCGGCGTGAGCGCCGACCTCGACCCCGACGTGTTCGTGCTGTTCTTCGGCGGCAACGATGCCCAGGCCATCTACATGCCCGACGGCTCCTGGATCGACTTCGACACCCCCGAATGGGAGGAGGAGTACCGGAGCCGGGTGGACGGGGTGATGACCCAACTAGAGGAGGCGGGACACTGGGTCTACTGGATGGGGATGCCGATCGTGCGCTCGGAGACATTCCGTCCTCGCGTCGAGTTGCTCAACGAGATCTATGAGAGTGAGGCCGCCGACCATCCCCGGGTCACCTTCGTCGAGTCGTGGTCGGTCTTCCAGGGGCCCGACGGCGGGTACAGCGAGTACCTGACCGACGCCAACGGCGACCTGGTCGACATGCGTCTGGACGACGGGGTCCATCTCACCACCGCCGGGGCGATCCGCCTGGCGGAGGTCACCTTCGGCGTTATCGCCGAGGACTGGGATCTGCCTCTCGAGTGAATGGGGATGCCGCCCGGACGTTCAGGCGAGGAGTTTGCCCAGTCCGATGACGTGGTCGTCCTGGTAGCCGAGCCGCTGGTAGAAGTCGATCACCGCCAGATTGTCGGTTCTGACCTGCAGGTTGACCTTGACACTCCCCATCGAGGCGAGCCGGTGCTCGAGCTCGTCAACCAGCGCCGCCCCCAGTCCCAGACTCCGGTGGTCGGGGTCGACGGCGACCGAGTAGATCCAGCCTCGATGACCGTCGTAGCCGCCCATGGCGGCGCCGACGATGCTCCCGTTGTTCTCGACCACCAGGAAGAGACCGTCGGCCACTCCCAGCTTGTGCTCGATCTCGCGGTAGGGGTCGTTCCAGGGGCGGGTCAGGCCGGCAGAAGTCCACAATGCCACCACCGCTCCGGAGTCCTCGGAGCGGAAGTCCCGAATCATTGTTCCTCGAGCATCCGCCGGGCGGGGTTGGACATCGCCGTCTCTTCCACACCCCGGGCGGCGACGTCGATGTAGGCCTGGGTGGTGGCGAGATCCGAATGGCCCAGGAGGCGTTGCACCTCCGGTACCGAGCCCGATTGCTCGACGAGAAGAGTGGCGTAGGTGTGGCGCAGCGAATGGGCGAGGGCACCGGCGGGCGGGGCCACGCCGGCCCGCCGGAACCAACCCAGGACCAGGTGATCGATGACCTTGGGGGTGAGGGTGCCGCCGCGGGGACGTACCACCAAACGGTCGGTGGACTGGTGGGGACCGATCCGTTCCCGCCGCGACTCGAGGTACCGGTCGATCACCGCCACCACCTCGGGGGGAATCGGAACGGTGCGGGTGACGCCGCCCTTGCCCGTCACGGACAGCTTGGTGTGCTCATGCGTGGAGCGGCGGACGTCGCC
The DNA here is from genome assembly GCA_035461175.1 of Acidimicrobiia bacterium. Lineage (GTDB taxonomy): Bacteria > Actinomycetota > Acidimicrobiia > Spongiisociales > ZC4RG35 > DATHVR01. The sequence continues at coordinate 657 of DATHVR010000161.1, read as the reverse complement.
CACCCGGACCGCGATGACCTCCGACACGCGCAGGCCGGCTCCGACGAACAGGGCACACAGCACCTGCTCCAGTTCCGGCCACGGGCGTCGGGTGCGCTCTCCGGGGGTCTGGGCGGCGGTGACGATGCGCCCGAGGTCCTCCTCCGAGAGCGGCTTGGGACGCCACCGGGGAGCCTTGGGTGGTTCCACGAACTCGATCGGGTTGGTCTCGAGGACCTGGCGATAGACGACGAGCCAGTGACAGAAGCCCGACCAGGTCGAGCGACAGCGTCGAATCGAGGCGGGAGCATGATCGGTGGCGTAGGTGGCGAAGGCTGAGGTGACGTTGTCGGGGTCGAGGTCGGCGGGGGACAGGGGGCCGAGCCATCTGACGAGGGGGTCAGGATGGTCCATCGCTTCCCGCCCGAGGTTGCCCGCCAGCGCCTCGGCGAGGACGGCCAGGTCGGCCCGACGGGCGCGCATGGTGGCGGGCGAGGGCTTGGAGGTGTTCTTCCAGGCGAGCCAGCGCTCGGCGAGTTCGGCAAGGTTCTCCGCCATGATCCGCCAGAGTAGAGGGCGAGAGTCCCACTGAGGATTCATGTGGGGGTGCTGCCCCCATATGCGTCCTGGCCGCCAGGCTCGTTACGGGCCAGGCTTTCGCGACAGAATTGCGCGCCA
>DATHVR010000160.1:0-1764 GCA_035461175.1 Acidimicrobiia bacterium | reverse complement strand
CGCGGCCCGAAGAGACCAGGTGCCCGATCCGCTCGCCGCGGGCACGGTTGCCGACCTGGTCGTGGTTCTGGAGGTAGCCCAGGAAACGGGTGGCAGGAACCCCTTCGGCCGAACGACCGTGCCGGCGGTCCCGGTGAGCGGAGTACTGGCCGCCGTAGACGTACCCGTTGGTGAGGGCAGTGGCGACGTCGTCGAGCGATCCGAAATCGGCGTAGTAGCCGTCGGTCTCGCCGGTGAGGACGGAGTGGAGGGCGTGGTGGAAATCGTCGCTCCATGTCGCGGCCAGCCCGAAGCCCCCGCGGTCCCGGGGCCACACCAGGCGGGGATCGTTGAGGTCGGACTCGGCGATCACGTGGAGGTGACGCCCGGCCTGGCGGGCCAGCTCGTCGACCCGGACGGCGATCTCTTCCAGGAAGTGGAGGGCCGAGCGGTCGAGGAAGGCATGGACGGCATCGAGGCGGAGACCATCGACCCCGTACTCACCCAGCCACATGCGGGCGTTGTCGAAGAAGAACCGGCGCACCTCGTCGCTGCCGGGCCCGTCGAGGTTGACAGCATCGCCCCAGGGGGTGGCATAGGCGGGGGTGAAGTACGGCCCGAACCGGGGGAGGTAGTTGCCCTCCGGGCCCAGATGGTTGTACACCACGTCGAGGACCACACCCAGTCCGCGCCGGTGGCATTCATCGACGAACTCCCGGAAGCCGGCTGGGCCGCCATAGGGCTGGTGGACGGCGTAGAGGGCGACCCCGTCGTAGCCCCAGCCGTGGCGACCCGAGAACTGGTTGACCGGCATCACCGAAAGCGCCGTGACGCCGAGGTCGACCAGATGGTCGAGATGTCCGATCGCTCCCGCGAAAGTTCCCTCCGGGCTGAAGGTGCCGATGTGGAGTTCATAGAGGAGGGCCGTCTCGAGGTCGAAGCCGGGAAAGTCTGCCGGCGGGGTGAGCGACACCACCCGGCTGGGGCCGTGGACGCCGGCGGGCTGATGGCGGGAGCGGGGATCAGGGAGGGCGGGTCCGCCGTCGAGGGAAAAGCCGTAGTCGGTGCCGGGCTCCAGGTCGATCTGAGAGTGCCACCACCCCCGCTCACCCGGTTCCATCGGGAGCCTCTCATCGCCCAGGGCGAGCGCCACCCGGTCGGGAACGGGAGCCCATACCGACGGTGTCATCTGCGCTCCAGCACGGCCACGGGGAAGCCGGCCAGCAAGCCGGCCACCCCCACCGTCCCACCCCGGACCGGCTCCCCCGTGAATACGTTTTGCCATTCCCCGGCCGGGAGCTCGAGGCGAGTGGCTCCCCACCTACCCCCCATCTCGAGACGCACGGTCAGGCGCGGCACCACGGTGACCATCTCCTCGCCCCGGGCGAATCCGACCGCATGCTGTTCGGCCTCACCCGTCACGTCGAGCGGCCGGTAGGTCGCTTCAGGGGCGAACGCCTGGGGTCGACGGCGTCGCAGCGCCAGCAGTGTTTCCACCACCCACAGCTTGGGCAGGCCTTCATCGGTCCCGGCCACGACGGTGGCCGGCTCGGCGTCTTCGAGTCGGTCGAGGAGACTCCGGCGCAGCTGGTAGTCGACCGGACGACGGTTGTCGGGGTCGACCAGGCTCAGGTCCCACAGTTCGGTTCCCTGGTAGAGGTCGGGAACGCCGGGCGCCGTGAGCTGGATCGTCTTCTGGGTGAGCGAGTTGACCCGCCCCGCCCCGATCACGTCCACCCCCATCCCGTTCTCGCGACCGAAATGCGCGCTATGGCGCGCATTTCG
>DATHVR010000159.1:0-6798 GCA_035461175.1 Acidimicrobiia bacterium | reverse complement strand
GGGCCGGCGCTATGCCCGGGCCGATCCGGGCGCGAACCGGGGAGTCTTGGCGGTGAGCCAACACGGCGACGCTGCTGTCGGCGCCGAGGCTCTGCCGACCGAGTTGGAAGGTCGGTCAACAATCAGCCGCGGTGGATGGGCTCCTTGGGCATTCCGAATCGGGTCGGTCGGGGCGGTCCTCTTGATCTGGGAGCTCTATGGACGCGCCCAGGAGACCACCTTGTTCTTCGTGCCTTTCACCTCGGTGGTGGGCGCTCTGTGGGAACAAATCCAAACCGCGGAGTTCTGGGATGCCTACCGGCAGACTTTTATCCCCTTCGTGTGGGGCTGGCTCCTCTCGCTGGCCGTAGGGATCGCGCTCGGTCTCCTCATCGGCAGGTTTCGCACGTTCGACGCCTTGACCAAGCCTTACCTCACCTTCCTCAACGCATTACCGGTTTCCACCTTGGTGCCGATCGCCGTGATCCTGCTCGGCATTGGATACGCCTCACGAATCCTCGTCGTATTCCTCTTCGGGGTCGTGGAGGTCACGCTCAACACCGCCGCCGGCGTGCGCTACGTGAGCAGGGACCTGGTCGAGATGGGGGAGTCGTTCAACGCGAGTCAATGGCAATTGTTTCGGAAGGTGATCTTCCCCGCCTCGGTGCCGGGCATCATGGCCGGGGTGCGAATCGGCACCGGTCGTGCTGTTGTTGGCATGGTGGTGGTCGAGATCCTGCTGGTGGCGGTGGGCATGGGGCGGCTGATCCTGCGTTACCGCGGCCGGTTCCAGAGCGCAGACCTCTATGCGGTAGTGCTCGCCCTGATCATCTTCGGGATCCTCCTCCAGGTGATCGCACGCCGGATCGAGCGGCGCGCCTCACGGTGGAAGTACGAGATGGAGCAGACGGCTTGATCGAGGTCAAAGGAATCGGACGTCGGTTCAACACCCGAGACGGCGGGTCCTTCGAAGCGCTTAAAGACGTCAGCTTCTCGGTGAAGGACAAGGAGTTCTTCTCCATCATCGGCCCCAGCGGATGTGGCAAGACCACCTTGCTCAAGATGGTCGCCGGGCTGATCAGGCCCACGGCCGGCACCATCGAGATCGACGGCCAAGAGGTGGTGGGCCCTGGCAACGACAGGGCGATGGTCTTCCAGCACTTCGTGTTGCTGCCCTGGGCCGACATCCTCACCAACATCGGTTTTGGCCTGGAGCTGAGAGGGATGAGTCGCAAGGAGAGCCGTGAGGCTGCCCGGCCATTCCTCGAACGCGTCGGGCTGACCCGGTTCGCCGACCACTACCCCCACGAGCTGTCTGGAGGGATGCAGCAGCGGGTGGGTCTGGCCCGGGCGCTCGCCGTGGCGCCGGACATCTTGCTCATGGACGAGCCCTTCGGAGCGCTGGACGCCCAGACCCGTCAGCTCATGCAGGAGGACCTCATGCGTCTCTGGGAGGAGGAGCAGAAGACGGTCATTTTCGTCACCCACTCCATGGACGAGGCCGCCTACCTTTCCGACCGAGTCCTGGTCATGGACACCCATCCAGGCGCGGTGAGGGAGATACTCGACGTGCCCCTGGCTCGTCCCAGAGGCGAGGGAGTGCGGGTGACCCCGGTATTCACCGAGCTGACCTCCCACATGTGGCATGAGTTGCGGGGCATGATGGGGGACCCGACCGCCCCGGCACCGGATTGAGCGTACGACTGAAATGAGCACCCGTACCCGAACCCGGATCATCTCCATCCTCGGCCTCCTCACGGGCCTCACCCTCTGGGAGGTGGCCGGTCGCCTCGAGCTTTCACCCGCCTTTCCGCCGGTCACGGCGGTATTCGCCGCGATCGTGGAAGTGTGGGCCAGTCCCCGATTTCTCGATGCTCTCAAAGAGAGCCTGATCAGCATCGGCATCGCCCTGCCCCCCTCGATCGTCCTCGGGATCGTGGTCGGGTTGCTCATCGGTCGGTACCGGCCAATGGAGTGGGCGCTCGACCCGCTGGTGAACACCTTCCTCTCGCTGCCGCTGGTCGCCCTCATACCGGTCTTGTTCCTCATCTTCGGTCTGGGACGGGGGAGCATCCTGGCGACCATCGTCATCTATACGTTCTTCATCGTGGTCGTGAACACCGCTGCAGGGGTCAAGACCACCGATTCCCAGATCGTCGAAATGGCGACCTCATTCGGCGCGTCGGAGGGTCAAGTCCTGAGCCGGGTGATGCTCCCCTCCGCCCTGCCGCTGATGTTCGCCGGTGTTCGGATCGCCACAGGGCGGGCGATCAGGGCGGTGATCATCGCCGAGCAGGTCATCGGCTTGATCGGGCTGGGCGGGCTGGTGCAGCGTCTGGGAGGTGCCTTCGCCGTCGAGCAGCTGTACGCCGTTGTCATCTTCGTCGGCTTGTTCGGCCTGCTCAGCATGGAGGCAGTTTCGTTCGTCGAGCGGAAGGCCCTCCCCTGGGCCGTCTTTCCCGAAGACACAGAACCGGCGTTGCAGGGTGCCTGACATGGACGAGACCGTGCGTCGGGCCACCGGAGGCTCCGGTGCAAATGGCATCGTCGATCTTCACGTCCACTACTACACCGACGCCTATCTGCAGGCGGTCGAGTCGGCCCCGAGCACCACGGTCTACCGGAGGGAGCACGACGGCCGGTTCGTCTGCACCTGGCGCAGCGGAGTGGCTCTCACCGTGCCACAGCCACATCCCGGAGTCGAACAACGTCTCGAGTTGATGGACCAATCGGGCATCCAAACCCAGGTCCTGTCGATACCTTCACCGAGCACGTACTTCCTCGAGCCTCAGGCAGCCGACACCCTGTCCCGTCAAGTGAATGAGGATCTGACCGAGTTGTGCCGGGAGTACCCGGGGCGATTCGAGGCGTTGGCGGCATTGCCCATGCATGACACGGACCGTGCCCTCGCCGTCCTCGACCACGCCCTCGACGACCTCGGGATGGCCGGTGTGATGATCCTGACCAACATCGACGGTGTTCCCCTGGACCACGAGAGTTTCGAGCCTTTTTGGGCGGCAGCCGACGAGAAGGGCTTGCTGGTCTACGTCCACCCCACCGTGCCCGACGCGGAGCACCTCGACGACTATGCCCTCGCCATCGGTGTCGGCTTTCTCGGCGACACCAACCTGGCGTTGGCACGCCTCGCCTACTCCGGTGTGTTCGAGAGGTACTCCCGGATCCGCTGGGTGTTCTCGCATCTGGGCGGCACCCTTCCGTTCATGCTGCCCCGGCTGGACAACTACTACCGCCAGTTCCCCGAATGCAGGGAGAGGGCGCCCCGCATGCCGAGCGAGTATATAAAGAGCCTCACCTTCGACACGGCGAGCAGTCACCGCCCGGCGATCAAATGTGCGGTGGACACCCTCGGCCTCGACCGACTGGTCTTCGGCAGCGACTACCCGCATGTGCCGGGTGGGGTAGGCCCGTTCATCGAGGCCTTCACCGACGTCACCGGTGGCCGGGACGGGGACGAGGTGATGGCGGGAAGGGCACGCCGTCTACTCTCGGGCGAGAGGATCTGAGACACAAATGTGCGGGCCGGCGCTGATCGAAGAGGAGACGAGGGGACGCATAGCCGCGTTCAAAGCAGTGCTGGGGGAGCCGTCTGCGAGCCCCTTCGGCGCCGACGACGAGATCGGAATGTTGAATCTGCTCACTCCCGACCTCGCCCGCGACCATCTCGCCCGGGCCGACGGAAGCAAGGTGTTTGACCTGTCGGTCGACCTGTTCATGGGGATGCCGACCTGGACCGCGGGAGGTGAACCGCCGTACAGCATCTGGATGGTGCACACCCCGGGGGGATCGGTGGTGGACGACCCGATCGGGGTGGGTGCGGAGCAAAACGAATACGTGGCCTGGTCGGCAGACGCCGTCTCGATGTTCACCCATTGCGGGACCCACATCGACACCCTGAATCACTTCGGATATCGGGGGCGGATCTGGAACGGTTTCTCGGCGGATGAACATCTGGGCAGTCTGCACTGGACCGTCGCCGGGGCCGACCGGCTTCCCCCGCTGATCGGCCGGGGGATTCTGATCGACGTTGCCGCAGCAATCGGGGTCGACGTCCTGCCCGACAGCTTTGCCATAGGGCCCAAGGAGTTGGGCGAGGCGTTGAGACGGCAGGGCACCGAGATCCGCCCCGGAGACATAGCGATGATCAGGACCGGACGTATGCGCTACTGGCCCGATCCGGCGACGTATCTGCCTCGGGAGCCAGGGCTCGACCGCGACGGAGCGGTCTATCTGGCCGAGTTGGGTGTCTCGATGATCGGCTGCGACAACATCGCTGTCGAACAGCTTCCGTCCGAAGATCCGGACAACTGGATGACTGTGCACACCTACCTGCTGGCCGAGGCCGGGGTGCCAATGGCGGAAGTGGTCTATCTCGAGGAGCTCGCCGCCGAGGGGATATTCGAATTCGTGTTCATCGGAGCCAGTCTCAGGCTGAGGGGTGCCACCGCCGGGCCGATAAGGCCACTCGCCTTGCCAATGCGCTGACCGGGTCCGACCTCGTCCCGGGCTCAGCGCATCCCGGTCGTGCTGGCCGACTTCGACCGGGGGTCTCGGACCCCCCAGGAACCGGTGATCACCGAGGCGAGGAAGCTCTCGACGGTCGTATTGAACAACGCCGGCTCCTCCAAGTTCAAGGTGTGCCCGCTACGGGGGAAAACCATCAGCCCGGAACTGGGGACCATCCGTTTCAATGCGACGGAGGCGTCCACCGCCCCCTCGTCTTCGTCACCAACCAGTATGAGCAGGGGCACCGACAACCGGCTCAGCTGGTCCGAGAAGTCGAGAAGTGAAGGTCTCTCTTTCTGAAATCCTCGCATCGTCATCGCCGAACCGACCCTGGAATGCTCAGCCAGCATCTCGGCGAACTCGGCGTGGCCGAGAGGGTCCTTGTTCTGGAACTGGACCCGCGCCGGGCCTACCGCGTATCGGACGGCAACCGCTGCAGAGCCTTCCTCCTCGAAGGCTCGTGCGATCAGTTCGCACTCTTCACGAAACGCCTCTCTGTGGTCGTACGCCGCTCCGTAGCCGACACCGGCGATGACTGCAGACTTCACCCGGCTCGGAGACTGCAGGGCTAGATGCAAGGCGCAGAAACCACCCATTGAGAGCCCGACGACATGAGCGGTCTCGATGTCCAATGAGTCCAGCACATCGAGCGCGTCTTGGACCGCGTGCTGTTGTGAGTACAGGGAGGGGTCGTCTGGGACGGACGACGGCGGGTAACCGCGGGCCGAATAGGTGATGCAGCGAAACAGTCGGGCGAAGTGGCGAACCTGGGGGCTCCAGCTGCGGTGGTCGCCGGCGAACTCGTGAATGAAGAGGAGGGCAGGGCCGGTTCCGGTCTCCTCGACGTGAAGGGAGACACCGGCATCTGCCGATGACTCCACACGATGAGCCCGCATGATCAGGGCGCCATCGCTTGGTGGGCCTCGACGATGTGATGACGGGTCGCAGCCGCGGCCCGTTCGCCGTCCTTTGCCCGTAAGGCTTCGATGATCTCGGCGTGTTGTCGAACGGACTCGGTGATGGGCCGGTCGACGTGCGGCCCGGTGCCCAGCGTGCGCCAGAGGAGATTGAGTTGGGCGAGCAACACCGGTGACTCCGTCAGCTCATAGATCCTGAAATGAAAATGACGGTTGGCTGCCTGCGCGGTTTCCATATCGGTGCTCCTGGCCAGTTGCCGGTTGAGCTCCTCCAACTCCTCGATGGCCGCGTCGGTGACATGGTCGGCTGCCAACGAGGCGCCGAGGCTCTCCAGGGCGGCGCGGATCAATGCGTTCTCGTAGAGCCTGGAGTCCTCGGAGCGGACCACCATCGAGGACCGGTGCGGTTCGGTGACGATGTAGCCCTCACCCTCGAGACGTCGGAACGCCTCGCGAACCGGTGTCGGGCTCACCCCGAGAAGTTCGGCCACGTCGCGTTGCCGCAGGTGAGTGCCCGGCCCCAGCTCGCCGGTTTCGATCATTCTTCGTAGGGCGTCGGCGACGAGGTCGGACTTGCTCTGGTACTGGACGTGGGTGGTCGAGGGAGCCGCGATGATGCCAATATGATATACCAAGCCCGCCGGCCGCCAGCAGGGATCTACTCATGACAGTTGCCGTAAGCCAACCCCTGCCCGGGGTCGTCCAGGCCCTGCTGGACCGTCCCGAATCAAGAAACGCCATCGACCTCGACATGGTGGGAAGGTTGCTCGACGTGGTAGGCGACGAGGAGGCCCGGGTGATCGTCCTGGGGTCAACCAGTCAAGATGCGCTGTCGGCCGGTGCCGATCTGAAGCTATCCGACGCCGATCGTGCCGAGGTGAGCAGAGAGCTCTACCGCCTCTACGAGATGATGAGAACCACTTCCGCCATCATCCTCGTCGCCTTTTCGGGGCACGCGGTGGGCGGGGGAGCGCAACTCGTCGTCGCCTCCGACTTCACAGTCGCCGGGCACGATGCCACCATCCGGTTCCGGGGGCCAGGACACGGCATCGCCGTGGGCGCCTGGGCGCTTTCCGGGATGGTGGGGAGGGGAAGGGCCATCGATCTCGCCCTCAGCATGCGGCCGGTATCGGCCAAGGAAGCCCTCGACATCGGCTTGATCCAGAGGATCGACCGACATCCCCTTGCATATGCCAATTCGCTCGCCGAGGAGATCATTTCTCTGTGGCCGTCCGCGGTTGCGGCGGTGAAGAGGATCGTCGGGATCCCGGATCCGCTCCAAGCCTTGGCCGCCGAGAAGGCGCACAACGAAGGCTGGGACGGCGCCGTCCCCCCCTATACGGAGAATGGGCCCGATCTCGCTGGATGACCGGACCCC
>DATHVR010000158.1:0-23611 GCA_035461175.1 Acidimicrobiia bacterium | reverse complement strand
GAACGCGTCCTCGGGGCTATGGCTGGTCCAGTACAACGCCCGAACCAGGAAGCTGGCCATCTGCGCACGGGTCAGGTGTTGGTCCGGGCAGTACCGGCTATTGGCGGGCGGGTTGCATCCCCAGGTGATCCCGGCCTCACGGAGTCGATTGATCTCGTCCTCGAAGACGTGGCCGTCATCGTCTGGGAAGTAGTCGCGGGTGGCGGGAGCAAGGTCAAAGACCCGGCTACCCAGACCGTCTCGATACCGAACCAACAGGGCGGCCATCTGTCCCCGGGTGACGAACTCGTCCGGGCAAAACAGAGTGTTCTCCGGTGGATTGCACCCACGGAACAGGCCCTGCATCCACCACACTTCCCACCCGCCGAATTGATCGAGCGGCAGGTCCCGGAAGTGCACGGTGACATACCGAGTCCCTTCGGCGGCATTGCCGGCCGAGTCCCTCACCAAGTACCAGATGGAATACGAGCCGACCCCATCGATTACCTGTCCGTGCACCTCGACGGCTGCCGTGAGATCACCATCGACCTCATCGAAGGCCGAGTAGCCCGGTTCGACATAGGCGTCGCCGGCCGGGAGATACAGGTGTTGAGGGCCTTCCAGAGTGAGCACAGGAGGGGTTGTGTCCTCCGGCGGCTTTGTGGATTCAGCGGCATGGACCGGTGGGACCACCGAGGTCAGCAAGAAAAGAAGGCCGAGAATCGTGTGAAAAGTCAAAGAGTGACCTTCATGCCGATCACCCAGCGTCGTCATCTGAACACGACGAGACACACCAGTTGCCATAGGTTCTCCGAACCTCGATGTATCCACAGCAGAACAGAAACCTCACCACAGACGTAGAGTCTTTGGTCCACTCGCGTCCACGGAGACTGTCGCATCCCTCAGATACGGTCGCAATGACCGATCCAAGGAGGGGTTCCATGGACGCTGCCACCCAGGCGTGGCTCGATCAGGAAGATGCGAGGGTGTCCGACGTCATCCGTCGCCACGGCTGGTACATCCAGTACGTCGGCGGGGGATTGTGCAGCCGCCCGGGCTGTGACGGCGGCGACGACGAAGGACCTGCGTTCGCCTACACGGTGGGATTGTTCGGCCTGGGTCATCCCGAGCTGATCATCTTCGGGGTGTACCCGGAGACTGCTCTCGGTGTCCTCAACGACCTGGGCGAGCGAATCATGACGGGGGCGAACCTGCTTCCCGGCCAGCTGATCACTTTCGATAAGTGGCCGCACCGAGTCGTACCGGAAGAAGTTTCCAACCCCGGCGACATCGTCTTCACGGCCAACCGCTTCTACCAGCGCCCCAACGAGGCGTCGGTGCCGGTGCTCCAGCTCTCATACGACGACGATGCCGGCCGCTTCCCGTGGGAGGAGGGTCATTCGGAGCCGGAGCGACAGCCGAGTACTGGAACCTTCAGCGCCTGGAGCTGAGACAGCGTCGCAGCTCAGTCGCCCCGCCGGGCGATGGTCGAGATGACGTCGGCCACCTCCTGTGGGTGGCTCCACATCGACCAGTGGCAGGCGGGCAGGTCGAGATAGGTGACATCCCGCAGCTCGTTCAAGCCGCCCAAGAAGGGGAAGCCGGCGGCGGCTGCCTCCTGGTACTCCCCGGAGCTGTAGGTCGTGCACACCAGGGTGGTTGGCACGTCAAGACGGGCCGGGTTGGTGAGCTCTGGCGCCTCGCGCACGACCCCACCCGGCTGAGGCACAGCCCGGCTCCGGAACCGCTCCAAGTCCTCGTCGCTGACGCCTTCGAGACTGTTGCCGGGGTCCTCGGCCAGCTCCTCCCACGACGGAAGCGGCAACTCGTCGGACGAGAACTCGGGGTCCATCGGCCCGGTGCCGGGGCCGGTATCGAGGTACACCGCGGCAGCGATCCGCTCCGGCACCCGGTCGGTGGCCCCATAGCCGGAGGTCCCCGCGCCGCTGTGCAGCACCAGCACGACCGGGTCGTCGTGGGCGGCGACGGCGTCGACGATGGCGTCGACGTGGTCTTGCATCGTGATCGAGGAGCGGTCTGTGTCGGGCGCGTCCAGTCCGGGAAGCGTCAGGGCCGTGACCTGGTGGCCTTCATCCCTCAGGAGGGCGGCCACCTCGTCCCAGGCCCACGCCCCCAACCAGTAGCCGGGCACCAGAACAATGGGTGAATCAGACATGGACCAGACTGTACCGGGCGGGGCCTGCCTGTACGCCTCGACCTCAGCCGCCGACTCCGATTATCACGGCGACTACGACGGCGAGCAGGGGCAAGGCCATCACCCCGACCACGCCCACCACCACTCGGGCTGCCCGGTCGATTCGGCGTGCATACGGGCTCTCAGGAGGAGCCGACGATCCCGCTCCCCGGCGCCGGTCGCCACGAACGATCGAGTTGAAGAGGATTCCCTACCCAGGGAGTAGGACGATGTTGACGGCGTGGAGGATTCCCATCCCCGCCATCAGCATCCCCAACCGGAGCGCCACCTCCTCCAGACCCGGGAGCAGCAGAACCGTTCGCTCCAGCACCCAGCCGTCGGAAGGCGAGCAGAGTCAACCCCCCGAACCCCAGGTTGTAGGCGACATCCAGCACCGCCAGGAAACTGGTGGCGGCGGCGGGACTCAGACCCGGCCCAGACTCGATTGGGGCCCCGGTGAGGGGACCCCAATCGAACTAAGGAGCGCCGGCCCGCTAGGGGAGATACTGACTCACGAAGTCGAGTGCCGCCGCCGTGTCCGTACGGAACTGATAGTCATTGCCGTTGCAGTTGGGGGCGATGCCGTATGAGTTGACCCCCACGATGAGATTGGTGGGTTGGCCGGTGGCCGGGTCGATCCAGAAGGCCGGCCCGCCCGAGTCGCCTGAACAGGTACCGCCTACCCCGTTGCCGTTGCCGGGGTTGTTGGAGTAGACGAAGTTCTGCTCTCCGGCGTTGGCGGACTGACCGGTGTTGATGATGGTCGAGTAACCCACCCGGCGTTCCCAGATGATGTCGTCGGAGAAGGCGGGGATTCGACCCACCAGGCCGTAGCCCACCACTTCGACCATGCGGTGCGACGGCGACGTCTTCTTCTTAGCCAGATAGTCGAACTGACCCAGAGTGGGCAGCTCGCCGTACTCGGAAACGTTCATCGGGTCGTCCAGCAGCACCAGGCCGATGTCGAAGGTGTCGGGGAACCCGGCAAAGTCGGCATACTCGGGGTGGGGCACGGCCTGTCCTGAGATCCATTCGGCTTCCAGCCACTCGATAGTGGTGTCGTAATTCGGACGGGTCTCGGCGATCAGCTGGTTGATGTCGGGGGCGTTCGTCACGTAGGTGGCCTCGTTGGGGTGGAGGTCTCCTGCCGCGTCGAGCCAGCCGGTGCAATGGCCGGCGGTCAGTACCACCGTCGGTGTCAGGAGGGTGCCGGTGCAGCTGTAGTAGCCGACTCCGTTCTGCACGAACAGCAGGTTGACGACATGAGGATGCTCCTCGCCGTCGAACTCGCCCCAGGTAATGGCACTCGCCGCTCCCGCCAGCGCCATCAGCAGCGCGAGCGCGATGACGAAGATGGATCGCCTCTTCATCTCCAGACTCCCTTCTCGATTCGATGTCGCGGCGAGCATAACCACGCCGGGTCACACGAGTTGCCCGATCTGCGGTTCGCTGGTTCTCACGTTACGGAGGGTGAGTTCTTCGGTTGTGGCATCACGCCATTCGTGACGCCCTCATCCAGAACGTCAGGAGAAGCCGAACAACGGCGGCAGGGCCACCACCACGACCACGGCCCACACGGCGAAGACGGGAAGATAGGCCGTCTGCCACCGTTCCAGCCGGTGGAAGGTGGCCCGACCGGTCAGGAACCGGACCGAGTGCCAGGCGGTCACCGCCAGGTTGACGAGCAGCACCAGGTTGAGGCCGAGGGCCGCCGTCCGGTTGGGGGTGAAACCGAGCTCGCCTACACGGGCGATCATCACTCCCAGCACCATGACGTCGAGGACCAGCGCCCCGGCCACGGCCACCAGCTGCATACGGTCCATCCATCCCGGTGCCGCCTCGGGGTCGCGGGCGGACATCCCGTATAGGACCAGGCCCAGCACCACCACCATGAGAGCGTCGAAAACGCCCAGCAACTCGCGGTCGAACGCCCCGCCCAGGCCGGTGACCGCATAGACCACGGCCGCCACCACCAGCATCAGCGCGAAGAGCGGCGTGAAGACCATGGTGAGGACCGGGGCCATGTTCTCCACCACCCGCTGCTTGGCCTCGACCAGCCAGGCGGCCACGATCACCGCCCCCGCCGCTCCCGTGGGCAGGACCCATTCGGCGACGAGTTCCGAGTCGACGCCGGCCGGTTCGAGGATCAGGGCGGTGAGACCCATCAGCACCCCGCCTCCCAGGGCGATCAGCACGTAATAGATGAACCATTCCCCTGTGAAGCGGACGAAGTCCATGCGCCGTTCGCCCGATCCGAGACTGGCGCCCATGTAGGGGTAGGCGACCAGGAACCACAGCACCACCGGCAGGTGAGCCGCCACCAACAGCTCGGTCGCCGAGTTCGTCTCGAAGGGATAGAGGTTGATGACGAGCGCAGCGGCCGCGAACGGGACGAGGGCCACCAGTCTCTGTCGCAGCGGCAGCGCTCGACGGCGGACGAAGTAGCCGGCCAGGAAGGGCAGGACGAGGAGACCAACGTTGCGCACGAGCCAGGAGACCTCCTCACCTGACCCTCCCGCCACCAGCCGGGCCACCTGGACCGCCACGGCTGCGGCGACCGCCCACGCCAGCGCCTCGCGCCACCAGCCGTCGCTCGCCTCAGCCTCGCCCGCCTCGTCCCCCAGCAGCTGGCGCCACATGCGGCCGCTGTGCTGGCGGGCGTACTCCCCCGACAGGTCGTCGAGGCCGCCGAGGCGCTTCACCGCCACCAGGAACGCCTCGTCGGTGGCGAGACCGGCGGCGACCAGGTCGTCGACCTGGGCCCGAAGGTGGTCCTCCAGCTCGTCGACGTCGCGGCCGGCGACGCCGGCACCCTTGGCCACGTACGACCGCCACTCGGCGATCTCGGTCTCCAGATCCTCCATCGTCAGGCCCCCTCGAACGCGAAGGGAAGCAGGTCGCCACCCCAGATGTCACGCAAGGCCCGGGTGACGGCCGCCCACTGTCGCTTGTGCTCGGCGAGCGCCTCCCGCCCATCGTCGGTGATCGAGTAGTACTTGCGCCGTCGCCCCTCGGGCGGAGTGCGCCACTCGGTGGTCACGTACCCGAGGCGATGGAGCCGGTGGAGGAGGGGGTAGAGCATGCCGTCGGTCCACTCCAGCTCGCCGTCGGAGAGCTCACGGACCCGCTTGAGGATGGCGTAGCCGTAGCTCTCGCCCTCGTCCAGAATTGCCAGTACCAACGGGGTGGCCGAAGCCGCCACCAGGTCCTTTTCGATCTGCATCCGCGACCTCCGATACCTCGCACCAGTATGCATAGCAGTACAAGGTATCGTATCGCATCTGAGCGGGTTCGTCCAGACCCAATCCGGACGCGACGGGGGCCGGGCGGATGCCCGGCCCCGTCATCGTCGGTGCGGGTGCTCCTAGCGAAGGTCGAAACGGTCGAAGGCCATGACCTTGTCCCAGGCGGCCACGAAGTCGTCGACGAACTTCCGCTGTGCGTCCTCGCCGGCGTAGACCTCGGCGATCGCCCGGAGTTGGGAGTTCGACCCGAAGACGAGATCCACCGCAGTGGCCGTCCAGGCCAGATCGCCCGTCGTCCGGTCGCGGCCCTCGTAGACGTGCTCGGTTTCTGACATCCGCCACTCGGTGCCCATGTCGAGCAGGTTCACGAAGAAGTCGTTGGTGAGCGACTCGGGCCGGTCGGTGAAGACACCGTGGCGGGTGTGGCCGTGATTGGCGCCGACGACCCGCAGAACTCCGACCAGGGCCGTCATCTCCGGGGCGGTCAACGACATCAGGCTGGCCCGGTCGACCATCAACTCCTCGGGCCGGCGCTTGTCGCCGGGCCGCGAGTAGTTGCGGAACCCGTCGGCAGTCGGTTCGAGGACGGAGAACGCCTCCACGTCGGTCTGTTCCTGTGAGGCGTCGGTGCGACCCGGAGCGAAGGGAACCTCCACCGGGTACCCGGCGCTGCGGGCTGCCTGCTCGACGGCGGCACAACCACCCAGGACGATCAGGTCGGCGAGGGAGACCCGCTTGTCGCTGTCCTGAGAAGCGTTGAAGTCGGCCTGAATCGCCTCGAGCTTGTCGAGGATCACAGCCAGCTCGTCGGGGCTGTTGACCTCCCAGTCCTTCTGCGGAGCGAGGCGGATGCGGGCGCCGTTGGCCCCGCCCCGCTTGTCACTGTCGCGGTAGGTGGAAGCCGAGGCCCAGGCGGTCGAGACCAGTGCCGAGACCGACAGACCGGACTCGAGGATCTGGTTCTTGAGGGCGGTGATGTCCTCGGCATCGACGAGCTCATGATCCACGGCGGGCACCGGGTCCTGCCAGATCAGCTCCTCCTCGGGGACCTCAGGGCCGAGATACCGCGACGCCGGGCCCATGTCACGGTGGGTCAGCTTGTACCAGGCCCGGGCGAAGGCGTCGGCGAACTGGTCGGGGTTCTCGTAGAAGCGCCGTGAGATCGGGCCGTAGATCGGATCCATCCGCAGGGCGAGGTCGGTGGTCAGCATCACGGGAGGATTGGTCTTTCCCTCCACGTGGGCATCGGGAACGGTCTTCGAGGCCTCCGGGTCGGTGGGGACCCACTGCCAGGCGCCAGCCGGGCTCTTGACCAGGTCCCAGTCGTAGCGGAACAGAGTCTCGAAGAAACTGTTGTCCCACGTGGTCGGGGTGGGGGTCCAGGTGCCTTCCAGCCCGCTGGTGTAGGTGTCCTCGGCGTTGCCCTTGCCGTAGGTGTTCTTCCAGCCCAGGCCCTGCTGTTCGATGGGAGCGCCCTCCGGCTCGGCGCCGATGTGGCGGTCCTCGACCGCACCATGGGTTTTGCCGAAGGTGTGGCCGCCGGCGATCAGTGCCACGGTCTCCTCATCGTTCATCGCCATGCGGGCGAAGGTCTCCCGGATGTCCTTGGCGGCACCGAGGACGGTCGGGTCGCCGTTGGGCCCTTCGGGGTTGACGTAGATCAGGCCCATCTGCACGGCGCCGAAGGGGTCGGCGAGCATGCGGTCGCCGCTGTAACGCTCGTCACCGAGCCAGGTGTCTTCCGGACCCCAGTTGATGTCCTCCTCGGGCTCCCATACGTCCTCGCGTCCGCCGCCGAAGCCGAAGGTCTTGAAGCCCATCGACTCGAGGGCGACGTTGCCGGCCAGGATCAGCAGGTCGGCCCAGGAGATCTTGCGGCCGTACCTCTGCTTGACCGGCCACAGCAGCCGCCGGGCCTTGTCCAGGTTGGCGTTGTCGGGCCAGCTGCCGAGGGGAGCGAAACGCTGGGTGCCGGAGCCGCCGCCGCCCCGGCCGTCGTGGATGCGGTAGGTGCCGGCGCTGTGCCAGGCCATGCGGATGAAGAGCGGTCCGTAGTGGCCGAAGTCGGCCGGCCACCAGTCCTGGGAGTCGGTCATCAGCGCGTGCAGGTCCGCCTTGACGGCGCCGAGGTCAAGCGTCTCGAACTCGGCGGCGTAATCGAACTCCTCGCCCATCGGGTCGATGTTGGGTGAGTTCTTGTTGAGGAGCCTCAGATTCAGCATCTCGGGCCACCAGTGCTGGTTGGCCATGGAACCCGAGGCGGTGTGGGAGTTGCTCAGGACGGGGCACCGGGCGGACGGTGCGTCCTCTTCGTCGGTGGTGGCGACTGGGCCGGTGTGTTCTTCGCTCATGCTGCTTCCTCTCGCTGGTTGTGTACTGGCATGTCCCGCCTCAGGCCGCGCTCTCGTCGCCGGTGTCGGCCCGACAGGCCGGGCACAGACCCCAGTAGACGACCTCGGCCTCGTCGATGCTGAAACCGTGATCGTCGGCGGCGCGCAGGCAGGGCGGGTTGCCCACGGCACAGTCGACATCGACCGTCACCCCACAGGTGCGACAGACGAGGTGGTGGTGGTTGTCGTCGACCCGGTCCTCGTAGCGGGCGGGGGAACGGGCCGGCTGGATGCGCCGGATCAACCCCTCCTCCGTGAGCGTGCCCAGAGCGTCGTACACCGACTGGCGGGATATCGCTCCGATATCGGCCCGCACCATCTCCTCGATGTCGTCGGCGGTGGCGTGGGGCCGGCTCGAGATTGCCCGCATGACCGCCAGACGCTGCGCCGTTACCCGCACGCCGTGCTCGCTGAGGAGCCGGGCGGGATCGGAGGAGACGGCTGGAGCCATGCCCGCACTATGAGTCCAAATCTGGACTCTGTCAAATCTCCACCTCGAACCTGTCCCGGCGACCGCCTGAGTGCCGATGCCACCGGAACCGACGTGCAGCCGTCCACCGTCACGGGCCACAAATGCACGTTGGTCCGGGGGGATTGCCGGTCAGGTGATCAGCTCGATCAGCCTTTCCACCACCCGGGCCGAGTTGGCCGCCACCTGCTCGGTGAAGCGGGCGAAGTCGAGGTGGGAGTCGTCGCCGGCGAGATCGGAGACGGCCCGCAAGACCAGGCAATCGACGCCGAAACGATCGGCCACCTGGGCGACGGCGGCACCCTCCATCTCCACCGCCTGGGCTCCGAAGTCCCGATGGAGTTGCTCGCGTGCGATGGGCGAGCGGATGAACTGGTCCCCGGTCAGGATCACTCCCAGGGTCGCCCGCGGCGCCCGGCCCAGCACCACCCCCAGCTCGACCTCTGCCAGCGCCCGGCGGGCTGCTTCCATCAGCTCGGGCGAGGGGTAGTAGCCGAGCACTTCGGTGGGGTTGAAGAATGGGACGTGGCCCGGCTGGTAGGGCTCGAGACGGCCGTCGAGACGAACGCCGGCGTCGTGCTGGATGGTCCGTTCCCCGACCACGACGTCGCCCACCCCGAGGGCGGGATCCAGCCCCCCGGCGACGCCGGTGAACAGGATCACGTCGGGCCGGTGCTCGAGGATCAGCCGGGTGGTTACGACGGCGGCGTTGACCTTGCCGATGCCCGACTCGACCAGCACTGCCCCGGAGGTGGCCGGTCGCGCCCGCAGCATCTTCAGCTCGCCGGGGATGGCCGACATGATGGCGATGCGCCCTGACACAGAAGGCGAGGCTAACCGGGGACGGAGGTGTGGGGTCGGGTACGGGTCCAGAGAAGCCTGGTGGCATCCCAATCGGCCCAGTCCGGGTCTCCTCGAAGGGAACGGGTGTGTTGGTGTCACAGGGGGCAAATAGTCTGTTGTTCGGCGGTGACCCGGGGTCAGATCTGATGACACGACACCGCACCCCTCTCATTTCCGGAAACGTTCGCCGCTACGGCCTGGCTCTCTGGCTGACCGGTCCTCACGAGATCCGCTCACCCGGTTGGTGGACCCGCTACTGGTGGTTCCGGCTGACCAGACGCTGCGACTGCCCCGCCCCACGCCGGGACTCCGGGTGTTCCCTGGGCTGGGAATCGGAGCGGAGGCTGCGCTGATCTCCTCCAGGACGACTCGAAGTGCTCACAGTTGCCGGGACGAGCTGGTCCGGCCGCCTCACACGGTGATAACCAGCTTCCCGGCCGCATGGCCCTCCCCCAGCCGGCGCATCGCCTCGGCCGCCTTCTCCAACGGATATATCTCCTCGAGGACCGGGCGCACTCCCCCGGAGACGAGCATCGCCGCCAGATCCTCCAAATCCTGCCGGCGCACGGAAGAGGTGAACCATGCGAAGCGGCGAGAGTCGAAAAGTGACGCTGCCTTGCGGAACAGCAGATTCCGCAGCGGTCCGGCCACGCGGTGCTTGGGACCGGTGATCGTGACGTTGACGCCGTTGCCGGCCAGCACCCGGCGGGTCTGGGACCAGGGGCGGTCGCCGACGTTGTCGAACAGAAGGTCGTAGTCGCGTTCGGTGACCGAGAAGTCGTGTCGGGTGTAGTCGAACACCCGGTCGGCGCCGAGCCGGCTCACCATCTCCACCTTGGCGGTGCTGCACACCGCCGTCACCTCCGCCCCCAGCTCCTTGGCGATCTGCACGGCGAAGGTGCCCACTCCGCCGGATGCGCCGTTGACCAGCACCCGTTGGCCGGCCTGCAGCCCCCCAACGTCGCGCAGGCCCTGGAGGGCGGTGAGCGCGGCCATGGGGGTGGCGGCCGCTGCCTGCAAGTCGACCCCTTCCGGGAGCGGAGCGAAGCTCTCTTCGGAGCCGCACACGTACTCGGCCAGAGCTCCGTGATCGACCAGACCGAACACCTCGTCACCGGGGCGCAGACCGGTTACCTCTTCGCCGATATCGGCCACGGTGCCGGCCACGTCGGCTCCCGGGATCGGATGACCGGGGGTCCGCACTCCGGCCTGAAGCCGAGCCATGAGTGGGTAGCCCGACATCATGTGCCAGTCGTACATGTTGAGGGAGGCGGCCTGCACCTCCACACACACCTGGCGAGCCTCGGGACGGGGCCGGTCCACCTCGGCCAGGCGGAGCGTCTCTGGGGGTCCGTAGCGATCCTGGACTATCGCCCTCACTGCCCACCTCCCGGGACGACGACGGCCTTGCCCCGCAGCAAGCCCGCCTCGAGACGCCGGAATGCCTCCGGGACCTCGGCCAGCGGGTAGCTGCGGTCGATGAGAGGGCTGACCTTTCCCTGCTCGATCAGCCGCCCGATGGTCTCGAGGTCCTGGCGGCGGCTCGGCACCCAGTTGAAGACTCCGATTCGCTTGCCGGCCATTCTGGCGACGAGGGCGTCGACGGTGGCGGCACGGATGAAGCCACCGATGGTGCGGGCGATGAGTACGTAGCGCCCGCCCGGTGCCAGCGCCGGCAAGAAACGGAGCGGAGAGCGGGTGGCGGCGATGTCGAGGATCAGGTCGTAGCAGGCCCGATCCCGGGTGACGTCTTCTGTTGTGTAGTCGGCGACCCGGTCGGCGCCGGCCCGGCGCATCACCTCGAGCTTGTCGGTGTGGTCAACGCCGGTGACGGCGGCACCCATCGCCTTGGCGATCTGGATGGCGAAGGGGCCGACGCAGCCTCCGGCACCGTTGATGAGCACCTCCTGGCCCCGGATCGGACCCCGGGAGGTCAGGGCCTGGATAGCCAGCAGCCCCGAGTGGGGCACGGTGGCCGCCTGCTCGAAGGAAATCCCGGCCGGTTTGGGGGTGAAGGCCCTTTCAGGAAGGCACACGAACTCGGTGAAGGCCCCGTGTCCATGCTGGTAGAGATCGGCCCACACCTCGTCGCCGGGCTTGAAGCGGGTGACGTCGGGGCCGACCGCCTCCACGCGACCGGCCACATCGATTCCCACCCCGTGATGTTTCGGCGCCCGCCATCCCGCCCCGACCCGGACGGCCCGGGGGAAGCCCCGCAAGATATCGAGGTCGGCGGTGTTGAGAGAGGCCGCCTCGACTCTGACCAGCACCTGGTCGCCGGCCGGCTCTGGCTTATCCACCTCGGCCAGGACCAGGACGTCGGGGCTGCCGTAGCTGTCCATCAGGATCGCCTTCATGCGGACGGGTGGGGACGGAGCCGGAGCATCTGATCGATGCCGTAGAGGCGCTGGGTAAGAACCTCCCTCGCCGGCACCCCGGTCGAGACCGCCCCCGCCGAGACCAGCTCGGGATCTCCCACGGGGACGGTGCGCCCTTCGTGGACCACCTCGGCCGCTCCCTCCGCCAGCACGTTCTTGACCCAGTCGGCGCTGGTTCCGTAGGGCAGGGTGATGAGGTAGTCGTCGCCCACCTCCATCACCCCCACCGGGGTCTCGTACTGCCTGCCGCTGGAGCGGCCCGTGTGGCGGATGACCGAGGCAGAGGAGCCCGGCTCGCCCGCCGTGCGCATCACCTTGGGATTGGTGAAGGCACGATTGAAGCGGCGAACCCTGTCCAGAACCGGGCGGTATCCCGTGCGAATGGTCGCAACCAGCCCGGCAAACAGGGCCAGTGCCAGGGCCAGAATCCCTCCCCCGAGGTAGGCAAACAGTCTCATCAGCCAACTTCCTTTCGTACACTGTAAGTATTACAACGTAAGGTAGTCCATACGGCGTAAGGCTGTCAACTCTGATTCGCCTGCGCCCGGTAACGTCGAAAGAGATGGGACGGATGATCGCGAACTCATGACCGAATTTCTGGCCGTGGGCGGGGGCGTGCTCGGCCTCTACCGCTATGGCTCCTCGGAGTTGGGCGGCCTCCGCCCCCATAGCGATCTCGATCCCCTCCTCCTCACCCGCCGCTCCCTGGATTTCTCCGAACGGGTGGGATTGACCGACCTGCTCCTCGCCCACTTGGAACGGGATGCCGCGACGGGCCGGCGCCTGGCCGCCGCCGGCGGCGTATGAGCTCCCTCCCCCGCCTTACCCGATAAGGTTCGAGGGAAATGGCCACCGAATCACAGCCACGGCCCCGCCTGAGCCGGGAGAAGGTACTCGCCGGTGCCGTCGACCTCGCCGAGCGCGACGGCCTGGAGGGGGTGACGATGCGCAATCCCGCCTCCGAGTTGGGCGTAGAGGCGATGTCGCTCTACTCCCACCTGGCCAACAAGGAAGAGCTGCTGGACGGAATGGTCGAGCTGGTGATGGAAGAGATCAACCGATCCGTCGAGTCGGTGGTGACAGATTCGCCCGACGAGTGGAAGTCCACGATGCGCGAGCGCATCCTCACCGCCCGGCGGGTGATGCTCGCCCATCCCTGGGCGCCGACCCTGTTCGAAACCCGGGCCACGATGACGCCCCCGGTCATCGCCTACTTCGAGGCCATCCTCGGCCTGTTCCGTCTCGGGGGCTTCTCCTACGACCTCGCCCACCACTCCATGCACGCCCTCGGTAGCCGGGCGCTGGGATTCACCCAGGAGCTGTTCCAGCCCGGGAACGACGAAGCCGAGGAAGCGTCGGCCGAGATGCTGGAGGCGATGGCAGCTCAGTTCCCGCATCTGACGGGGATGATCGCCGCCGTCGCCCACGACGAACCCGACGCCACCCTGGGATGGTGCGACGACCAGTCCGAGTTCGAGTTCGGCCTGGATCTTCTTCTCGACGGGTTGGAGCGGCTGGCCGCGGAGTCGGCATAGCCCACCCGAAGCGTCCCGGGCCGAAAAAAATCCGATGAATTTCGTCGGTCGGGTGGGTCATAATCGGGACCGGACCAGAGAGGACCCCTTCTGAGCACTCCCACCCCACCGGCAATCGAAGCCCACGGAATCGTCAAGCGATTCGGCGACACCACCGCCCTGGACGGATTCGACCTCCAGGTCCCCCCGGGAATCGTCTACGGCCTGCTCGGCCCCAACGGGGCCGGAAAAACCACCGCCATCCGGATCCTCGCCACCCTCCTGCCCCACGAGGAGGGAACCGCCCGCGTGTTCGGCCACGACGTCGACCGCGATCCCGAGGCGGTGCGTAGCCTGGTCAGCCTGACCGGCCAGTTCGCCTCGGTCGACGAGGACCTCACCGGCCTGGAGAACCTGATCCTCCTCGCCCGCCTGCTCGGCTATTCACGGGCCGGCGCCCGGGCCCGGGCCGGCGAATTGCTCGATGCCTTCGGGCTGGGAGCGGCGGCCGATCGCCAGGTCAAGAAGTACTCCGGGGGTATGCGTCGCCGCATCGACATCGCCGCCAGCATCGTCGTGACCCCGGATCTGATTTTTCTCGACGAGCCCACCACCGGTCTCGACCCCCGCAGCCGCAACCAGGTCTGGGAGATCATCCGCCTCCTGGTCGCCGGCGGAACCACCGTCCTGCTCACCACCCAATACCTCGACGAAGCCGACCAGCTCGCCGACCGCATCGCCGTGATCGACCAAGGCAAGGTGATCGCCGAAGGGACCAGCGGACAGCTGAAGGCGTCGGTGGGGATGAGCACCGTCGAGGTGAGAGTCCTCGAACCGGACCAGCGTCCCGATGCCGCCCGGGTTCTCCATTCGATCTTCGACGGTGAGGTCCACCTCGGCTCGGACCCGGTCCTGATCACGGTCAGTGCCTCCGACCAGGAGAAGGTGGCCCGCGCCCTGGGGGAGCTGGCCCGCTCGCCAGTCCAGGTCACCAGCTTCAACATGGGCCAGCCCACCCTCGACGAGGTCTTCCTGGCACTCACCGGCCACCCGGCCGAACCCGACCCGGCCGACACCGCCACCAACCCCGAGGAGATCAGCTGATGGTCACCGCTCCCCGCACCGACGACCACCTCGTCAAGGAGGCGGTCCGCTCCGCCCTCGCCGCCGGCACCCGACCGGCCCGCCCCAGCCCCGCCGCCACCTCGGGCACCTTCTTCTGGCGGGCGATGCTCAAGATCAAGCACGTCCCCGAGCAGCTGTTCGACGTGACGATGTTCCCGGTGATGTTCCTGCTCATGTTCACTTACCTCTTCGGCGGAGCTCTGGCCGGCTCCCCCCAGGCCTACCTCCAGGAAGTGCTGCCCGGAATCCTGGCGATGACCGTCCTCATGATCACCATGTACACCGGCCTCAGCCTCAACCGGGACGTGGACAAGGGAGTCTTCGACCGCTTCAAGTCCCTCCCGATCTGGCGGCCGTCCACCCTGGTCGGCCCGTTGCTGGCAGACGCGGTGCGCTACACCATCGCCTCGACCGTCATCCTGGTGCTGGGCGTGGTGCTGGGCTTCCGTCCCCGTGCCGGTTTCGGCGGGGTGCTGATGGCCGTCGGCATCCTGTTGGTCTTCTCGTTCAGCCTGTCCTGGGTGTGGACGGCGCTGGGGATTGTGATGCGATCCGAGAACGCCCTGATGGGGATCAGCATGATGATCCTGTTCCCGCTCACCTTCATCTCCAACGTGTTCGTCATGCCCGAGACCATGCCTTCGTGGCTGGCGGCCTTCGTGAACGTGAACCCGGTGACCCATCTCGTCACCGCCATGCGCAGTTTCATGCACGGCGGCGTCGACTCGGGAGCGGTCGGGATCATCCTCGTCTGGTCGGCGGTCCTGGTGGCGGTGTTCGGGCCGCTCACGATGTACGTCTACGCCCGCAAGCACACCTGAGCCTGGTCGGTACGCAGACATCCTCACATCGACGAGTGTGCAACCGACCGCGCCCAGCGCGGAAACCTGCACACTCGACCACCCAAACATGACGAGCGTGCAACCGACCGCGCCCAGCGCGGGTAGGTGCACAGTCGTTGGGCGTGCCTTCCGTCACACCTACCTGATAGGTTGGCGGCGTGGGGGTACAGGTCCACATCGCTTCTCATCCCGACGCCCTGGTGGGGCGGCTCTGCGACGAGCTGGCCCGGCCGGTGGGCGGGCTGTTCGACACCGAGCTGGTAGCGGTCCCGTCGCGGGGGATCGAACGGTGGCTCACCCAGCGCATCGCCTCAGGAATGGCCGCACGCGGGGCAGGCGATGGCATCTGCGCCAACGTCGAGTTCCCCACCCCCCGCCGCCTGGTGCACCGGACTATGGAGGCGGTGCCCGAATTGGCCGAATCGGTTCTGGCCTGGGAAGGCCCCGCTCTCACCGCCCAGCTGATCGAGACCATCGACACTTATCTGGACGAGCCGTGGATGGAGCTGCTCGCTCGCTACCTCGACGGCGCCGGCGGGTCGAGCAACCGGATGGCCGCGGCGGTGAAGCTGGCGGGCCTGTTCACGCGCTATGCCCGGCGCCGGCCGGCGATGATCCGGGCCTGGGCAGCTGGCGAGGACGTTGCCCCCCACGGTGAGCCACTGGTGGAGGGGTTCGAGTGGCAGTCGCAGCTGTGGAGGCGGTTGCGGGAGCGGATCGGGGTGCCGGCCATCCCCGAGCTGCTGCCCGCCACCCTCAACCCGGTCCGGGACGGGATCGTCGCGGTGGATCTCCCCGAGCGTTTCGCCGTCTACGGGCTCACCTCGACCGATCCCCTCGACCTCGAAGTCCTCACCGCTTTGGGCGAGCACCACCAGGTCGACCTCTACGTCCTCCACCCGTCTCCCGCCCTGTGGAGCGAGATCGCCACGGACCCGCCGGCCGGCCTGGTGGCGCGGGCCGAGGACCCCACCGTCGAACTGGCCGCCCACCCCATCCTCAAGGCGTGGGGCCGGGACTCCCGCGAGCTGCAGACCGTGCTCTCGGCGGCCGGGCTGGGAAGTGAGGCGACCTGGCACGAGATCCCGGCCCGGTCCGAGGCGGAAGGTTCGCTCGGTCTCCCCGACACCGACCGGCTCCTGACCCGGCTGCAGGAGGGCATCCGCCACAACCGCCCGCCCGCAGCCGGCGCGATGGACCGATCGGTCCAGATCCACGTCTGCCACGGGGCCAGACGACAGGTGGAGGTGCTGCGCGACGCCATCCTGCACGTCCTCGCTGACCGGCCCGACCTCGAGCCCCGGGATGTGGTGATCATGACCCCGGACCTGGCCACTTTCGCCCCGCTGCTGGAGACGGCCTTCCCCCGCACCGACGAAGACGGCCTCCCCGACCTCCGCCTCCGCATCGCCGACCGTGCCCCCGCCGCCACCAACCCGCTGGTGGCTTTCACCGCTCGTCTCCTCGCGGTGGCCGACGGCCGGATGGAGGCGGCGGTAATCCGGGACCTGGTCGACCGTCCCCCGATCCAGCGCAAGTTCGGGTTCGACGCCGACACCGCCGGTTCGATCGCCTCACTGGTCGATGACGCCAACATCTCCTGGGGAATCGACGAGGATCATCGCGGCGAGTGGAACGTCGCCATCTCCGCCCGCACCTGGCGACGGGGACTGGACCGGACCCTGGCCGGGGTCTTCTACTCGGACAGCCCGGTGCGCACGGTGGGAGGATTGTCCCCGCTCGACGGCGTCGAAGGCCAAGAGGCGATCCCGGCCGGGATCCTCGCCGCCCTCCTCGATCGGTTGACCGCCATCCGGGCCCTGCTGTGCCGGCCCCGGCCCCTGTCGGAATGGGCCGGAGCGGTGGCCGAGGCGGTGCGGATGCTGGCCGCCCCCGAGTGGGGCGACGAGTGGCAGCTCGAGCAGCTCGACCGCCTCCTGGCTGAGACCTTCCCGCCCCCCGAGACCCCGGCCGATCCCGACGTGAGCCTGGGCGAGGTGCGCCAGGCGGTGAGAGCCTGGACCGAGGACCGGCCCAGCCCGCTGCACTTCGGGACCGGAGACATCACGCTGTGCACGCTGGTGCCGATGCGGTCGGTCCCCTACAAGGTGGTGGCCCTGCTGGGGATGGACGAGGACCGCTTCCCCCGTCGGGGTCGGGTCGACGGCGACGACCTCCTCGCCGACCACGAACTGGTGGGCGACCGGGACCCGGGGGCGATGGACCGCCAGCTGCTGCTGGACGCGGTGATGGCCGCCGGCGACCACTTGATCGTCACCTATTCGGGACGCGACGAGCTCACCAACGCCGAGATCCCCCCGTCGGTGCCGGTGGCGGAGTTGATCGACACCCTCGCCGACATGGTGGGCGAGGCCGGCATGCAACGCATCCTCACCCATCATCCACTTCAATCCTTCAGCCCCCGGAATTTCGTCTCCGGCGAGCTCGAGGTGAGCGGGCCGTGGGGCTTCGACCCGGCCCAGCATCGGGGCGCTGTCGCCACCTTGAGGCGCGGATCGAACCCCGAGGGGCTGCCTTTCGACTGGCCGCCCCCGATCGACAGCGACACGGTCCGCCTCCAGGACCTGATCCGGTTCCTCCAGGACCCGGTGGGACGGTTCGTGTCGACGCGCCTGGGCTTCTCGGTCCCCGGCCGCGGCGACATCCCCGACGACACTCTCCCGGCCGACCTGGACAGTCTCGCACTCTGGGGCGTCAAGTCCCGGCTGCTGTCGGGCCTGATCGAGGGCCACTCTGTAGACGATCTGCTGGCCCGCGAACGGGGAAGCGACGCCCTCCCGCCCGGGTCGCTGGGCGACGATGACCTGGCCAAGGCCCTCGACGCCGCTCAAACCCTCCACGATGCCGCTCAGGAGCTCGGATATGACCCCGGCTCCCATCTCCCCTACGCCGGAGTCGTCTCGGCAGGCGGCCTCATGATCGAAGGAACGGTCACCGCCGACCCCGAACAGGCCCATCTGGCCACGGTCACCCCGAGCACGATCAAGGGACGTCAGCGGCTCGCTTCGTTCATCCGGCTGATCTTCCTCACCGCCCTCCACCCCGAGGTGGAATGGAAGGGTCTGCTGTTGGGCCGCCGCGAATTCAATCGCGGGCACGTCGTCGTCACGCTCGGCCCGATAGCCGGCCACGCCGGCGCCCGGCGGGAGAAGGCAGTAGGGATGCTCTCCGACCTGGTCGAGCTCTACCTACAGGGACGGGAGCGGCCGCTCCCCCTACCTTGCGACGCCGGCTTCATTTGGCAGCGCCGGATAAACGAGAACGCGTGGCGGGCACGAAGAGAGACCGCCAATGCCTTCAGCGGACCCTACGGCGAGATCAACAACAATCCCGCCTACGGGCTCGTTCTCCCCGACCTCGACTCGCTGGATGCGCTGGAGCAAGAAGGATTCGCCGACTTCTGTGAACGGCTGTGGCTGCCCGTCATCGCCCTGAGCGCGGAGAACTACCTGTGACCGCGGTGCGGCCCTTCGATCCTGCCGAGTCGCTCGGGCCGGGCCGCACGATCGTCGAGGCATCGGCCGGCACCGGCAAGACCTTCACCATCGCCGCCGCCGTGACCCGACTCGTCGCCGACGCGGTGCCGCTGCAGCGGATCCTCGTGGTCACGTTCACCCGGGCCGCCACCGCCGAGCTGAAGGGACGGGTGCGGGGGCGGATGGTGGACACCCTGGCCGCCCTCGAAGGCCGTCCCGTAACCGAGATCGACCGCCATCTACAGGTCCTGTTGGATCTCGAGGCCCCCGAGAGGAAGGCGGCAGCGGACCGACTCCATCGGGCCCTGACGGAGTTCGACCGGGCCCAGATCTTCACCATCCACGGATTCGCCCAGCGGCTGCTCGGCCAGCTGGGCTTCCGGGTGCGTCTCCCCGAAACGCTGGAGCCGGGCGAGGTCGACGACCTCCTCCTCAGTCAGGTGGCCAGTGACCTGTCGGTGGCCAGGTTCTTCCGGTCCGGACCTGACGACCCGAACATCCCTCCCCGGATGGCGGCGCGGCTGGGCATGGAGGTGATCGAGCATCCCGACGCCGGCGTCGTCCCCGACCCCGGCCAGGTCAGCGGCGAGGCCAGGCTACGGGTGGAGATGGCCACGGCAGTAGCCGCCGAGACCCGTCGACGGATGCGACTGACGGGAGCGATGACATTCGACGACGGCCTAATCGAGGTGCGCGATGCTCTGGCCGACCCCGCCGTGGGCGAGGCAGCCACCGAACTGCTGCGGCGCCGCTACGACATCGGACTGGTCGACGAGTCCCAGGACACCGATCCGATCCAGTGGCAGATCATCCGCCGCATCTTCGACGACTCCCGCCTGGTGGTGATCGGCGACCCCAAACAGTCCATCTACGCATTCCGCGGCGCCGACATCGAGTCGTACCTGGCGGCGGTGCGGGGCGCCTCGGCCCACCGGACGCTGGCCATCAACTGGCGCAGCGACGGCCCCCTGGTGGCGGCCCTGGACGTACTCTTCGCCGGGACCACCTTCGGCGACGAGGCCATCGCCTACCGGCCGGTCACCGCCGCCTATCCCGAAGCGCGCCTGCGGGGCCTCTCCGCTCCCCTCCGCCTCCGGCTGGTCGCCTCAGACCTGGATATCGCCTGCCGGCAGGACGGCTTCTACCTGGTCGGTGACTGCCGCCAGGCCGTGGCCGACGACGTCGCAAACGAGGTGGTGCGCCTCCTCGACGGATCGATCACCGTGCCCGAAAAAGACCGAACCCTCGGACCGGCCGACATCGCCGTGCTGTGCAGGACCCGGAGCCAGGTGGAATGGGTGCGCGAATGCCTGGGGACCCGGGGGGTCCCCTCGGTGGCGGCCCGCAACGGTTCGGTCCTGATCACGACCGCCGCCGAGGACTGGCGCCGCTTCCTGATGGCGGTCGAGCGCCCCGACCGGCTCGGCCTGGTCCGGATGGCGGCCACCACTTGCCTGGTCGGCATGCCGCTCTCCGACCTGGCCGCCCTCGACGACGAGGACGCCCTCGACCTGCAACGACGGATGCGGGGATGGCACGACTCCCTCCAGGTGGGAGGTGTGCCGACCCTGCTGGCCGAGCTCAACCGTGACACGAACCTGACCGGCCGAATCCTCGCCGAACCCGACGGCGAACGCCTGCTCACCGACCTGGTCCACATCGCCGAGGAGATGCATGCCGCTTCCCGCCGTGGACGCCAGGGCTCGCTCACGGCGTGGCTGGAGACGGCCATGCAGGAGGCGGCAGCCCGGGATGCCCGCCGCGCCGAGGAGCCCGATTCCCGCCAGCGGCGCCTGGAAACCGACGCCGACGCCGTCACCGTCCAGACCATCCACGCCGCCAAGGGTCTGCAGTACCCGGTGGTCCTGGTCCCT
This sequence comes from Acidimicrobiia bacterium, assembly GCA_035461175.1. Classification (GTDB taxonomy): domain Bacteria; phylum Actinomycetota; class Acidimicrobiia; order Spongiisociales; family ZC4RG35; genus DATHVR01. Next base: position 3,261 of record DATHVR010000158.1, on the reverse strand, counting down.
TACGCCTGGGATGTGCCTTCCGGGACTCCCGACTTCCCGGTGTTCCACGAACCCGGAAGCGCCACGACCGACACGCCCCGCCGGCGCCTGATCGACGTCGGCGGCCCGGATTGGCCGGGTTTCGCCCAGAATCGCGACCTGGCCGAAGCCGAAGACGCCGACGAGGAGAACCGGCTCTTGTATGTCTCCCTGACCCGTGCCCAGCACCACCTGGAGGTCTGGTGGGTCGAGAACCACGCCGCCATCGACCGGGCCAAGATCACCGAGCTGCTCACCGGCGAGGGGAGAACCCCGGCGGGCCTGGCCGCCGCGAGCAACGGGACCATCGAGGTATCGACTCTGACGGGACTCCCTGGACACGTCCCCTACCGGCCCCAACCCCGGGTGCCGGTCGAGCTGGAGGTGGCCCGCTTCGCCCGCACCACCGACCCCACCTGGCGGCGGGTGTCGTTTTCGTCGCTGTCGGCCGACCAGCCCCTCACCCCCGCCGACGAACGGGCCGAGCACCTGCCCCGCGCCGACGAGACCGAGACATTGCCCGAGGGCGAGGCGGAGCCGGTGGTTGCGGCGCCCCTCCTCCCCCTGGCCGAACTCCCGGCCGGGGCCCGCTTCGGCACCCTGGTCCATGACGTGCTGGAGAGGGTCCGCTTCGACGACCCCGGCCTGGAAGGCGCGCTGACCGACCTGGTGACGACCGAGACGACCCGGACGGGCTGGGACTTCGACACCGCCGGGCTGACGACAGGACTGGTGCAGGCGATCGCCACCCCCCTCGGCCCTGAGGACGACGCCGTCACGCTGGCCGACCTGGAGGCCGGGGGCCTGGCGCGCGAGCTGGTCTTCGAGCTGCCGGTGTGCACCGGACACGACCCCGTCACCCTGGCCGACATCGGAGCCGTTATGGCCGACCACCTGGCCGCCGACGATCCCTACCGGGCTTATGTCGACCATCTGCTCGCCGCCACCACCCTCCCCTTCCGCGGATTCATGAGCGGGGCGATCGATCTGGTGGGGGTGCTGCCCGACAACCGCTACATAGTCATGGACTACAAGACCAACGCCCTCCCGGCGGTGGGACCGGTAGCTGGGCCGGCCGACTACGGACCATCGATCCTGGCCGGAGAGATGGTGAGTCACCGCTACGTGCTCCAGGCCACGCTGTATCAGGTGGCACTTCATCGCTACCTCCAGTGGCGGCTTCCCGGCTACGACCCGGCCGCCAACCTGGGCGGATCCCGCTACCTGTTCGTGCGGGGCATGATCGGCCCCGACACTCCCGTGATCGACGGCGAGCGGTGCGGAGTGACGCGCTGGCAGCCGCCGCCCGAGATGATCGTTTCGCTGTCGGATCTGCTGGCCGGAGGGGGCTCATGACCGAGCGCACCCGCCTCGCCGCCCACGGCCCCCTGACGGTGGTGCACGCCACGGGGCTGCTGGCCGAATTCAACGACGCCGGCGTCCTCGGCCCCCTCGACATCACCGCCGCCCGGACCGTGGCCCGCCTCCACGACGAGGCCGACGAAGTCGTGATGCTGGCGGCGGCGCTGGCGGTCCGCTCCACCCGCTACGGCCACGTGTGCGTGCGGCTACCGACGTTGCGGGAGGCGGTGGTGGTCGACCGCACCGACCCGGAAGAGATCGAGGCTCTCCCCTGGCCCGACCCGGAGGCGTGGGCTACGGCCGTCGCCGGGAGCCGGCTGGTCGGCGACGGCTCCGAAGGCCACCCGCTGGTGCTGGTCGACGACCGCCTGTATCTGGAGCGCTACTACCGCTTCGAACAGCAGGTGGCGGACCTGATCCGATCCCGCCTGGAGGTTCCCCAGGCGCCAGTCGGGCCCGAGCTCGGCGGGCGGCTCGAGACTCTACTCGGCGATTCGACCAGCCAGCACCGGGCCGCCCTGCAGGCGGTCGGGGGGAAGCTGGCCGTGATCGCCGGGGGTCCCGGGACCGGCAAGACCCACACCATCGGGGCGCTGCTGGTGGCCATGGCCCAGGCCGACCCGGAGCGATTCCCGCTGGTGGCGGTCTGCGCCCCCACCGGCAAGGCGGCGGCCCGCCTCGGCGAGGCCCTCCACGACCAGGCGGCCGCCACCGGCGATCCGGCCGTGAGCGAGACCCTCGCCCAGGTCAACCCGAGCACTATCCACCGGCTGCTCGGGTGGACGTGGGGCCGGAACCGCTTTGCCCGCAACGAGCACAATCGCCTCCCACACGACCTCGTGATCGTCGACGAGATGTCGATGGTGTCGCTGCCGCTGGCGTCCCGACTACTGGGGGCGGTGCGTGACGACGCCACGGTGGTGCTGGTAGGCGATCCCTTCCAGTTGGAGTCGATCGAGGCCGGCACCGTGCTGGCCGACATCGTCGGTCCCGCCGCCGACCCCGACCCTCCGGCCGCCCCGATCCGGGAGCGGGTGACGGTACTGGAGCGGGTGTACCGGTTCGAGGAGGACAGCCGCATCGCCTCCTTCGCCGATGCCGTCCGCCGGGGCGACGACTCCAGCGCCCTGGACCTACTGAGGGACGGTGACCAGCTCCGCTGGGTGCAGGATCCGGCCGGTGGGGACTTCGAGGAGCTGTGGGCGACGGTCGTCGACCAGCGGGCCCGGCTGGTCGACCTGGCCCAGCACCACGACGCCACCGGGGCCCTGGCCGCTCTCGGCGAGGTGGCAGTGTTGTGCGCCCACCGCCAGGGGCCTGCCGGTGTCTCGGGCTGGAGCCGCCAAATCGAGTCGGCCCTCGACGAGCGCTATCCGGGCCTGCGCTGGAAGGGCGAGTGGTATCCGGGGCGGCCGGTGATGATCACCCGCAACGACTACAACCTCGACCTCTACAACGGCGACATCGGAGTGGCGGTGGGGCCCCAGGAGCGGATGCAGGCCGTGTTTGAGCGGGGCGAGCTGCGCACGTTCCCGCTCAGCCACCTCACCGAACACACCACCGTCCACGCCATGACCATCCACAAGAGTCAGGGGTCACAGTTCGACCAGGTGGTGGTGGTCCTCCCCGACGAAGAGTCACGCCTCCTGACCCGGGAGCTGCTGTATACGGCCGTGACCCGGGCCAAGAAAAGGGTGTGGCTGGTGGGATCCGAGGCCGTGATCCGCCAGGCGATCACCCGCTCGGTCGCGCGCGCCTCGGGCCTGGGCGACCTCCTGTGGCGGTAGGGAAGAACCCGTTTTGTGGGTCGGAAATGACGCTGCAGCGTCATTTCCGACCCACAAAACGGGTTCTTCCCTACCGCCACAGGAGGTCGCCCAG